>JAXEUE010000175.1:0-15115 GCA_034115005.1 Blautia sp.
GTAACTGCTATATTTTTTCCACTGATGATAAATTTCATACATCCATCCCCTTTGCTGTTTGATGTGTTTATTATACCATATCTTTTTGAATTTTAACATCATTTTATAAAATTTTTACAGTTTTTCTGAACTTTTGAGTCAATGTCTGTGTAAATATTCTACCTTAATTTTGCAAGTTCCGAAAATGGGATATTACCTCCAAAAATGTCAAGAGCACTGCCTACTGTCACATCCAGACGTTTCTTCCCATATTCTCCTAGAAGCCGGATATCTTCCATAGATCCTACTCCACCTGCGTATGTAATATTTTTTTCTGTATACGTGCTTAATAGCTGTACAAGCTCTGTCTCAATTCCTTTTGCCTTTCCTTCCACATCCACTGCATGAATCAGAAATTCGTCACAATGGCTCCCCAGTTCATGTAAAATTTCCAGGGATACTGACACCTCTGTATATTTCTGCCATCGGTCCGTTACAATATAATACAGACCTTCTTTTTTACGGCAGCTCAGATCAAGAACAAGATGATCTTTTCCCACTGTTTTCTCCATCTCTTCCAGGTTTTTCCATGAAATTCTACCATCTCTGAAAACATAAGAAGTAACAATAACATGACTGGCTCCGGCAGATAAATATTCCTCCGCATTGCCTGGGTTTACTCCTCCACCTATCTGAAGTCCTCCCGGATAAGTCCTCAGAGCCTTAAACGCCTGATTCCTGGTCGATTCAAATAAAGGAGAGTCCTGACGGTTAAGAAGGATCACGTGACCTCCTCTCAGTCCTGCTTTCTTATACAATTCTGCATAAAAAGCCCCATCCTGTTCAGAAACAAAGTTCTCTTGTGCATGGTCTTTAAAATCTCGAAGGCTTCCTCCAACGATCTGTTTCACTTTTCCATTATGTATATCTATACACGGCCGAAATCTCACGATAAATCATCCCCCAAATCTTATTCAGAAAAACATTTTTATCATATCATAAAATAATAAAAGAAAAAAGCCTGACTTTGCCATCTGCAAAAACAGTGTGCAAAGCCAGACTTCTGCAAAAAGAACACTTTTTTATCTTCCGCGTGTGGCGTTTCCTACTGCATCTCCTACATCTTCAACTGCATCGCCAACCCCATCTCCCAGATCCTTGACACTATTTCCAAGCTCTCCGGATACTGTTCCATCTCCATTGTTGTTACGGTCTGTATTATTATCTGCCGGAGCGGTTTCCGTTGTAGTTGTAGTGGTAGTAGTTGTTGTATTGTCTTCTGTTACTGTATTGTCTGCTGTATTATTTCTGTCATTGTTTGTACCTGTCCCTGCATTATTCTGTTCGTTTACAGTCCCTGATTCATCTGCTGCATTATTATTGTTTGTTCCACATGCGGTGAACATACATAAAGCTGTCAAAAGCAGAACACCTGTAAAGATTTTTTTCATATTTTTCATAAAACTTTCTCCTTTTCCTGAAGTTATGTTATATCCTTAATATGCTCAATTATAACTTCAATATTCTGGAATTATATTCCAGTACAAAAAAAGCTGCCATATTTTCATACAGCAGCTTTTATACATTTCATCACTTATTTTGAACTTATAACATCACTCATGTCATAGAGTCCGGCCGGTTTTCCGGCAAGGAATTTGGCAGCTTCCACAGCGCCCTTTCCAAATACGGTTTTGGAATATGCGGTATGCTTAAATTCAATCACTTCATCAGGTCCTGCAAAGATTACGTCATGTTCACCTACGATCGTACCGCCTCGTACTGAAGAAATACCTATTTCTCTGTCTTCCCTCATATCATGCCTTTCACTTCTGTCGAAAGTGTAATGATATTGCCGGTCCATAGCTTCATTCAGGCTGTCTGCAAGAGCAAGTGCAGTTCCACTGGGTGCATCTTTTTTCAGTCTGTGATGTTTCTCTACGATCTCCATATCAAAGCCTGCAGAAGCAAGTACTTTTGCAGCGTCCTGCACAAGCTTGAGCAAAGTATTAATTCCAAGTGACATATTGGCAGATCTGAGAACTGCCGTTTGCTGTGAAACATACTCTACTTTTTGAAGCTGTTCTTTTGTTAAACCGGTAGTACATAAAACTATGGGAAGCTTCCGTTTTACGCAATAATCCAGAAGTGCATCTGTAGCCCTGGCAGAGGAAAAATCAATCAGCACATCTGCCGGTGTTTGGCAATCCAGAAGACTGGTGAATACAGGATAACTATTCTTTCCCTGATCTGAAACATCAATTCCTGCAACGATCTGTACATCCGGGTCCTTTTCCACCAGCTCTGATATGACCTGTCCCATATGGCCATTACAGCCATGCATAATTACATTTACCATTTGTATATCCTCTCATCCCAAAATACAGGAAATTCACGCAAGTCTGATTCCAAAGTTTCTCATTGCCTCAGCAAGTTTTTCTTTATTTACTTCTTCCATTTCACATAAAGGCATACGAAGCGGTCCTACTTCCATACCCATAAGATTCAGGGCTGTTTTAACAGGAATAGGATTAACCTCACTGAATAATGCCTTTATAAGGGGAATTGCTTTCAGCTGCATTTTTGTTGCGCCCTCAACATCTCCATTCAGAAACTTCATAACCATATCATGAGTCTGTCTTGGAGCAACATTAGAAAGAACAGAAATCACACCCTGGCCTCCAAGCGAAAGAACAGGAAGTACCTGATCATCATTTCCGGAATACAATTCCAGACAGCCATCAGCCATAGACATGGTCAACGCAATCTGAGACAAATCTCCACTGGCAGCTTTCACTCCTACAATGTTCTTAACATTCTTCGCAAGTGCCACTGCTGTTGCAGGCTGAATATTACATCCTGTACGGCTGGGAACATTGTACATTATAATAGGTGTGTCAGGAACTGCCTGGGCAACTGTGGTATAATGTGCAATCAGCCCCTTCTGTGTGGCTTTGTTATAATAAGGAGTTACGACCAGAAGAGCATCTGCTCCATAAGAAGCAGCTTCCCTGGATAACATAACTGCTGTTTCCGTGCAGTTGGACCCTGTCCCTGCAATTACAGGAACACGTTTCTTAACTGTATCAACAGCAAATTTAATTGTTTTAAGATGTTCCCCATGAGTTAATGTGGAAGATTCGCCTGTAGTTCCACAGATGATAATGGCATCCGTGCCGTTTGAAATCTGAAATTCCAGCAATTCTTCCAGCTTGTCATAGTTCACTCTTCCGTCTTCATACATAGGGGTTACGATTGCTACACCTGCACCTTGAAATATTGCCATATCTTTTCCTCCTCTTTCCTTATGTTGTTTCCTGATTTTCCGGAGATATCAGCCTTGTTGTTAATGTTGTGATACTATCCACATATTTCTCAAGACCATGAGGAAGTTTCCGTCCCGTCAGAAGAATATGCATACTTTCATCTTTCATTTTCAATATATCTCCGATTGCCTCTTCTGTAGTGATTCCATAATCCAAAAGTCCAAGAATTTCATCAAGAAGCAGAAAATCACATTCCTGAGTAGCAATTACCTTCCGGGCAAAATTGAGAGCATTAAGAATATTGGTATTCTCTTCTGCTTTCTCCTGATCATTCAGATCTTCATAGCACTCCTCCATCTTCTCGAAACGGAAAATCTTGATGTCCAGATTTTCCAGTTCTTCCAGAAAATCCAGTTCTCTGCGCTCTTTCCCTTTCAGGAACTGAATGATGATCACACTTTTGCCCTGTGCAGAAGCTCTCAGGCACTGGCCGATTGCCAGAGTAGTTTTGCCTTTGCCGCTTCCGCAGTATACCTCTGTAATTTCTTTTTCCATAATAAACAATTCCTCTTATCGCCTATGAAATTGAGCTTTTTTATTTTTTTATGCTTATATTACCTCAGTTCAAGAAGAATTGCAAGTAATTCTGCAAACGGATAATTCATTCCATATATTCCAGCTTACTTACGGAAACTTCATAGGCCACTCTTTTCTCCGTTTCATTTTCTCCAATTCTTTTCATATATTCACGGCTCTGGATACGTCCCCAGATGAGGACATGCCCTCCTACTTCAAAGGCAGATGCATACCTGGCATTCCTGCCCCAGCAGATACAGGGTATGTAGTCCGATTTACCATATGGTCTGTTAACCGCAAGGAGCAGATCCGCAATTTCCCTTCCCAGGGGAGTTTTACGATATACAGGCGGTTTACAGATAAATCCATCAAGAAAGATCTGATTTACCGGAACAGTTTCATCTTCTTCCTCCACAAACTTTAATTCCCTTGTAAAAACAGACAGTACAAGACGGTTATGCTTTTCCTCATGGCGGTTATAAGAACGGAACTGTCCATGAATCTCAACATATTCTCCTACATAATCCTGTGTAACATCAACAAGTCTCTCTGATACCATAACCGGTATACGGTCTTCAGAATCGCTCAGGCGTTTTACAAGAAGCTCCGTCATATAGAAGCCTTCTCCAAAAACCTGATGACTGAAAGTAAAGCCTGCTGAAAGCTTGCCCATAATCGATACCTGATTGTTTTCAATAATTTTATCTGCCATAATGTGGTTCTCCTTCCTCTTTGTGTATCTTTATTGGTCTTTATTAAGATATGTACAGGCCCTGGTATTTAGAACCAAAATAAAAAATTTTTTTTAAAACCTTGTATTCTTCTGAAAATGTGATAAACTTGAAGTTCGGGTAACTGAATGAATAAAACACATAACATAAGAAAGAAATTTATTTATAATCTTTAAGGAAAGGAAATCTTTTTATGAGAATCAAACGAGAAGACGTACGAAACGTAGCCATTATCGCACACGTTGACCATGGCAAAACCACACTGGTTGACCAGCTTCTGAAACAAAGTGGTGTATTCCGTGCCAATCAGGAAGTCCAGGAACGTGTTATGGACTCAAATGACATTGAGCGTGAACGTGGTATTACTATCTTATCCAAAAATACTGCCGTACATTATAAGGGTGTTAAGATCAATATTATTGATACACCAGGGCATGCGGATTTTGGAGGTGAAGTAGAACGTGTACTGAAAATGGTAGATGGAGTTATTCTTCTCGTTGACGCCTTTGAAGGTGCTATGCCTCAGACAAAATTTGTGCTGAAAAAAGCTCTGGAGCTTGATCTGCATGTCATTGTATGCATTAACAAGATCGACCGTCCGGAGGCGCGCCCAAATGAAGTTGTAGATGAAGTTCTGGAGCTTCTTATGGATCTTGGTGCTTCTGATGAACAGCTTGACTGTCCATTTCTTTATGCTTCTGCCAAGGCCGGCCATGCCATGATTGATTTAAATGATACACCTAAGGATATGGCACCGTTATTTGATGCTATCCTGAAATATATTCCGGCTCCACAGGGAGATCCTGATGCGGACACCCAGGTTCTGATCAGTACTATTGATTACAATGAATATGTAGGACGAATTGGTGTGGGAAAAGTTGAGAATGGTACCATTGCAGTCAACCAGGAGCTTACTCTTCTGAACCATCATGATACAAGCAAACGCCAGAAAGTTAAAATCAGCAAACTGTACGAATTTGACGGTCTGAATAAAATTGAAGTAAAAGAAGCAACTGTGGGCTCAATTGTGGCAATCTCCGGTATAGCAGAAATTCATATCGGAGACACTCTGTGCGGCGGCGATAATCCGGAAGCTATTCCCTTCCAGAAAATCTCAGAACCTACCATTGCTATGAATTTTATGGTAAACGACAGTCCTCTTGCAGGCCAGGAGGGCAAATATATTACCTCCCGTCACCTTCGGGACCGTCTCTACCGGGAATTAAATACAGATGTAAGCCTTCGTGTGGAGGATACAGAGACCACCGAATGCTTTAAAGTTTCCGGACGTGGTGAGCTTCATCTTTCTGTTTTGATTGAGAATATGAGACGTGAAGGCTATGAATTTGCAGTAAGTAAACCGGAAGTTCTTTACCGAACCGATGAACGTGGCAAGAAACTGGAGCCAATGGAGATTGCGTATGTGGATGTTCCGGAAGAATTCTCCGGTACTGTGATCCAGAAGCTCAGTGAACGTAAGGGAGAACTTCAGGGAATGAGTACTGCAAGTGATGGAACTGTCCGCCTTGAATTCCACATTCCATCCCGTGGACTGATTGGCTTCCGTGGCGACTTTCTTACTTCCACCAAAGGAACAGGAATCCTTAATACTATGTTCGACGGATATGCACCATATAAAGGCGACTTCCCATACAGAAAACAAGGCTCCCTGATTGCTTTTGAAGCAGGAGAAGCTGTTACTTACGGTCTGTTCGCAGCTCAGGAACGAGGCACTTTATTTATCGGTCCCGGTGAAAAAGTATACTGCGGTATGGTTGTTGGCCAGAACGGAAAAGCAGAAGACATTGAGCTGAATGTCTGCAAAACAAAGCACCTCACTAACACCCGTTCCTCCTCCGCTGATGACGCATTGAAGCTTACCCCTCCCAAAGTTCTCAGTCTGGAGCAGGCCATCGAATTCATTGATCAGGATGAGCTTCTCGAAGTAACACCAAAAAGTCTGAGGATCCGCAAACGAATTCTGGATCCAAGAGAGCGCAAGAGAGCAGCATTTAAGAAAAATTAAAGATAAAAAAATAAGCCAGGGAATGCTGTAAATTCAGCGTTTCCTGGCTTTTACGTTTATAACTTAGTATACTCTTCGCTTCACATAAGGACTGGCTTTGTAAAATCTTTCTTTGTCCTCGTACATGTCCCTGTCAGCTCTATTAAATGTATCTTCGCAGCTTGCATCTGTTTCAGGATCATATAAAGCATATCCACAGGAAACGATGGCTTCGTTAGAATTTTCGCCATAATTAAAAAGTTTCCTGGTCATTGTGGTCCGGAATTCCGCTACAAGTTTTTCAGCAATCACAGCTGTATGCTTTTCAATAAAAATCACAAATTCATCTCCACCGATACGATACACATCCACGCCCGGAAATTTACTCTTGATTACCTTATAGCTATTTATGATAAGTTTATCTCCTTCTGCATGGCCTATGGTATCATTAACCGCTTTTAAACCATTTATGTCAAAGACCAGGCAAGGCAGGTATCCGTTTTCAAAGCCTCACGTAAGGTAAAAGTGTACTCCCTGATCACCCCTACAGGAGCAGTCTCACTTTTGATTTCACGTAATTTACAGTCCTTTACAACTGCAAAACTATCACCTGTCCGGCTCTGTTGTTCCTCGAATGTCTTAGAATCAGACACAACATTACCTGCTTTCTCCCTTTCGCAACTTTGAGCTCGCCCCTGGCATTCTCTCAGGAAAGTCCGAACTCTCGTGCCAGCTTCTTAAATTCCGGCAGTGAGTTTACGATTGTTTCATAGGATACACAATATGCCAGTCTTACATATCCAGGGCATGCAAAAGAGCTTCCCGGAACCATCAGAATATTATACTTCTTACCTGCTTCGCAGAATTGTTTTTCATCAGGAACGGGAGACTTTACAAACAGATAAAAAGCTCCCTGAGGTTTAATGCATTCAAATCCACATTCCATGAGGCCATTATAAAGTGCCAGACGATTCTTATCGTATGCTGCAACATCCACTTCTGCATCCACACATTTTGCTATTACTTTCTGCATCAGAGACGGCGCATTTACACAACCTATGATACGATTGGAGATAGACGCTGCAGTAATCAGTTCTTCGCTTCCATCTGCCTCGTCTGGTATTACCACATATCCGATACGTTCTCCCGGAAGGGAAAGAGATTTGCTGTAGGAATACCCTACGATTGTATTATCGTAATATTTTGTAAGATATGGAACCTTTACTCCGTCATATGCCAGCTCTCTGTACGGTTCATCGGAAATCAGGTAGATCACACTGCCAAATTCTTTCTGTTTCTTTACCAGAATGGCAGCCAGACTGCGGATTGTTTCTTCAGAATAGACAACTCCCGTTGGATTATGAGGAGTATTAATGATCACCGCCTTTGTATCTGGAGTGATTTTCTGTTCAAACTCCTCAAGATTAGGCTGAAATGTTGCTGTATCTGGTGAAATTTCCACCAGTTTGCCGTCATAATTTTTTACATAGGCACCATATTCCAGAAAATAAGGTGCAAAAACAATGACTTCTTCTCCCGGATTCAGAATTGTCTTAAGAATTATGTTCAGACCGCTGGCTGCGCCTACAGTCATAATCAGATTTTTTGCAGAAAAAGATGTGTCAAAGCGACGGTTTAATGAATCCGCAATAGTCTGGCGCACATCCTCAAATCCTGAATTACTCATATATCCGTGAAGAACCGTAGGTTCTTCTTCATTGACAAGGTCAATAATTGCCTGGCGCACACAATCCGGTGCAGGTACGCTGGGATTTCCAAGGCTGAAATCAAATACTTTATCCGCACCATAAATGGAACGCAGGCGGTTTCCTTCTTCAAACATCATACGGATTGCTGAATTATTTTTTAAAAAAGGTTTCATTTTTTCTGATATCATATATTTTTGCTCCTCTTCCATACATTTTTCATTTAGGACTTCTGACGAAATTATCATATATAACATCTATTTTAACCTTATCAGGATAACGTGTCAACGTATGAAATTTCAATAAAAAGGAGCTGCCTTTCAGGCAGCTCCTGCTTTCTTTGATCATTATTAACTTTTTACACTCAGACGAACAAGTGCTCTTTGCAGCTTAGCTTCAGCTATTTTATATTCACGGTCTGTCAGGCCACCTTTAGCAAGCATTTCCTCTGCTCTTTTTTTCGCCGCATTTGCACGCTCCAAATCAATATCTTCCTTCCACTCCCAGGTAGTGGCAAGAAGACGGCAGGTACCATTCATCATAGAAAGCATACCTCCGATACAGGCAGCAGTGCGTCTTGTTCCATCCGGAAGTACCACAGCTGCTTCTCCCATACCAAGAGCCGTGCAGAAATTGCAGTGTCTTGCAAGGATAGCCAGATTTCCAGTGATGCTTCTGCATATCACTCTTTCCACTTCGCCCTCAAAAAGCAATCCATCCGGTGTTCCGATCCGCAACGGGAAGGTACTCATAAGACACCTCCTTTACTGCTTTTTCGCACGTTCAAAAACGTCATCAATAGTTCCTGCAAACAGGAAGCAGCTTTCAGGAATATCATCACATTCACCATTCAGGATCATCTTGAATCCTCTCAATGTTTCTTTCAGTGGAACATACTGACCGGGCATACCATTAAACTGTTCTGCTACAAAGAAACTCTGGGAAAGGAATCTCTGTACCTTACGAGCACGGTTTACTGTACGTTTATCTTCCTCTGAAAGTTCATCCATACCCATAATGGCAATGATATCCTGAAGTTCTTTATAACGTTGCAGCACTTTCTGTACAGCACGGGCAATTTCATAATGCTCGGTTCCCACAACTTCCGGTGAAAGAATACGGCTTGTGGATTCCAGAGGATCAACTGCAGGATAAATGCCCTGACTGGAAATTTCACGGGAAAGTACTGTTGTAGCATCCAGATGTGAGAACGTAGTAGCGGGAGCAGGGTCTGTCAGGTCATCTGCAGGCACATAAACTGCCTGAACAGAAGTAATGGATCCCTTTCTTGTTGAAGTAATACGTTCCTGCAGAATGCCCATTTCTGTTGCCAGAGTAGGCTGATAACCAACTGCTGAAGGCATACGTCCAAGCAGAGCAGATACTTCAGAACCAGCCTGCGTAAAACGGAAAATGTTATCAATGAAAAGAAGCACATCCTGATTCTTTTCATCACGGAAATATTCTGCCATTGTAAGTCCTGAAAGGCCTACACGCATACGTGCTCCCGGTGGTTCGTTCATCTGTCCGTAAACCAGAGCTGTCTTATCAATAACTCCGCTCTGTTTCATTTCATTATAAAGGTCATTTCCCTCACGGGTACGTTCTCCTACACCTGTAAATACAGAAAGTCCTCCGTGAGCAGTTGCAACATTATGGATCAGCTCCATAATAAGGACTGTCTTTCCTACACCTGCACCACCAAAAAGACCAATTTTACCACCTTTTGCATATGGGCAGATAAGGTCAACAACCTTAATTCCTGTTTCCAGGATTTCTGTAGCCGGCATCTGTTCTTCATAAGAAGGTGCCGGACGATGGATTGACCACCGTTCTTTTGTCTGTGGTGCCGGCAGATTATCTACAGGTTCACCCAGAAGATTAAATACACGTCCCAGGCATTCTTCGCCTACAGGAACAGTAATGGGACCGCCTGTATCCTTTGCTTTCGTTCCCCGGACAAGACCATCGGTAGAGCTCATGGCGATACATCTTACCACATCATCGCCAACCTGCTGTGCAACCTCGGCTGTCAGCTTTGCGCCATTATTATCAATCTCTATGGCATTGAGAAGAGCAGGAAGCTCATCGTGCGCAAAGCGGATGTCCAAAACCGGACCGATGACCTGTACTACTTCGCCAATGTGTTTTTCACTCATGTTTCGAATCTCCTATCTATAATGCTGACTAAAGACCTTCTGCACCTGCAACAATCTCCGTGATTTCCTGCGTGATGCTGGCCTGACGGGCTCTGTTATAATACAGATTGAGTTTTTCGATCATCTCTTCTGCATTACTTGTTGCCGCATCCATTGCCATTCGTCTGGCTGCCAGTTCACTGGCAGTACTCTCGCATACGCCCCCATAAATCAGGCCGGCCAGATATTCCGGAACGATGGCGTCAAATACAACTTCTGCTCCAGGCTCATACAAAATCAGATCTTTTGTTTCCACTTTTCCTCCATTTTCCTCTCGGATATCAGTCATAGGAAGTATAGAAAAAACTTCCGGCTGCTGAGAGAGCATGGAATTAAAAACAGTGTAACACAATTCAATATGCCCAAAAGTTCCTTTACGGAATTCTGTACAGAGCAGATTTGCCATTTCAAAACAATCCGCCACTGATACACCTGCGATTTCTGCAAAATCATCAGTAAGACATTCAATACCCTTCTGATGGAAATATTCTACAGCTTTCTTTCCAACGGGCAGAACTACATAATCCTTGCCCTGGGCAGACGCTTCCAGACATTTAAAAAGATTGGCATTATAACCGCCTGCAAGACCCCTGTCACCTGCAATAACTACATAACAGATCCGGGGATTATCGGAGCTTCTGGAATATACAGAAGAAAAATCTGTATTTTCCCTTGCGATATCCTTTAACGTCTGATGCAGCTCCGTAAAGTATGGGCGGCATGTCTCCGCCCGTTCCTTCGCCTTACGCAGTTTGGAGGATGCTACAAGTTCCATGGCCTTGGTAATCTGCATAGTACTCTGTACACTTTTAATACGCAGCTTTACCGCTTTCATATTCGAAGCCATACAATAATACCCTCCTAATCATTTTATTTCTCAGGTCTTGTATTCAGGAAATTCTCCGTATACTCTTCCAGTACCTGATGCAGTTTGTCTTCCGTATCCTGTTCCAGTTTTCCTGTAGAACGGATCTCCTGCATAACTTCTGCACCTTTAGCATCTGTATCCAGATAGGTATACAGTCCTGATTCATATTTATTTACATCTTCTACCTTAACTTTTCCAAGAATACCCTTGGTAACAGCATAAAGAATAGCCACCTGTTTTTCTACAGGAACAGGAGCATTCCTGTCCTGCTTCAGAACTTCTACAATACGTTCGCCCTGTTCCAGACGAGCCTTTGTATCTGCATCAAGATCTGAACCAAACTGGGCAAAGCTCTGCAGCTCACGGTACTGAGAATAAATCAGCTTCAGAGTACCTGCTACTTTCTTCATAGCCTTGATCTGTGCATCACCACCTACACGGGATACAGAAATACCTGGATTTACTGCAGGCATGATTCCTGAATGGAACAATTCTGTCTCCAGGAAGATCTGCCCGTCTGTGATGGAAATAACATTGGTAGGAATATAGGCGGAAACATCTCCTGCCTGCGTTTCAATAATAGGAAGTGCAGTCATGGAACCGCCTCCATGCTCATCATCCAGTTTGGCAGCACGCTCCAGAAGTCTGGAATGAAGATAGAAAACATCTCCAGGGTACGCTTCACGGCCTGGCGGACGACGGATCAGAAGAGAAAGTGCACGGTAAGCAACTGCATGCTTACTCAGATCATCATAAATGATCAGAACGTCCTTTCCCTGATGCATAAAATATTCTCCCATTGCACAGCCTGCATAAGGTGCAATATACTGTAACGGGGCTGATTCAGACGCAGTGGCCGCAACAACGATAGTATAATCCATTGCACCGTTTTTTGAAAGATTTTCCACAAGTGTTGCAACAGTTGACCTTTTCTGTCCAATGGCAACATAGATACAGATCACATCTTTCCCCTTCTGGTTGATGATCGTATCTGTGGCTATAGTTGTTTTTCCTGTCTGGCGGTCGCCGATGATCAGCTCACGCTGGCCACGTCCGATAGGAATCATTGAATCGATTGCTTTAATACCTGTCTGAAGAGGCTGATATACAGATCTTCTTTCACAGATTCCAGGAGCCTTACTCTCTACAGGGCGAAACTCCTTTGTGTCAACAGGTCCTGCTCCGTCAATAGGCTGGCCCAATGCATTGACCACTCGTCCGATCAAAGCTTCACCTACAGGTACAGACACCACTTTGCCTGTACGTTTCACGGTCTGACCTTCACCAATATTTTCATCAGAGCCAAATATTACAATGGATACGCTGTTCTCTTCCAGGTTCTGTGCCATACCATAGCTTCCATCTTCAAACTCCAGCAATTCTCCTGCCATACAGTTTACAAGACCGCTGGCTCTGGCAATTCCATCGCCCACCATAAGAACCGTACCTGTTTCATTCTGCTGAATCGCATTTTCATAATATTTTATCTGGCTTCGGATGACTTTGGATATTTCTTCAGGTTTTAATTGCATGTTTCCATTCCATCCTTTAAACAATTATTTCATTCAGTTTTTTCGAAATGCCTGAAATACGGCTTTGTACTGTTCCGTCAAGCTGTCTGCCCTCCAGTTCCACACGAAGTCCGCCCAGAACAGAACGATCTGTTTTCTGAATCAGATGAATCTGCTTTCCACTGATCTTTTCCAGTTTTTCTCTGAGAGCATTCATCTGTTTATCGCTGAGTGGCACTGCACTGGTTACAACAGCCTGAGCTATATTATGAGCAGCATTATAACGTTCTGCAAATTCATCACAACATCCGGGAAACTCTCTCAATATCTTCCGTTCACACAGCAGTTTAAGAAAATTAACCAGATATCGTTCTGCCTGAGTACCAAATGCTTCTTCAATCATTTGAAGCCGTTCCTTCTCCGGAATGGCAGGCTCTCCCAGCAATTTAACATATTCCGGGTTTTCCCAAAAAATCTGTCTGATTTCATACATTTGCTCCATGATCCTGCCATCGAGCTTTTCTTCGGCAGCAAGATCATACAGACTGCCTCCATAAAGTCTGGCAGTTTGCGTCATGATGCCTCACCTACATTCTCAATAAACTCATTAATCAGTTTCTCATGATCTTCTTCTTTAATCTCACGTTCAATCACCTTACCGGCAATCTCTACAGCCATACCTCCGATTTCACCTTTGATCTCATTGACTGCTTTACGCTTCTCCTGGGCAATATCTTTTTCTGCCTTTTCCTTCATGGCCGTTACCTGGCTGGTAGCTTCTTTCAGCATTTCCTCACTTTGAATGGCAGCTGTTTTCTGTGCTGTCATTACAATATCGTTGGCTTTATTTTTTGCTTCCTGCATATCTTTCTCATATTCTGCCTTCATAGCCTCAGCTTCTTCCCTTGCCTTTACCGCATCCTGGATCTGAGCATCGGATTTTGCCTTACGTTTCTCAATCATGGCATTGATAGGCTTAAAAAGAAAACGCTTAATGAGGTACACCTGAATAAAAAGGTTGCAGATCGTCGCTATAAAAGTCCACGGCACAATTCCAACCAATCCCTGTACTTCCATGATTGTAACCTCCTGTTCTCACATTATTCCATTAAATCAAGATCAGCCAAGGAACTTCATGAACATACCAGGTGCAACGAATATAAGAAGAAGACCGGTTACAAAACCATAAATACCGGTTGTCTCTGCAATGGCGCAGCCAAGAAGCATAGTAGATGTAACATCACCTTTACATTCCGGCTGACGTCCAATAGCTTCCAATGCTTTGGATACTGCGTTACCTTCACCAATACCAGGGCCGATACCTGCGATCAGCGCACATCCTGCTCCAATTGCACATCCTGCTAATGCAATGCCTTTTGCTAATAACTGAAAATCCATAATAAAACCCTCCTGTAATGTAAATTATATATTTTTTCTTTGTTATTCTTCTTCCGCTGCATTGGCAATGTACATTACCGTCAGCATACAGAAAATAAATGCCTGCATAACTCCTGAGAACCAGTCAAAATAAACGGATGTGATCGCAGGTACACCAACATCCAGAATAGGTATTTTCGACAGAACATCTCCTATAATCCCCGGAAGAAGTCCCAGAAGAGCCGAGCTTGCAACCGCCAGGGCACCATAGATCAGACTGTCGATAACCAGACCGGAAAGGATATTTCCGAAATGACGGCATGCCATACTGACAGGTGTTGCCAGTTCGGAAAGGATATTAAACGGAGTCATAACCACAATTGGAGTTGTAAAACCCTTCAGATATCCTCCAAATCCGTTCGTCTTAATCTTCTGGGCCGTGATCATAATAAATACCACTACCGCCCAGGCAGCTTCTGTTGATAAATCTGCTGTTGGACTGCGAAGTCCAATCAGGCTGATAAGATTTGATACTACACTTGTTGCAAAAAGCGCGGCAATAAATGGAATCATTTTCTTAAATCTGTCACCCATGTTTCCAATAACAAAGCTGTTTGCTTTCTCAACAATAAGCTCTGCTACCGCCTGCCTCTTGGAAATATTCTCCTCTTTCAGGTCATGAGTCAGCCAGATGCAAAGACCTGTAATAACCAGCATAACAAGCCAGCTTACCACAAGAGTCTCAGTAATCCTGAACGGACCCAGAAAAGGCACGTCAATGGGGAAAGTATAATATATCTTTGCCCCGGAAAGATCCAGATTCATATATTTATCTCACCTCCCATCTGTTAGTTCTTATTCCCCTCCTGTTTTTTATTATGAAATATTCCCACTATTTTAA
>JAXEUE010000176.1:0-2548 GCA_034115005.1 Blautia sp.
TTATGTTAATGAAGCAATTGGATTAAAACTGTAGGCAGGTGTAAGCATGACAATTGATGAAAAAATCAGCCATTTTTATGATGTGACTGTAGAAGAAGCCCGGGCAGAATCTGCTGCCATCCTGGAACAGCATAAACAGAAGCTGGAAAAAATGCTGGAAGAGCACAAAGCCCTCAGCACTGAAAGTGCAAAAGTACAGATCAAGGCAGAAACTGAGAATGTCAGACGTGAAGTAAATAAAGCTCTTTCTGCAGAACAGCTCACCATCAAACGAGACTGGAACAAAAAACAAAACGAACTTAAGGAAAAGCTTTTTTCAGAAGTAAAACAGCATTTGAAAACTTTTACAAAATCTCCTGAATATATAGATTATCTCTGTACAAAAATAAAAGAAGCCAGAGATTTTGCGGGAGAAGATGAAATGCAGGTTTATCTTTGTCCTCAGGACAGTGATCTGCTTCCGGAAGTAATTAAACGAACCGGTTTTCCTGTACAGCTTTCTTCTGATGATTTTATGGGTGGCATCAGGGCAGCCATTCCTCAGAAAAATATCCTGATCGATCACTCCTTCGAGGGAAATTTCGAGGCAGCATACAAAGAATACAAATTCGACGGAGGGCCACATCATGAATAATACAGGTATTATCTACGGCATAAACGGTCCCGTCATTTACTTAAAAGGTGACCACGGATTCAAGATTTCCGAAATGGTCTATGTAGGACCTGAACGTCTGGTGGGAGAAGTTATCGGTCTGAAAAAAGGTATGACTACCATACAGGTTTTTGAAGAGACAACCGGCCTGAAACCCGGGGATACAGTCACCGGAACAGGAGATGCCATTTCTGTTCTTCTGGGTCCTGGCATTATTCATAATATATTTGATGGTATCCAGCGTCCTCTTGAAGAGATCGCCAGAATTTCCGGGAAATACATCTCCCGTGGTGTCAGCGTAGATTCCCTTGACACAAAGAAAAAATGGAAGACCCATATTACTGTTAAGGAGGGAGATCCTGTAGGTCCAGGCTCTATTATCGCAGAAACTCAGGAAACAAGTTCCATTTTGCACAAATCCATGGTTCCTCCAAATTTTACAGAGGGCACTGTCATACATGCAGCTCCAGACGGAGAATATACCATACTGGAACCTATAGTGACCGTACAGTTTACCGATGGCACCACCAAAGACCTATCCCTTGCGCAGAAATGGCCTATCCGTGTTCCACGGCCCACACATAAACGTTTTCCGGCAAGTGTTCCTCTGATCACAGGACAGAGAATTCTGGATACACTGTTTCCTATTGCCAAAGGCGGAACAGCTGCAGTACCAGGTGGTTTCGGTACAGGTAAAACCATGACACAGCATCAGATCGCCAAGTGGTCCGATGCGGATATTATCATTTATATCGGATGCGGAGAACGTGGAAATGAAATGACCCAGGTTCTGGAAGATTTCAGCAAACTGATCGATCCCAAGTCCGGCAACCTGATGATGGACCGTACAACGCTGATCGCCAATACATCCAACATGCCTGTGGCAGCCCGTGAGGCTTCTATTTACACAGGTGTTACCCTTGCAGAATATTACCGTGACATGGGATATGATGTGGCAATCATGGCAGACTCCACATCCCGTTGGGCAGAAGCCCTGCGAGAGCTGTCCGGACGTCTGGAGGAAATGCCTGCAGAAGAAGGTTTCCCCGCTTATCTGGCATCCAAGCTTTCTGCATTTTATGAACGTGCTGGAATGATGCAGAACTTAAACGGTACGGAAGGTTCCGTCACCATAATAGGAGCCGTATCTCCTCAGGGTGGTGATTTCTCAGAACCTGTCACCCAGAATACCAAGCGATTCGTCCGCTGTTTCTGGGGGTTGGACAAATCCCTTGCCTATGCCCGTCATTTTCCTGCTATCCACTGGCTCACAAGCTACAGTGAATATCTGGAAGACCTGACCCCCTGGTATGGAGAGCATGTTTCTCCAAAATTTGTAACAGACAGAAATAAGATCATGGCCATTCTGAATCAGGAAAGTTCCCTGATGGAAATCGTAAAACTGATCGGAAGCGATGTACTGCCTGATGACCAGAAGCTTACTCTTGAAATTGCAAGAGTCATCCGTCTTGGTTTCCTGCAGCAGAATGCTTTCCATCCCGAAGATACCTGCGTACCTATGGAAAAACAGTTTAAGATGATGGAAATTATCCTCTATCTCTATGAAAAATGCCGTGCCCTTATTAACAGGGGAATGCCCGTTTCCGTCCTGAAAGAAGGCAACAACATTTTTGAAAAGATTATTTCCATTAAATATGATGTTCCAAATAATGAACTGGATAAATTTGATCAGTATAAAGAAGATATTGATACATTCTATAACAATATACTGGAGAAAAACGGCTGATGCCGTCAGGAGGATAAGTTTATGGCAATTGAATATTTAGGTTTAAGTGAAATAAACGGCCCTCTGGTGGTCCTGGAAGGTGTAAAAAATGCCTCCTATGAAGAGATCGTAGAATTTCATATGGATGACGGGACACGAAAAATCGGCCG
>JAXEUE010000177.1:0-6245 GCA_034115005.1 Blautia sp.
ACCATACATATAATCTGCATGGGTGGTTCCGTAACATGGAATTGCACGTCCCGCCTGTGCCCAGCTGGTTGCCCAGGAAGAATGAGTGTGGATCACTCCGCCGATCTTTGGGAAACCTTTATATAATTCCAGATGGGTGGGAGTATCAGAAGAAGGATTATATTTTCCTTCTACCTTGTGGCCTTCCAGGTCCATAACCACCATATCATCCGGAGATAACTTGTCATAATCCACACCACTTGGTTTGATTACAAAAAGTCCTGCTTCTCTGTCAATTCCACTGACATTTCCCCATGTAAAAGTAACAAGTCCATATTTCGGAAGATCCATATTGGCTTTATAAACTTCCTCTTTTAATTTTTCCAGCATCTTTTTTCTCCTTTTATCTTTTTCATTTTACTCATAAATTGGTATTTCATATCCCCAGGATCTGAGGATATTTTCCATGATCTGAACAACCTTCACTGTTTCTTCGTGAGGCATTTCCGAACATTCCAGTCTTCCTTCTTCCAGGGCTTTTATGCAGGATTCCACTTCATACTCATAACCCGTGATTTGCTTTGACGGCAGGTAGGAAGCAGTCTCTTCATAATTTTTATTATACACGGTGATCTTCTCAGGATTATTAATATTTGTTACCTTAATGAATCCGTCCGTTCCATAGATCATACCGTTTCTTTCTGATACAGACTGAACACTGCTGTGAAGAGATGCCATTTTATCTCCTTCAAAAACCATGGCAATGTTATCCATAAAGTCAACGCCATCTTTAAATACTGCATTGGCATGGCACTCCGTCATAGTGTCTCCGAATATCATCCTGGCAAAGTTAATAGGATAAACACCTACATCAAGAAGGGCGCCTCCGGCCAGTTTAAGATCTGTAATTCTCTTTTTGTCCGTAATATTGTAATTCAGATTGGCGGTAAGAGATGTAACATGTCCGATCACTCCACTTGCGATCAGATCATTGATCATTTTTCTGGAAGGCATATATCTTGTCCAGATTGCCTCTGTAATAAGAAGATTCTTCTCTTCTGCCAGATCAAAAAGTTTCCTGGCCTGATCTGCAGTTACAGTAAAGCTCTTCTCACAGAGTACATTTTTGCCTGCTTCCAGACACATTTTGCAGCAAATGTAATGATGGGAATGGGGTGTTGCCACATACACAAGATCAACATTTTCATCTGCAAGCATTTCCTCATATGAACCATAAGCTTTGGCTATTCCATTTTCTTTTGCAAATTCTTCTGCCTTTTCCCTGCTTCTTGATGCTACTGCATAAGCCCTGGCATTTCCCATTCCGTTAAGAGTTTTTGCCATGGTAATAGCAATCCTGCCAGCTCCCATAATTCCTACTCTGATCATAATAAATCCCTCCCATTTTTTTATTTTCTTAAAAATTCTATAATTGCATAAGGCTGTCCTTCCGTTTCATTAAGGCTGACAACCACTTTCTGTCCGTCATCATACACCTGCGGACAGACCCTGTCACCAAACCTTGCCTGTTTTTTATATTCTGCCCGCATCTGACCCACCAAAAAATCATCCGGCAGGAAATCCTGTGCCATACACACGTACTGACAGTTATTTACATGATGGTTGGTATCCAGATGATGCTTCTGCACAATAAAACTTTCTTTCTTCTCCCATTGTGTGGGAAGCGTAATCTTGCGGGGTGCATATGCCATATCCAGTTTTGGCTCCAGTTTATAACCTGCCACATCCTCTTCTGTCAGTTTTTCAGGAAGTCCTGTATGGATATTTATATTGGTCCAGAAGGTATTGGCACAGGCAAGTCTTTCTCCATCCCGTGTATCCAGGGTGAAATTACGCATTCCCATAAATCCCCTGAAATCATAAGGGGCTGTACAAGTGATGATCTCCTCACCCAAAAAAGGATACCTGTTTACAATCACCTGCCAAGCAGACAGCACCCATGCATGTCCTCTTTCTTTCACAGCCTGAAATCCCTGTCCAATGGATTCCGACTGAAAGGTACAGCAGTCCTGAAAATAATTCAGGATTCCCACAAGAGTCAGACATCCATCTTCACCGGTCTCACTGTATCTGACTCTGCTCTCAAAACCATATCCCATTTTCTTTTCCTCTTTTTCAATAATATCGTCTCAATATGCAAATGAAATTTTAATCATATTCTTCTATCTGTCTCTCAAGAAGACGTCCCACCGCTCTGGAAAGCTGCTGTGGCTTCTCAATATGGATAAAATGATTTCCATAAATCTGCCTTGCCCCGGACTGTCCATTGGGGGAACCATTTATTATAGCCATAACCTTGATACCCTGACGGCGCAGTGCCTGTACTTCAACAGATGTATCTTTCACGGCCGCCTGCTCGGAATAATTTTCCCCAAGAGGTCTCTTTTCTTTCCTGTCCGCCGGTATTCTGTGATCGTCATTGGGACTTGCGTCTGTTAAAATAATCAGTATTTTATTTTTACATGGAGAGGATTCCATCAGATAGGAAGCTCCCCGAAAAGCAAGACCGTCCCGGTTCCATCCGGCAGCAAAATAATCAAAAATCCTTTCTTTTGCATCGGTTTCCCCATATCCGCAAAACAGACGTAAAGCAGTGTAGCCACGCATGCTGCAGAAGGAATATACCTGCACAGGAATATGGCATTTCTCCAGACTGGAGGCAATCACATATGCCTGAGCAGCTATGATCTCCTGAACCCCAAGTCTGGAAGCAGACGCATCCAGCATAAGATCCACGGAAAAGCCCGGTCCCGGTTCTTCTGTCAGATTGGTAAAAACACGTCCGTCCTCCAGATACAGTGCCTTCCACACAGCCGAAGAATCCAGAACTCCTCTGTGATCCGGAATTCTGAAGGGGCCTGTGCACTGCAAAACTGCATTGGAAATCTGATCGGAAAGTTTCTTCTGTGCCTGCTGATACACCATCCGGTTTTCATTATAATGGTCAAGATTACGCTTCCTCTGAGCCCTGGCATCTTCCAGAAATTTCTCTGTCTGGGGACTTTGTTTCTTTCCTGTGCCATAAATGCCTCTTGTAAAATACAGGTGGCAGTTTGCATGATGGCCTGTACAGAGTGCATAATCAATCTGTTCCATTTGTGTTTTCGGATACATTGGTTCTCCGAAACAACTTCTGATATACTGATAATCCCCCACAGTATCAGACTCTCCAAAATCCCCTTCCGCTTTGGAAACGTTGCCGCATGAAGAACCGGAAGCACCGGGCAGGAGTACTTGTCCATACTGTGCTCTTTTTCTGGAAAATACAGACAGAAATCTGCCCATAAGACTGGATCTGTCAATACGTCTTAAGCAGGAACCGGATCCATTAAAGCGAAAATAACGGTGGAGAATATCAAGAGTTTTTTCAGAAATCTCTTCTGCTGTCATAGAGGAATCATAATTTAATTCACCATATAAACGTCTGGCAAATGGATTGACCAGTCTGTTTTCTTTCCCCAGAACCGTACGCCAGCGTGCTGACTGAAGAGAATACAGAAGATTATTCTGTGCCATCCATTCCTGCCTGGATTTACTGTATTCCTGTGCAAAAAAGGCTTCTGCACAGTTCTTTCGCAGATCTGCCAGAAGCGGGCGCTCCTTTACCTCTTTTTCATAGGTGCAGTTTTCCAGGCCAAGCCATGCAATTCCATCATAAAGAGCGGAAAAAACAGATGTTTCCAAGGCTGAAAACATACTGGTGAAAGGCTTTGTATCATACCATTTATGTACATAACCGATAATCGAATTCATATAAAAATCAGGGCTTCCATTCTGTTGATAAGCCATAAACAGCGGCTCAAAATCATATTTTTCCGCCGCAGTCCAGATCATATTCAGAGCCCTTCTCTGAGACCCATTGTATTTTCGTGAAAAACTCATATGATCATCCCATAAATATATCCGAAGGAGTTAATTTCTCAGAAATTCTCGCAGAAATCATATCATCCACAAGATTCCTGTCGTACTCCTCAAAACTCTTATTCACAATTCCCATATCAAGGGCTGTCCTGACAGGAAGCCCATGTTCCATCAGTTCCAGGGCATCCAGAAGGCCACGAAGATCTACCATCTTGCTGGAAAGTTCCCCGTTTTCACATTTCCTGCGGATATCCATGAAAAGCAGCGTAAACTGATTCACCCAGCTCTCCTTCATTGACGGGAACTCTTTTCGTATCAGTTTCCGCAGATTCTCCTGAGAAATTTCCGGCATCTGTATTACCACAAATCTGGATGCAAGAGCTTCATTCAGCTCCCTGGTTCCTGCATAACCGTGATTCATAGTGGCTATAAACCTTGTATCCTCCCGGACTGTAATCCGCTCATATCCCGGAATATCAATCACATGCCGAAAATCAAGAACCGAATGCAATACGGCAAGTGCCTCATTTCGTGCCATATTGATCTCATCCAGGATGCCAAATCCACCACCTGCTGCACATTTATAAACAGGACCCGGACGAAAAGTGACCTTCCCGTCTGCAAAGGTATCCGTTCCGATCAGAAAAGAAGCGTCCATATTAATATGAAAAGAAATGTTTACGCAGGGTCTTCCAAATGCAGCTGCAAGATTCTCAGAAAGTACGTTCTTTCCCGTTGCCTTGGAGCCTGCCAGAAGGAGATTTTTCCCACAGAGCAGGGCAGTCAGAGCCGCTTCCCATATTTCCTTTCCATAATAGAGATAACAGGGCATAACAGAAGATCCGTCCTCACTCTGATCAGAAGGATACTTTCTGCGAAATTCCTTTACCCCATCCAGAAGAGATTCAGAAATTCCTTCTTCCTTTAAAAAATCAAGAATATCCACGTCATTTTTCATCTCCTGTCATGTTCTTTTCTGGTTGATTTCTATACATATTTTGAATCCAACACCGCAATTTGTCAAGATGTTTAAAGGGACAGGTTCCTCGACTCAGACCCCCTTCCTGAAGAGTATATAGGAATATCCAATGGGGATTATGGCAGACAACAGGATTGCTGCAATAAGAATCCAGTCTATACGCAGAAAACTGTTCAGAATCAGAACGATTCCTGCAATGATCCAAAGCCAGGAAGCCATTCTGTGGGTTCTGTTCCAGTTCTCTTCACTGTTAAGAGTCCAGGGAAGCTTAATGCCTACTGTATAATTTTGCTTTATCTTGTGCATATAATTTCCAATTAATATGAACATGGCCCCAACCAGAATATACACACAGGTTCCGATATTGATCTTCATTCCCAGTGCAATTCCATAACAGGACAGACAGGTAACGCAGGAAACGGCCGGAATGATCCAGAGAATCCAGGTAAAAAATTTTTCATTAATATTTTTCTTCTTTGGATCCGCAGAGATCAGGAAGAAGCTAAAAAGCTGGACGGCTGCCAGAATAAGTGGAAGTCCGAATACGGCAAAAGGCTTACTGCTCCAGCCGTTTGCTGTATTGTCAGATCCGAAATGGGTGGCAATGGTATCCGGCAGCTTGTTCCACAACAGAATTCCTGCCAACATAGGCAACAGTGTTACGATACAAGTTATAATCAGTGTCCATTTATAGTTCTTTTTCATGATTTTTCCCTCCCCTGAGGTCTGTGAGCCAGAGCAGAACCTCATCTACAACACTTGTGTTCAGTTCATAATAAACAAAATTCTTTACTTTCGTTTCCCACACCAGATCTGCCTTCTTCAGCACATTTAAATGATAGGAAATGGTTGCCCCGGTCATATTGAAATGACTCCCGATCTCCCCGGCAGAAAGCCTGCCGTTTTTTAACAGCTGAAGAATTTCTCTGCGGCAGGGATCAGCCAGCGCTTTAAATGTTTCCGCAAAGGACATACACCCACCTCTTTTTTGTATTTAGAAATTTATCTAAATACATTATAACTTATAACAGGAAATTGTCAAGAAATTTGTGTGAATTAGGGGACAGGTTCCACTGAAATAAAAACAACCGCCAACTATTATAAATAGCTGGCGGCTTGATTTGATTCACCTCAAAGGTTATAGATTTTATTTGGAAGTCATATACTTTTCAGCTACGTTCAGAACATATTTCTGGCAGCCTTCACCTGTACCAGGATCAAATTCTTCATCATGAAGTCCTGTATTGGAAAGAATACGAATGGCAATAAATGGGATTCCGTAACTTGTGCAGATCTGTGCTACAATATTGGATTCCATTTCCTCGCAGGAAGATCCTGTCAGTTCATGAAGGAAAATCATACGGTCTGCCTGATTATTCCACTCATCACTGGTGGAGATTACACC
>JAXEUE010000178.1:0-13726 GCA_034115005.1 Blautia sp.
CCTTGTTACATATGCAACAAAAAGAGGTAAATACCACTGTCGTCTCTCTTGAATCACAGATCCGACATCTTCGAGAACTGCTAAAATACGCTGAACAATATCAGAAAAATAAAATTTATAACGACCATTATAAAAGCTCAAAAGATTCGGATCGTTATTTCCGTAAATATGAATCTCAAATTATCCTTTTCGCTGGTGCCGAGCATATTTTACAGGAAAATGGTATAGACCTGAAACAGCTCAATACCAATAAGTTACAGGCTCAAATTTCAGAGCTTATTTCCAGAAAGAAGTCAATAAATACTCAATATGTTTCCTTTCGGAAAGAAATGAAAGAGTTGGAATTGATACATCAAAACTTGTCCAAGTATCTAAAACCGGATGATCCTGAAATAGAAAAATCTTCCCATAACAAACTTCCTTCTTTGTAAAACCATAATAATAGGCAGCGATTTCACTCGCTGCCTAAATTCCCGTTAAACCGATATCCTACACCTCGTACTGTTTGTATATATAATGGTTGTCCAGGATCATCTTCTATTTTTTCTCTGATATTGCAGATATGTCGCATAACCACATTATAATCACCGGAATAAGGTTCATTCCATACCAGATCATAAACCATTTCTTTTCCAAATATTCTACCTGGACTTTTCGCTAAAAGAAGTAAAATATCATATTCATATTTTGAAAGATGAACATCACTATCATTCTTTTTAACAATTCGTTCCTGTAGATATATTTTTAATTCTCCAAACCTTATAATTTCCGGTATGAATTGGTTTTTATGTTCCCAGCTAGTCAATATGTTTTCACTTATGCTTCCATTAGCATCTGTGATTCTCTCAATAATTTCTATCTTTTTCACCTTTATTGCCTCTACATTATTAATTTTATATTCTATATATCATCTGCCATTTGACTTTTTTCTTCTACAAGTAATATAATATATTTATTACATATGTAGGATTTAGCAGGAGGATTTTATTATGTCACTACCCCAAATTTCAGAAGCCGAATTTGAAGTTATGAAAATTGTATGGAAATATGCTCCCATCAATACAAATGAAATTACAGAAAAACTTACTCTAACTACCAGCTGGAGTCCAAAAACAATTCAAACTCTTATCAAGAGACTTGTTTCCAAAAAAGCTCTTTCCTACGAAAAACAAAGCCGGGTATTTGTCTATACTCCATTAGTCCAAGAAGATGAATATATACGCCAGGAAAGCAATTCTTTTTTAAAGCGATATTATAATGGAAATCTTTCTTCTATGCTGGCTTCTTACCTTGAAGACGATAAGCTCTCTTCAACAGAAATTGATAACTTACGCCATTTATTATCAAAACATCAGAAATAGGAGGTTTTGAATGAGCAACTGGATTATCCACTTTTTAATCAGTAATATCTTCATATGTATTTTTACACTTGTAATAATCGGAACAAAAAAACTTCTGAAAAAATATTTATCTGCGGCTACACAGTACCATCTCTGTTTTCTTTTATTTTTACTACTTGCCGTGCCATTTTTTCCTGTACAGATTCATGGCTCACAACTTTTTTCATGGTTACATTTTTTTCAAACTGACTCAGGACTTAACTCTGGTACCGACACGCTATCCGAACTTACCAGTAATACACAAAATATTTTGTTAAACCAGGTGAATGATTTTTCAGTTTCCATTAGTAGTCAATTTTCTGGAGGCTTGAATACCATACTCTTTCTAATATGGATAACGGGTGTTATGATTATGTCAGTCCTCACCCTTCATTCATTAAACTATGTACGCTCCATAAAAAGATCTGCTCTCCCGCTTCAAAATCAGCAGGTAAAAACTATTTATTACAATTGTTTAAAGGAACTTAAAATCTCTCACCCAGTATCAGTCTACAGTACTGCATTTTTAAAATCACCAGTTTTAATCGGAATAATACATCCCAGAATTTACATTCCCATCCATTTAATTTCCGAACTGAATCCTGATGATATGCGTTTTATGCTGCTACACGAATTACAGCATTACCGTCACAAAGATACATTTATTGGCTTCCTCATGGTCATAAGTAATATACTCTACTGGTTTAACCCTTTTGTTTGGTACACTTTAAAAGAAATTCTCTGTGACCGTGAAATAGCCTGTGATTCTGCTGTATTGCAGATGATTTCTGCTGATGAATACCAAGCTTATGGAACTACACTGATTAATTTTGCAGAAAAAATATCCTCTTTTTCCTCTCCACTGGCAGTTGGAATGTCCGGAAATTTCAGGCAGATGAAACGACGTATTCTCAACATCGCCGTTTTTAGGAAAGAAACTCTTTATCAAAAAATGAGAGCATTGATAATTTATCTGGTCATTAGTGCTGTTTTTATTGGATGTACACCCATTTTATCCATTGATGCCTCTACTCAAAGCGTATATCATTTTAGTGATACAGACAAAAATATCTCCCTGTTAGATATATCCGAAACATTTGGAACATATGATGGATCATTTGTTTTGTATGACAATAATTTGGATTCCTGGAAAATATACGATCTTGAAGAAGCCACCAAACGTATTCCGCCAGAGTCTACCTACAAAATATACGATGCATTATTAGGGTTGGAATCCGGAATCATCACACCAGAACACTCTTCCATGACATGGAATGGTGATGCCTTTCCTTTTCCATCCTGGGAAGCTGATCAGGATTTAAACTCTGCTATGCAAAATTCCGTTAACTGGTATTTCCAGGCAATTGATTCGCAGCTCGGAATTAACAGAGTCCAGGAATTTTTGAATAAAATAGAATATGGAAACCAGACAACCAGTTCAAATCTGGATTTATACTGGTCCGATTTTTCATTAAAAATCTCGCCTTTAGAGCAAGTAACATTATTGAAAAAATTTAACACAAATGAATTCCATCTAAATTCCCAAAATGTATTTTCTGTTAAAAATGCTATAAAAATTGCCAGTACACCTAATGGTAATTTCTACGGAAAAACTGGAACCGGTCGTGTCAACGGACAGGATATCAACGGCTGGTTTATCGGATATGTAGAAACTTCCGATAACAGCTATTATTTTGCAACCAATATCCAAAGTGATTCTAATGCAACTGGCAAAAAAGCATTTGAAATCACTTCTGATATCTTAAAAAAATTACATATATGGAATTAACAAATATGAAAGGGCTGATAGTTGTTATCAGTTCTTTCTTTTTATTCTATATTGATATTTGGGAACTTCTTTCGTACCATTATTCAGAATTTTATTCCCCATATATTTAAAACTCTTATCATCGTTGAACTTAACAGTCAGCTCACTTGTAATAACGGCATCATTACATATAAATGTATCACATACAGCATCAACAACCAGCACATTGTTTCCCTCTCCGCTATCTCTTATTTCAACGACCTCCGGTAAAAATGTTCCAAAATAAGTAGGGCTATAATTTAAACAGCCTAATCGTTCCCAGTCATAAGTTTGATGTTCCGAATCAAATGCTGCCCATTTTTTAATTTGCTCCGCTGTTATCGGCAAAAACTCCATTATCAGATTTTCAAACTCTTCTGCCGGAATTCCACTTGAGTTACCTGAAAACTCATATCTCTCCCCGTATTTCATTCGATATAAATATTCATATAAACCATTATAATCTAACCCTTCCATATCAGATCTATCCCAATCAGAACATAAAAGATTATTCCCCTGATATCCAAGCAAATACACACACCTCTTTGAAACTTCCCTGCATTCATCACTTAAAGGTTTAATTCTTATCATAGAACTGCCATCAACCGCTTCTGATACTTCCGGATATTTTGGAACACATAGCGTATAACCAAACCAGCCTTTTTCTGTATATTTCCATTCTTCTATCCTTGTATACGAAACATATACAATAGATGGATTGTCGTTCATACCCCAAACAACTTTCGCAGCCAACAAATACATATCTGTCCCATCATAATTGAATTTGAGTCTTTCTATCCCACCATCCCTGTTAATCCTATATAAGACGATATCTCCTGGCAGATCCTGTTCTGCCCTGAAAAGAAATTCTTCCATTTTAGAATAATTAGCCATATTTGAATACGGCGCTGATGTAATAACAGGGACATTTTTTTCCTTTAATACTTCCTGCATTTTTTCCATTACTGTCTCAGAAACTACTACATTCGATGAAGTTCCTTTATCCGCCTTTTGATAAATGGCTTTCATCTGATTCATAACATTCTTACAATCTTCAATAGCTTCTTCTTTCACGACTTCATCTACTGGCAAATCATATCCTCTTTCTTGTACAGCATAATTCGCAGTTTCCTGTGAAATATATTCTAAATCAGCCCCTTTACATTTTGTATTTCCTATGAAAAAGCATCCCAAAATAAATAAAACACTCACCATCTTTTTCAGTTTTCTTTTTGTACTCATATCAATTATCTCCATAACATTCCTCCCACTTTTCGTCTGATAATCTTTCCGTATACCAGGTAACCTCTATTTCTGACCTTGATACATAATTGGATACATATTGAAATCTATCTTTATCTAACAGCCGAATGGTTACGCTATGACAAAACGCCTGATCTAATTCTTTTTGTGGCCATACCGCATTTACTTCCAGTGTTATTGTTCCATCTTGATTTTCTATGTAGGAAACAACTTCCGGATATGGAATATATGGTGTGGGAGCAAAATCATATACGATTCCTCTGGTTCGATACCGATATGTCTGTGTTTCCGTGTGAAATACCGTTCCTGTCTGCAGTATCTCTGCGCTTATATTAAAATATTTTTGAAATATCGCTTCAAATGATTCTTTTGGGATTTCATAAGTCTTTCCTTCCTTAAATTCATCAGTTTTTTCTTCCATTGAAAGTAAACGGTCAAAAACATCATAAAAATTTATTCCATCATAATTTTTTTCACTCCAATTAGAAGTAAACAATTTATTAAGTGTATATCCAAAAGGAAGTATATATTTTCGATTCAGCTCCCTGCATTTTTTATTTAACGGCACTACCCGAAAGGCCCGATATCCAGACGGTCCATCATATCCAGCCGGATGATATTCTTCCATAAAGAAATACCCGTTTTCTGTATATTTCCATGAATTAGCTCTAAACTCATGATAATATGTTTCCTGCCAAGTATCCTCTTTCCATTTAAAAGAGCTTACTTCAACGTCTATTTTCCCCTGTTTGGTTTTCAGATCATACCGAATAAAATGATCTCCTGCTATAACTTGAAATATAGTAGTTTTTCCATTTTTCTCTTTTTCTGCTTTTTTCAAAAAATCATCTACTTTAATACTTTGAACCATATCCAGCTGATTGTAGGAATCAATTACTGCATATCCATATTTTCCAAAATAATCCATACTTTTTTGTATTGTACTCAGCTCATATAGTGCATTTTCTTTCACAGCATTCTCATATATGTTCCGATAGCCTTCTGCTAGCATTTCACACTCTCTGTAAATTTTTTCTTTCGTATCTTCAATTGTCTTTTTCTGCTCTTTCTTTATGCCACATCCACTACAGACAGCAAGAAAAATAACTCCCCAAAATATTTTCCAAATTTTTTTCATATCATTTTCCTCTTACATTTGTAATATTTAAAGGTAAAAATTATTCATTACCGAGATATTCATCCAGTATCGCCTTATCCTTTTCCACCACATAACCGCTTCCTCCAATATCTTTCACATTCTCTACCATACTGATGAGCAAAATAGGATTCTCTGTATCTCTATCTGTAGTAAAGACTGTAAACCAGCCAATTTCTGTTCCAGATGTATCTTCTTTTGTAGCTTTCAGTTCCGCTGTTCCGGTTTTTCCTGCTAATCTAATGTCTTCCCGGCATGCTCCATAACCAGTTCCTTCCGGGTTATTCACTACACCCTCTAGCCCCTCCATAACCTCCAAAACAATCTGTGGTGAAAAAGCATCTTTTATCCAGATTTCACTGGAAGTGCTTCCATCCGCGTGAAGATATGGCTTTATCATATTTCCATCATTTAGAAAAGCCGTATAAATGCTTGCAAGATGCAAAGGATTTACCAGAATCTGTCCCTGTCCATACCCACTGTCAGCAAGCTGGATTTCTGTTTCTATCTTGTCCGTATTAGAATACTGAGACTCTGACATTTTAATATCAAATGGAAGTTCCTGATTAAATCCTATTTGATTTAGAGATTGCATCAGTTGATCCGCACCGATTTTTAATGCTGCTTTTGCAAAATAAATATTATCTGAATAAATAAGCGCATTTTTCAAGATCACAGGTGCATAATCATGAAGTGTAGTCACTGTATAATCTCCCCACGAGAAATCTTTCTGCCATGCCAGACCCTCATTTCCAAAATCGTCATTTGCAGTAAATGCCCCCACTTTTAATCCAATTGCAGCAATTACAGGTTTAAAAGTTGAGCCTGGACACCATGTCTGGCGAAAGCGGTTGTATAAAGGCCTGTCTTCATTTTCATTTAATGCACTCCACTGGCTATTGTCCATTCCACGTACAAAATCATTATTATCATAAGATGGCGTACTTACCAACGCCAGTACTTCCCCTGTATAAGGATTCAAGGCTACAGAACATCCTCTGTCTTCTTTAAATTGTTCATAAAGAGTACTTTGAAGATCGCCATCAATCGTAGTATGGATATCTTCTCCATCTTTTTTAGGCTCATATGCAATGACACTTTTTTTATTTCCATTTGCATCTACAATACAGATCTCACACCCATCTGTCCCTTTTAGTTCTTTTTCATAAAGCGTTTCCAGTCCCGTCTTTCCAATCACACTGTTTGTACGATACCCTTCCCCTTTATGTTCCTGCAAATCCTCGGCTGTAACCGCCTGTACATACCCTACCAGATGAGAGGTAGCTTCTTTTAGATAATAAGTTCGTACTTTTACATCAGATAACATAATACCTGGAATCTTCAATAATGTGTCCTGCTTTTCTTTTTCTTCCAGAACAGTTTCATCCGGATTCACTGTCAGAAGATCGACCTCTTGTATTTTAGGAATTGTTGCTACTGGTACAAAAGAATCTGCTTTTACCCAATCGGCTTTTAACTTATCCTCAATTTCGTCTGCTCCAATTCCAAGATACTCTGCCAGTTTTTTTATTGTATCTTCCCTGTTCTCCATTCTGCCCGGAACAATTCCTACCGAAGATGCAGTTCCCTCTCCAGCCAGCTGGCGACCATTTCTGTCTAAAATATTTCCTCTTTTTGCCTCTTCTAACGTTACCTGAACTTTATCCGTTGCAGATAACTCTGGAAAAATCAACTGATCCTGCCAGATTAAATGATATCCTGTCCAGTTATGTGAAAATACCGCATTGTTGGTAAATTCTACATTTCCTGCAGCAGTCTGCATATTTGTTGTATAGGAAACTGCCGCATTTCCGTTTTCTTTTCTTTTTGCTGTAATATCGGTTATGGACAGATCAGACATCTCAATGCCTTCATATATTTTAGAATTTCGTTCTATAAATTCTTCCTTACTGTTCATGCTGCTTTTTTTCTGATCCAGCATGGCATACATTTGCTCATATTCCCCTTTTTCAATATATTTCATATATTCCATTAGTCTTTTTTCAGGAACATTACGATTCATTATTGTTACAATACCGATTCCACCACCAATCAATATACCGCTAAATAAAACTATTTTTGTGATAGTCTTCGTGTGTTTTTTTCTTTTCGTTTTTCTCATATAGTTTTATTTCTCCTTTTTTTCGTATTTTCTTAAATATTACACTTGTAATATTTAAACGTCAAGTTTTTTCTTAGGTTTATATATGTAAACAAGAGGAAAGATTTGGATAAAAAAAGAAAGGGCATCTCAAAGCTCTCTTTGATAAAGAACTTTACCGACACCCTGAGGTAATGGTTTCTCCGGATGTTTCCCAAACGCTATAATCACTCTCCAGAAGAACCAAAAACGATTTTTAATTTTTCTCTCAGAAAAAAAGAACTACTCTAAATCTGCAGATCTTTGAAATAACCCTGCTCGTTTCTTATAATCACAAACATATTCAGGCAACACATTCTTTGCTGGCAGATTATTATAGCGGAAAACGCAACAAATCCCTTTATTAACTTTTGTTCTATATAATTCCTGTACCAATCCTATTGTTTCATCATCTGAACAAAAGCTCTTCGGAATCTCCCTACAATCCCTGATAATAACGCAAATCTGTTTACTATGTCCTCTCTGTCAGTATACAAGCCAGCTAATCTCTTTATTATAGTATCTAAATACTTCTTCCCAATTCCACTACTCAAAATTTCTTCAGTCACTGTTTCTGCAGATGTGTTTTTATATCAGCCAGAGTTTCCCTGGCTGAATTCTTCCAATATATACCTGTTAACACTTCTCAATGCTGACACTTTTTCCTTCGATTCTCATCTTTCACCTGCTATACTGCACTCTGGCTTGAATTCATTCCCCCTCTTCCAGTTCCGATTTATAATCTTCTAAGTCCATAAGAAAAATCTCATAGCCTTCATTGCTCATGCAGAACAGCTTTCTTATGGTATTGCAGACAAGCCCGATCATATCCTCATCCCCTTCCAGAAATGGAATAATATTGCCGATGGCTTCCATCGTGTCATTTCTGTTGCCTTTATCAAACATTGCGGTCACTAAGCATTCATCTGTATCAAAGTTCATTGCCAGATCCATCATAATTCTACCTCCCCCTTCTTACGTGCTTTGGATTTTTCAGTTTCCGTTTCTTTCTGCTCCTGTGCTTTTGCTCTTGCCTGAAACTCTTTCAATGACTGCAGTACGGATTTTTTCAGTTCTCCTTTTCCACCCTTTGCAGGCTCTTTGTTTTGTTCCCGGTTTGGTTCTACTGATACGGATTCTTTCTTGACTGGTGCTTCTGGAACTTCCTGTTTCACTTCCACAGTCTGTTCTGCTTCCTGCACTTTTCCATGTTTCTCATTCAAATACTTTTCCATATCGTTAATTGCTTTCTGTACCAATGGACTTTCCTTGTAATGCGGAATCATATCTATCAGTTCCCTGTCTACTCTGTCCCAACACATCAGTTCGTACTCTCCAGAATAATCCTTATCCCCGTCCTGCAGGTCAAAACCAATCCCTTTGCCTCCATGCAGTCGATCTGCCGGAATACTTTCATAAATCTTAATCGCTTCTTCCAGAGTAAGATTATTATGGTATTCTCCCATGACCGGAAACTCCATACACTCTGCCACATAAAAAGTAATCGTAGCTTCCGGCTGTTCCTGTTCTGATTGTCTGGTAAAGATAGAAAAGGTTTCTGCATTTTCCAGGCGGGAAAGTAATGACCGGGCAGTTATCACATCACTGTCTATATCAGATTCTTCCGATACTTCAACCAGCCAGTCCTTTAAACACCCTGTTTTCTGATTCAAAATGTCCTCTGTGATTTTCTTCACCTGTTCTTCCCTGTTCTCAACGGTATCTTTATATTCGTAAGTGTCATATTCATAGCTGAAATTATCTAAATCCACCGCCAGCTTTTTGATCTCCTGCTGATCAAGGTAAGCATCTGCTTCCTTCATATATTCTGCCAGAGTGATTCTTTCTTCTGCGATAGGATTGATGTCCACCTTAATACCTGCCATTGCTATACCATGAGCATTTAATTCATTGAAGAAACTGTCCTCCCGGATATTGCCATGATAAGAAAGCACCACATCAAGGTCAGAATCATCTCTGTAAAGTTCCTCTCTGCTTCTGGAACCATGCACCCTTGCTGCAAGCAGCTCTACTTCATTTTCCAGTCCCATATCTTCCAGAATACCCTGTGCGTGATACAAGACACCCCGTTCCACTTCTGCCCTGCTAAGACCATTTAATGCTGCTTCATCTCTTCCAATCTCAGAAGTCGCACGAAGCTCACCTGCCTGTAGTAAATCCTTTGAATGTTGGATGGTCATTGCCTCAAATTCTTTATAGTCCACTTTGACACATTCCATATCATCCATTCTTTCACTTTTTAAGATTTCATAAGTAGCTTTCTGAACAGATACTTTGGGATCGTCATAATCATTGGAATGGATTTCGTGCAGGTCAGAATCATAAAAAATATAAAAATAACCTTCTTCCGTTGCCTGTACGGTCAGATACCCTTTGCTCTTGGTAAACTGCATTGCAATTCCCTCACAGGTATCCACTGCTCTTTCCCTGTCATAATCCTCAAAAATACTTGGTGGACAATTCTTTAATAACTGTGCCAGCTGCATCTGCCGTTCGCCTGCTTCTTCCACTTCTGCCATCAAATCCTCATAGTCAACGGGAACTGCATTTTCCAGGGACATTTCTTCATCTTCCAGAATATCTTCCATTGCCTGCTGCATAGAAATATCAGGATTGTCATAGGCACCGCCGTCGATCTCATCGTAATCCAAAGCATAAAAGGTATAATCATAGCCTTCCTCTGTTCTCTGGATTGCAAAATACCTATCGTCAATCTTATATGCCAGTTCATCCGGTTCCAGTTCCGGCATAAGTCCTTCCACAGAAATCCCTTTCTCCTGCAGATATTCTGAAATAGCTTCCAATGCTCCTGCATCATACCCATTCCAGAGATCTTCTGCGACAAGCTGACCATGTTCCGATACGATAATCCCTGCCACATCTGAACCATACTCATCATGTTCCATGAAGAAGAACTTCTCCCCTGCATACTCTCTTTCATCTACTGTATGCCAGGTTCCTGCATGTCCATCTGCTTCAAATTCTCTCGTATCTGCTGTAATGGTGACTTCCGCTTCATCTAATGCCTGTTCAATCTTCTGCATACGGATCTCTGCCCTTGCCATATCAATAAATCCATCTAACACCGCTGGGTGGCTTTCTATCACATAATCCTGATTCAGATTCTTCCCCTGATTGATATTTTCCGGGATTTCGATATGTTCTGCCCAGTCTTTGTTCTGTTTGGAAAATCTGCCGTCATAAGAAAGTTCCCGAAGCGTATTTGCCATAACAAACGTCATACGTTCTTCTCCAAACTGTTCCAGCACTTGTTTTGCGGCATCTTCCTTTAAATGCAGCCCGTCAAAATTTAATGCGATTGCTTCCTCGATTGCTTTCTTACAATCAATATTTAACTTTCTGGAATCCAGATAAGCATCTACATCCCGTTCTTCCATTGCCTGAGCAAGTGTTCCTTTATAAACTGGCGGATAGGCTCTGGTATGATTATTTTCCAGCATCTCCATTCTCTGCTGTACAAAGTCCGGAAGTTCCTCAAAGCCGAAAGAATCCACATAATAAGCCTTTGTCTCCGCCGTCCGGTTTATAACTATGACGTCGCTTACCGATAAGGAATGTCCATGAAAATCGTTCGGGCGGTTGATATTAAATCTCTCAAAAATATCCTCTAATGTGATCGTTGGTATCCACGGAGCCGCATACACCATCCTGTAGTCTTTCCCCTCAATGGTATAGCCTAATTTTTTAGCCGATTCAAAACCCATAAACTGATAAGTATGCTCTCCGCCCGTATCCATCTGATAGATTGCAAAACGACCGCTTTCTCCATGAAAAAGCAAAGTTTCATCAATCTTTTCTGCACTGTCCTGTTCCAGTTTTTCCTGTCTGGTGGCAGATGCTTCTTTTTCTTCATATTGCATGGTGTTTTCCCTTTCCAGCTCATGCATCTGCTCCTCAATGTTCCCAATGATCTCTGCAGATGTTTTTCGGATGGTATCCATTGATGCTTTCAACGCCTTCATATCCCTGCTCTCGCACCAGCTGGCGATATAGGTAAACGAATATTCTGAAGTATCCAGACCAAAATGGTTGCAGACAATATAAGCGATACTTTCTGCTTCCACTTCCTTTGTTGTCTGGTCTTTTAGGACGCCTTCCACATCCATTACTTCCCGGTCATGCAGCAATGCGTGGCTCACTTCATGGACTCCGGTTTTCATCGTCTGTACATTACTCATATCTTCCTTTATCGCAATATATTTTTCTGTCTGGTGATAATAGCCTTTTGCATCCCCTTCCACATTCATCATGCGGATCGGTACAGGAGAAATATTCTGCAATGCCTGCATAAACGTATCATAAAACTGTACACTTCCGGTAAGCTCCGGTACCTCCAGTTCTGCGATCGGTTCCCCCTCTGTCTGGCTGACATCAAACACTGTCGTTACACGGAATCTCGGTATCACCATCTCCACGATCTCTGTTTCCGGCTGTCCATCATCCCCGATCACAGGCTCTTTTGTTACCGGGTCGATCTTTTCAATCTCCTGTTTCTCCCGTATCGGTGCTGGTGCGATGATCTGGATTCCTTTCTCTCCACGTTTTACATGACGGTTAAATTTCTTCTTCCATGCCTGATAGCCTGCCACCAGTGTTGCTTCCGGTTTCTGCATGGTGATCAGCAGCGTGTTATTAAAGCTGTAATTGTGGAACTTTGACATGGTATTCAGATATTCGGTATATCTCTCCGAAGTAAAGATTTCCTTTACTCCCTGTTCCAGCCGTTCCGATATTTCTTTTAACTGTTTTTCTATATTATTTGCCATAAACAAACCCTCCATTTTACGTCACCGCCAGAGAAAACTCTGACGGGAAATCTTTTATAACTCCTGTTCATGTTTTTTCTTTGCAGCTTTCTGTACAGGTGGCTGTTCCGCTGTATTCTGCTGTGCCTTCTCCTGCTTTAAGCGTTCCAGAATAGACGGCTTATGGATTCTGTCTGCTGTTTCCGGAAGTTCTTTTTCTTCTACGGCATCCCTGCTGTCTGTGCTGCTTCCTTCTCTGCCAATATCCTCATCTGCCATAATCGTCTCATTGCCCTTTTCATCCATGTTCAGCAGGGCATTTAACTCGGATAAGCGTTCCATCTTTTCATTCAGTTCTGCTTCTTTCGGAAATGGTTTCTTTACCTCTTCCTGTGCAGTAGCAAGCTGCTGTTGTACGGTTTCTAACTTCTGCTTACTTTCCGTCAGCTTCCTGTCGATAGAAGAAAGCGTGTTATGGATACGCTGCATATTTCCTATAGGGTCTTTTCCGATCTCCAGCTTATAAGAGCATTTTCCTTTGATCGTCAGTTCAAACGCATTGGAGAACATATTGTAGGAAGCAGATAACGTAAACCCCTGATATTCCCCGACCTTTCCGCCGGTGCTGATGGTTTTTAAACCTGCACAGGCGGCGATCAACGCTTCGCCTGCTTCTTTCTTATCTTCATAAAGAACATTCCCTACCGTCATGGCAAACGTGTCATTATCCTGTAAATCCACGCTTTTTACTACCTGCGAATCCACCTGCATCCCGGCAATCCGCTCTTTCAATGCACTGATCTGTACCGGGAAATTCTTTGCAATATCGGATTCCAGACGGTAAATCTGACTGGTATGGTTTGCCTTTAGAAGTTTCAGCTTACTCACCTGCACATCCAGATCCATTTTTTCTTTAATGTACGGATTGCCTGTGGCAAGTGCCTTGATCTCTGCATAGGACAGTGCCGTATCATCAACATCTTCACAAGCTCTGACCGGGGATTTACTGGTCATAATCTGGCTGATGAACTTCTGCTTATTCTCCAAAATCTGCCACATATACGCATCAAAAGTGTTCTCCGTCACATACCGGAATATCTTTACTTTGTCATTCTGGTTTCCCTGTCTTAAGATACGTCCTTCCTGCTGTTCCAGATCAGACGGCTTCCACGGACAGTCGAGGTGATGGAGAGC
>JAXEUE010000179.1:0-5500 GCA_034115005.1 Blautia sp.
TCATTGTTTCATTCGCTCCTTTGAATTAATATTATCGTGATTTCTAAGCTGATTCCATTATAATTCTGTCTGAGATTATTCTCTATGATAAAAAATCAAGAAACATAATAAATTTTTTAGAAATAAAACAAATCCCGGTCAAAGTTTACACTCTGCCGGGATTTAAAATTATTCTCTGAGAGAAAAATCATGCTTTGCCAACAGATCCGAATAATTCCATTTTTTCCTTAACAGTTGCCTTGATAGCTTCTGTGCCGGGTGCAAGAAGTTTACGTGGGTCAAATCCTTTACCCTGAAGATCTTTGCCTTCCTCAATATATTTACGTGTAGCTGCTGCAAAAGAAAGCTGGCACTCTGTATTTACATTGATCTTGGAAACGCCAAGGGAGATTGCCTTCTTGATCATATCAGCAGGAATTCCTGTGCCGCCATGAAGTACAAGAGGAAGATCTCCGGTAAGCTTCTGAATGGCATCCAGAGTCTCGAAGCTTAATCCTGCCCAGTTAGCCGGATACTTGCCATGAATATTTCCAATTCCTGCAGCCAGGAAATCAACACCCAGATCAGCAATCATCTTACATTCCTGAGGATCTGCACATTCACCCATTCCGATCACGCCGTCTTCCTCGCCGCCAATAGCACCTACTTCTGCTTCCAGAGACATTCCGTGCTCTGCACAGATTTTCACAAGTTCTTTGGTTTTGGCAATATTCTCTTCAATTGGATAATGGGAACCGTCAAACATAATGGATGAAAATCCTGCTTCTACACATTTCAGACATCCATCATAAGTACCATGATCAAGATGAAGAGCCACCGGAACAGTAATCTTCAGCTCTTCCAGCATTCCGTTTACCATTCCCACAACGGTCTTAAATCCGGTCATATATTTGCCTGCGCCCTCAGAAACACCAAGGATTACAGGAGAATTCAGCTCCTGAGCTGTTGTCAGAACAGCTTTTGTCCACTCAAGGTTGTTAATGTTAAAATGTCCGACTGCATAATGGCCGGCTTTTGCTTTTTTAAGCATTTCTGTTGCGTTTACTAACATGATAAATTCCTCCTAAACTTATTTGATATGAAAACTCTTTCATATCCAGATATGTTTATCTTAACAGATTTCTGCTTTTACGTCTACTACTTTGGCAAAAATATCATTTTTTATGATGAAGAATCATTACTCCGTATGCAGGAACACTTACACGGAGAATTCCGGCTGCCGCCGTATATTCACATGGCTCTTCGGTAAATCCTTCTTTATCGGAAACAAGGATTCTTCTCAGGACTGCATCTTCCATCCGGCTTATGCCACAATGCCACAGTTTAATTTCTGCCTGCCGTTCTTCCTGACTGTTATTCAGAATCACAACGATCTGTTCATCCCTGGAAAATCTTGCATAGGAAAGTCCCTGGTACTCATTCCACAGGAAACCCACAGAACCATTTTTCAGAATCTCATAGCTTTTGTGTATCCGGATCATAACCCTGTGGAAATCAAGCATCTGATAATCTTCTCTGCCCCAGGGATAAGTTCTTCTGTTATCCGGATCCGTAAATCCACACTGACCGACTTCATCCCCATAATATACGGTAGGAGCCCCGGGCCAGGTCATCTGAATGGCAACAGCCTCTCTCATCACAGCCGGATTCACATCCTGTGATGCAGCTTCCGGTCCCAGAGAGGAAACTCTTCCGACTTTTTTGTTGGTTCTTGTAAGAAAACGGGAATGATCGTGATTGGAAAGCTCATTCATAGCTGTCTGAAGAGCAGACATATGAAGAGCTCTCATGTGATTTTTCATTGCTCCTATGAATGCTTCGCTGTTACCATACAGCTCCTCTCTGTATTCGTCACTGTGCTTCTCCATTCCTGTAAGAAACCATGTGACAGGCTCCATAAAAGCATCATAATTCATTACCGTATCCCACTCGTCTCCCTGAAGCCAGCCCTCCGGATTCCCGTAATGCTCTGCAAGTATAATGGCATCAGGATTGGCAGTCTTGACAGCCTTTCGGAAGTCTTTCCAGAACTGATGATTGAATTTATTACTGTGACCAAGATCCGCTGCAACGTCAAGTCTCCACCCATCTACGTTGTATGGAGGTGAAACCCATTTCTGCCCCACATGAAGAATGTAGTCATAAAGTTCTCTCGATTCTTCATAGTTAAGTTTGGGCAGGGTATCATGTGTCCACCATCCGTCGTAGCTGGGGTTATATGGCCATCTGTCAGGATCCTTGAAGTCAAAAAAGTAGCGGTACGGACTGTCGGCGCTGATATAGGCTCCCTTGGGATATCCTTCCTGGTTTTCATAAATTCTTTCTCTGTCCATCCATTTATTGAAAGAGCCGCAATGATTAAACACACCGTCCAGAATCACTTTCATTCCTCTTCTGTGAACCTCTGCCACAAATTTTGAAAAAAGCTCATTGCTGGCCTCCAGATTTCTCTTATCTGTCACTCTTCTGATATATTTAAAGGCATGAGAGTTATCCCTGTCTCCGTTTAGAAGTATGCCTTCATCACAATCCTCAACAATTTTCCCATAATGGGGATCCACATAGTCATAATCCTGGCAGTCATATTTATGATTGCTTGGAGAAACAAAAACCGGATTCAGATAAATAACCTCAACTCCCAGATTCTGAAGGTAATCCAGCTTATTCATAATTCCCTGGATATCACCGCCATAAAATTCCCTGACTCCCATGGCTGCAGGCGGTTTGTTCCACTGTTCAACCCGAACACTGTTATCGCCTATATAACAGTATTCCCCGGTTACCACATCATTAGTCGGATCGGCATTTAAAAAGCGGTCCACAAAAATCTGATACATAACTGCACCTCTTGCCCAGTCAGGCGTATCAAATCCCGGGTAGATTTCAAAGTCCATTCTGGATTCCCGTTTCACGGAAACACCTTCATTATTGTAATAACATGTTACACAGCCATACTGGATTTCAAAATAATATCGGAATATATCCCCTCCCATGGTAATCTGTGTGGAATAATAGTCAAAACCATTATCCGTCTCACAGATCGTCATTTCCCTGCGCATATCTGCGCTGACAAGATATACAGAATCAACGTTATTCTTCTGAGTACGGAACCGGATAGTCACCTGATCCCCCGTCTTAGGCTCCAGAGGACTTCTGTAATCCTGTGTTCCGTCACTGAAAAGTGCCTCTTTATTCAACACCGGACGCATGTTTAAGATATATTGCATTTTTTTCTTTCTGTCTATATTTTCATATTCCATATCCGCCTGGCCCTCTCTGCTTATTCAATTTGTAACACTCTGAAAATAAATATTTCAACATATCTATCCTATTTTATCGTAAAAAAGTCCAATTTACAACCTGATTTTTTCAAATAAAAAAGACAGCCTTACGTGCTGTCTTTTTCGGAGAAGGTATTTCTTCTTATGGGGTGTAGCAAAAACTATATAATGTATTGGGGGTTTTTACAGTTATTATAGTAACATGAGGCAATAAAAAAGTGTGCACAAAGTTAACAAATTCATGCACACTTTTTTGGTTATATTATACACTCTTATCGGAAGCAGTCTGTTTTTCCGTTGTAAAAAGTGCCTCAAATTCCTCACGATGTACCTTTTCCTTCTCAAGGAGAAGTCTGGCACAGCTGTGAAGGACGCTTTCATGCTGCAAAATGATCTCTTTCGCACGAGTATGACATTCCTCTATGATACGATGAATCTCCTGGTCGATCTCTTTTGCCACGTCCTCACTGTATCCTCTTGTGTGAGCCAGATCCCTTCCGATAAAGACCTCATCATCATCATTCCCATAAGCGATCAGTCCGATCCTGTCAGACATTCCGTACTTCATAACCATATTTCTTGCTGTTTCCGTAGCACGCTTGATATCATTTGACGCTCCTGTGGTAATATCCCCGAAAATAATCTCCTCGGCCACGCGTCCTCCAAGAAGAGTAGTAATATCCTGAAGCATTTTTCCCCTTGTATTAAACATTTCGTCATTGTCAGGCAACGGCATGGTATAGCCTGCAGCGCCCATTCCCGTAGGAATAATGGAAATAGTATAGACAGGTTCCATATCCGGCAGCACATGGAAAAGAATCGCATGTCCAGCTTCATGATAAGCAGTGATCTTCTTTTCCTTATCAGATATTACTTTACTCTTCTTCTCCGCACCGATACCGACTTTAATAAATGCCCCTTTGATATCAGACTGAAGGATAAAACCTCTGCCCTGTCTGGCAGCTTCAATGGCTGCCTCGTTCAGAAGGTTTTCCAGATCCGCACCTGTGAATCCTGCTGTTGTCCTGGCAATCTGGGCAAGGTCAACATCTTCTCCCAGCGGTTTATCCTTGGCGTGAACCCGGAGAATCTCTTCTCTTCCTTTCACATCAGGCCGTCCCACTGCAACTTTACGGTCAAATCTTCCCGGACGCAAAATGGCAGGATCCAGAATATCCACACGGTTGGTAGCTGCCATTACAATAATGCCTTCATTTACCCCGAAACCATCCATCTCAACGAGAAGCTGGTTCAGTGTCTGTTCCCTCTCATCATGGCCGCCGCCCATACCTGTTCCACGCTGTCTGGCAACTGCGTCGATCTCATCGATAAAGATAATACAGGGAGCATGGTGTTTGCCTTCTTCAAAAAGATCACGGACACGTGATGCACCTACACCAACAAACATTTCTACAAAGTCAGAACCGGAAATGGAAAAGAAAGGCACCCCTGCCTCTCCGGCCACTGCTTTTGCAAGGAGAGTCTTACCTGTTCCAGGAGGGCCCACAAGAAGCACTCCCTTTGGAATTCTGGCTCCCACTTTGGTGTATTTCTGAGGATTCTTCAGAAAATCCACCACCTGCTCCAGGTCCTCCTTCTCTTCCTGAAGGCCCGCCACATTGTCAAAGGTAACTTTCTTATCATCCGGAGAAGACATTCTGGCACGGCTCTTGCCGAAATTCATCATTTTAGCATTACTGCCTCCTGATGCCATCTGTCTGTTCATCAGTGAAATCACAAAAATCACGAAAGCTCCTGTAAGAAGCACGGGAAGCAGTGTATTGAGGAATATATTGTCTCCCGGCACATCCTTTGTTGTAACATCAATATCATACTTTTTCAGCAGTTTCAGGGCTTCATTTACATCTGTAACATAAACCTTCTTCTGCCCCTCTCCGGCAATGTCAGCAATCACTGCGCCGGTAGGAACCTCCTTATTCTGCTGAATGACAGCATCAACCACCTTATTTTCTTCAAGTGCCTGTTCCAGCTGAGATTCTGAATAGCTGCTCTGGGAAACCACCTGGTTATTCAGATAAAAATACCCGGCGATCAGAGCAACCAACATTACCAGATACAGGCTGATTCTGCCTGGCTGCTTATTCACTTAGTTCGTTCTCCTTTCAGTTTTCCTCCTGTTCCACAACACCAATGAACGGAAGATTTCTATATTTCTGTGCATAATCCAGTCCATATCCCACTACAAACTCATCCGGAAT
>JAXEUE010000180.1:0-20387 GCA_034115005.1 Blautia sp.
AAGGTTGCTTGCCACCAGTGCGTCGCACCCCTTGTGGGTGTGTGGATTGAAATTGAATAGGTATAAGCAATGCGGCTTCCCTCTCCGGTCGCACCCCTTGTGGGTGTGTGGATTGAAATTACTACTTGCTGCCCTTCCAGGTCTTATGCTTTTGTCGCACCCCTTGTGGGTGTGTGGATTGAAATATTTATTATGGGCCAGTTTAGACAACTGGATAGGTCGCACCCCTTGTGGGTGTGTGGATTGAAATGGTTTTGCACCCAGATACACAATCCCCACACACTGTCGCACCCCTTGTGGGTGTGTGGATTGAAATTATCTCCTCCTTTAGCTTGCCATCATCGGTATGCGTCGCACCCCTTGTGGGTGTGTGGATTGAAATATATAAAGTAGAAAAGTAATTTATAATGCTCAGATCTATGTCAATACAGGATCCAGAACCTATGAAAAAGCCGTTGATATGGCAATAAGAGATTTCCTTTCTACTGGACTGAACTGTATTGAGTATGTCAATGGATTCCGGTACATCCAATCTGATTATGAAGATATGCTTTTTCGGACTGTCAGCAATAGAGCTTATTTGCAATGGGAAGGATAGAAACGTCAGCAATATGGAATATCCACAGTGATTGTGAATAAACGTGGAAATTCATACCCATTTTAATGTTTTTTCGTATCCAGAGAATCAAAAAAAGTATGTCCAAAAGCAGTGGGGACAGGTCAACAAGTCATAAAATCACTTATGTGTAAGCACAACGTTGGTTTATGACTTTTTTTACCTAGGTATTACAATATAAAAGCTTTAGCCGAAAAATTATTGGGTACACCCAAGAATTATTGGGTACACCCAAGAATAATTTTTCGGTTTAGCAAATACGTATGATATTTACCGCACGATCAGAAATGGTTGAGCGGTGTTTTAATATTTCTTGAATCCGTAGAGTAACATGGACAAGTAAAAGTACATAACATAAAATGAGGTGATTTTATGAAGAAAATAGAATTTTCTACACGAGTCAGGATTAATGGAATTTATTACACAGAAAAAGAGATTTCAATGGAAGAGATTAAAAAAAAGATTCAAAAAAAAGTGGATGATATTTTAACAAGCAGTAACTATGAAAAGAAATCCCATGGATAAGGGGGAATAAGGAATCTAAGAATCTATTACCATCCGGGCCACCATACTGGCTCATAATATACTGAGCTATTTTCGCATTGGGTTTTGTAATATTTACAGGATACTGAAGTCTTTTTTCATAATTCCACATATACTATCTGCACGCTCCTTCCTTCTCCCATGGGAATGGCTGCTCCATCCATTTCCAGGTACTTCCATCTGACTCATCCGTATTATCAACAGTCAGAGGACCAAACAATTTTGCATATTCCGTTAACAATCTTTTCCTTTCTTTTATCATTTGCTGAGAGTAGGAAATAGCTTTTTCATCACAGGGATGGGTATCAAGGTATAACAATATATCATTTACTGCAAAGCTAACCTGATTGATTTTTTCAAGAAGCCTGCATCTGGAATCCTGATTACACATCATCTGGCACTACCTCTCTTTCCACAAAATGGTTTACACAGCTGTGGAAAAATGGTTCCCACAGACAAAGCATAAGGAAGATTAAAAGTTTCTGTAAATTCCTGACATGGTACATATGCCATGGCAGGTTCCAGATGCTGAAGATGGGAGTACATTTCTTTATCACTGCTTTTGGTCCCGGGCATTACACAATTACAGTCTGTTGATGGAGTATTGTTGTTATAACAAGGGCAGCTTCTGCCGGAAATTTCTTTTTGGGGACAGGGCTTAGACATTCCGCAAGTACGATTATATGGCCTGCCGTATGAGCGGTTCATCTGATAATTTTCCATGAGCAAATCCTTTCTGTCTGAAACTGTTTACCATATATTTTATGCCTTAATATGGAAAGGGTGTATTTAGTCTGCCAAGAGCTTTTGCAGCCAGATGTACTTCCTCTGGTGTATTATACAGGCCAAAGGAAAAACGAATAGTTCCCTCTGGAAAAGTTCCAAGGGTTTTGTGGGCGCTGGGAGCACAGTGCAATCCAACTCTTGTAAGTATTCCATATTCTTTTTCAAGCTGGTATGCAGCCAGTGCATTATCTATATCCTTCATCTGGACAGATACCACACCAGTACGGCCTTTTGTGTCTTTTTGGCCTATTATTCTTATATGATCCATCCCAGATATTTCGGAAAGAAACTGTTCTGTCAGGGAGAGTTCATGCTGACGGATGGTATCTGTCCCTGTTTCTAAAATGAACTCCAGTGATGCATGTAATCCGGCTATGCCTGGAAGATTCTGAGTTCCGGGTTCCAGACGGTCAGGCAGAAAATCCGGGATTTCCTCTGTATGTGAAATGCTGCCGGTTCCGCCACTGATCAATGGTACAAGTAAACCGGCAAGTTTGTCATTGATAATCAGACCACCGGTTCCCTGAGGACCAAGAAGTCCTTTATGTCCTGTAAAACACAGAGCATCTATGGAACATTCTTCCATATCAACAGGGATAACGCCTGCTGTCTGGGCAGAGTCTACAATAAAGAAAAGGCTATGCTTTTTACAAAATTCCCCCATTTCTTTCAGCGGCATTAATGTTCCACAGACGTTTGAACCATGTGTCATGATAACTGCTTTTGTTTCAGGGCGGAGAAGTTCTTCTGCCTTGCTCAGAATAAGTTCACCTGTTTCAGTACAGGGAATTCTGTCAAAATCTGTTCCTGACTCCTTCATCTGTACCAGGGGACGCATAACAGCGTTATGTTCCATTGAGGAAACCAGAACATGATCTCCCTTTCGTAGCAGGCCTTTAATTACTATATTAAGACTGGTAGTTATATTGGGGGTAAAAACTACATTTTTACAATCTGGAAAGTGAAAAAGCCGGCAGAGCAGCTCCCGGGTCTCATAAACCATTTCCCCTGTTTCAAAAGCAGATGAATAAGTTCCCCGGCTGATATTCATTCCACAGTTAGAAATGAAATCTCCCACTGCTTCTGCAACGGAAGGAGGTTTAGGGTAAGTTGTACTTGCATTGTCCAGATAAATCTGCTTCATATTTAATCCACCTTTTGAGCCTGCAATTCTGCATTCTCTTCTGAAAAAGTCTTCATAATTCCGTCAATAGTTCTGTGAAGATAAGGACGGTATTCAGTTAATGGAACCGGCTGCTGATATAAAATACAGCTGTAACAGGAAGCACCTACCAGTTCAATAATGGTAAAGAGAAGCAGTTCCGGGTTTTGATAGGTTTTTCCATTTTTGGAAAGCATATCAAGATAAGACTGGTAGAAGTGGTAATCTTCATCAGGCATTTTTTCCTCAAATGCACCTTTAAATACACCCCATGCCAGATTCTTGGAAATAAAAAGTAAAAGGGTTCTGTTCTGGTCAAGCTCAGTGAGAATATAATCCACAATAAAATGGACCTGATTTTCAAATCCGGTTACTCCCGATTTTTCAAGAGCCTCATGGGCATGAAAAAAAAGTTCTCCCGTCTTGTGTGACACCAGCTTATTCCGGATATCATATTTATCTTTAAAATAGAGATAAAAGGTTCCCTTGGCAACACCTGCTTTATCTACAATATCAGAAATTGTTGTCTTTGCCAGCCCTTTAGTTGTAAAAAGTTCAAAAGCAGTATTAAATAAGGCCTCTTTTTTTTTCTTTTTGTTTGTTTCCAGTTTTCCCATTATGACACCTCCCTGCTTTTCTTTTGATAATCTTATTTTAGTCAAAAATGACTATAAGTCAATATTTTTTCCAAAAAAAAAGTGGAGCATATGGGATTTGAACCCACGACCTCCACAATGCGAATGTGATGCGCTCCCAACTGCGCTAATGCCCCATGAAAAAATGGAAGCAAGGAGGCTCGAACTCCTGACCTCTCGCGTGTGAGGCGAACGCTCATCCCAGCTGAGCTATGCTTCCATATGAGTTATTATAGCACTGCATTTTAAAAAATCAACTGTAAATATGGAAGAATATTAATTTAAAATAAATTATTTAAATTTATTGTTGACTATTAGTCATTTTTGGTATATAACATTCCTTGAAATTAAAAATGACTATTGGTCATAGAATAAATAATATCAAATAAGAAAGAAGGAGAAGAGAATGGATAAAGTAGGAAAATGGATTGCAAAGCATAAGATTCTCATCATTATAATAAGCTTTGCATTACTGATCCCGTCATACTTTGGTATGGCAGCCACCAGAATCAATTATGATGTGCTGAGCTATCTTCCGGAGTCACTGGAAACAGTGAAAGGACAGGATATTATGGTTGATGAGTTTGGCATAGGAGCCTTTTCCATGATTGTTGTAGAGGATACGGACTTGAAAGATGTGGCGGCCCTGAAACAAAAAATAGAAGGTGTTGATCATGTGGAGAAAGTCCTGTGGTATGACAGTGTGTTGGATCTTTCTGTTCCTGTGGAAATGCTCCCGAAAGATTTAAGAGAAGCATTTTTTAAAGGTGATGCTACGATGATGATTGCATTATTTGATAACACCACATCTTCCGATTCATCAATGGATGCAGTTACACAGATACGTAAGATTACGGCGCAAAATTGTTTTATCAGTGGAATGACAGGTATTGTTACAGATATTAAACAGCTTGCATTACATGAGATGCCTATTTATGTTGTCATAGCCGGAATTTGTTCTTTGATTGTTTTGCTTCTTGCCATGGACTCTCTGGTAGTGCCTCTTCTGTTCCTGCTCAGTATAGGTATGGCAGTAATCTATAATCTGGGTACAAACATATTTCTTGGAGAAATATCGTATATTACCAAGGCTCTGACCGCAGTTCTTCAGCTCGGCGTGACAATGGATTATTCCATTTTTCTGCTGAACAGTTATGAGGAAAATAAAAATAAATATCCGGATGACAGGGAAACGGCTATGGCTCATGCAATCGCTGCAACATTTAAATCAGTGATTGGAAGTTCCATTACTACGGTAGCTGGTTTCTTTGCATTGTGTTTTATGACGTTTGCTCTTGGACGTGACATGGGAATTGTTATGGCAAAGGGAGTATTAATCGGAGTAGTTTGCTGCGTTACATTCCTGCCGGCTATGGTTCTTACCTTTGATAAGGCAATTGAAAAAACAAAACATAAACCTTTGATACCAAGCCTTGACAAAGCTTCTGCATTTATTACAAAACATTATAAAGTATGGCTGATCGTTTTTCTGGTTATGCTTTTCCCGGCAATTTACGGAAACAGTCATTTGCAGAACTATTATAATATCGACAGATCTCTTCCACAGACTCTGGACAGTAATGTGGCTAATAAAAAGCTTCAGGATACTTTTGATATGAGTAATATTCATATGATCCTTCTGAAAAAAGGTATGACTTCTCAGGAAAAAGGAGAAATGCTGGATCAGATCAAGGATGTAGATGGTGTCCGCTGGGCACTGGGAATGGATTCCTTTGTAGGTCCTGCTTTTCCTGATACTATGATTCCTGAAGATGTAAAAAATATGCTGGAAAGTGATCAGTATGAACTTCAGTTTGTCTGTTCCAGATATAAAACAGCAACAGAAGAGGTTAATAAACAGATTGATGAAATTCAGAAGATTGTGAAAAAATACAGTCCTGGTTCCATGGTTATTGGTGAAGCACCTTTGACGAAAGACCTGGAAGATGTTACGGAAGTGGATCTGAAAACTGTAAATATCGTTTCTATCCTTGCCATATTTATCATCATAATGATCGTATTTAAATCAATTTCCCTGCCGTTTATTCTTGTTGCGGTTATCGAATTTGCCATTTTTGTAAATATGGCAGTGCCTTTCTATCAGGGAAAGGAAGTTGTTTTTGTTGCAAGTATTGTGATCGGATGTATCCAGCTGGGGGCAACTGTAGATTATGCTATCCTGATGACTAACAGATATCAGACGGAACGGTATAACGGGAAGAATAAAAAGGAAGCCATAGCCAACGCCCATAAATCCTGTATGAAGTCTGTTATCATCAGTGGATGCAGCTTCTTTGCAGCAACCTTTGGAGTTGGAATGTATACACAGGTAGATATGATCGGAAGTATTACGAATTTGCTTTCAAGAGGAGCAATCATCAGTACAGTCGTTGTTCTGTTTGTTCTTCCGGCTATGTTTATGATATTTGATCCTCTGATCTGCCATACATCTATAGGATTTATAAAAAAGAAAGATAAAAAGAAAGCATAAATTTATATCTTGATAAGATTTGCAAACTGATTGAGAGTATATGAAAAGGAGTTGTTTATTATGAACAGAATAGAAAAAAAGCGGTAACAGCTACAGTTGCAGCCGGTATGGCTGTGGTTCTTAGTACAGGATCTGTGATGGCAGCAGCCCAGACAGGAACAGATCAGATAGCAAAAGAAGAAACTGTTTACGTTAATACAACAGCACAGGGAGAAGTAAAGGACGTTACTGTTTCAGACTGGCTGCAGAATTCTGGAGACAGTTCTACCGGGAAGATTCAGGATTCTTCTGATCTAAAGGATATTAAAAATGTAAAAGGAGACGAGGAATATACTCAGAATGGCGATGAACTTACCTGGGATACAGATGGAAAAGATATCTATTATCAGGGAAAAACAGATAAAGAACTGCCGGTTTCTATGAATATAGAATACTACCTTGATGGAACCAGAATATCTCCGGAAGATCTTGCAGGAAAAAGCGGACATTTAAAAATACAGGTATCTTATGAAAATAAGTCAAGGATAACAAAAAAGATTAGTGGAAAAGATGAAGAAATTTATTCACCATTTGTAATGGTAACGGGTATGATTCTTCCAACGGATAATTTCTCAGACATTACTGTTGATAACGGTAAGGTTGTATCGGATGGAAAAAGAAATGTTGTAGTAGGTATTGCAATGCCGGGTCTAAAGGAAAGTCTTGACCTTTCTTCAGATATGGAAGATGTTGTTGAAATTCCAGAGAATTTTACTGTTGAAGCAAATGTAATCGATTGTGAGTTAAGCTCTTCTTTTACAGTTGCTCTGACAGATGTTTTTGACAGCATTAATCTGGATGAGGCAGATGGTCTGGATGATCTGAAGGATTCCGTGAATGATCTTTCAGATGCGGCAATAGAACTGGTGGATGGCACCAGGAAATTGTATGATGGTACAAATACACTGAATAAAAAGTATAAGGAATTTTATGATGGAATTGCTTCCCTGAAATCCGGGGCAGGTGAATTAAATGATGGCGCCAAAAGACTGGATGACGGTGCATACAGGCTGGATAAAGGAGCACAGCAGCTGACTGATGGAGCTGATCGGTTGAAAAGTGGGGTATCTGCGTATACATCCGGAGCAGATACTTTATCATCAGGTATAAAACAGTATACTTCGGGCGTTAATATTCTTGATGGTAAAATGGCCGAATATCAGGCCGGAATGCAGAATTTAAGTAAAGGAGTAAATGCCTATGTGTCAGGAGGCAATCAGCTTGCAGGAGGAATTGAGGATTATGTAAATGGGTCCCTGACTCTTACTGACGGTATGAACCAGTATATCGCAGGTGCTGCTCAGCTTGCAGGTGGCGTAAGTCAGTATGTTGGAGGAATTAAGAGCCTTACAGAAGGAATCGGCCAGATAGTACCGGGAATCAATACGGCAGTTTCAGGAATCAAGACTGCTGCAGATAAGATGGCTGCACTTTCTTCTCAGATTGATCCATCAGCACTTCAGAATCTTGATAAAAATGTAACGGCATATACTTCAGGGGTTTCTCAATTTAACAGTAAGGTAAAAGAGTATATTGCAGGTGTAGAGCAGCTGTCAGCAGGACTTGAAGAGCTTCAGAGCAAGCTGGAAGCTTTTGGAGATTCTTCCCCGGCTGCTAAGGTAAGTGAAGAAACCGGTAAAATGTCCGGATATCTTGACAGCAGTGCAGCGACAATGAACAGCCAGGCTGATGCCATAGAAAACTGGATCAGTGATTCATCTGCTGTTTCTGTGGATGCTTCTTCTGTGGAAAGCGGTTTGTCTTCAGTAAACAGTAACCTTTCAAACGCAGAATCTGCATTGAATAATATAGATTACAGTAATATGGATGAGAATACGGCAGCAGCCGTGCAGGCAGCAGTAGGCAGTGCTCTTGGCGCCGTGCAGGCAGCTGAGGAAAGTGCTTCCGGAATTGATACCTCCACTATAACAGTATCTGCACAGGATACTTCAAAACTGCAGGGAATCGCTGATAAACTGAGAAGCGCCTCAGATACTGCTTCTTCAGAAGCGGATGCGGAAAAAGAAGCAATTGAGGGTCAGCTTCAGGCACTGCAACAGCAGCTTATGGCTTTAAGTTCAGGTTTGACAGAGGTCAAAACAGCTGTAACACAGCTTTGCTCGGGCGCACAGTCTTTAACAGCAAATGACAGTGCTTTACAGGAAAGTGGAGATCAGCTTGCAGCATTAGGCAGTCAGCTTGCACAGGGGATCAGCTCAATGAATTCTCTCTTTACACAGATAGGAAAACAGATGCCTGAAATGCTGGAAGGAGTAAAACAGCTTCAGGAGGGATCAGCTCAGCTTAATAAAGGAAATAAATCACTTCAGGATGGATACTCAAAATTTGCCAAGGCAGATACAGAAAAGATAATTGCCGGAGCAGATTCTCTGATACAGTCTTCAAAGACACTGACAAATGGTATCAAAAAACTTCTGGGTAATAACAATGCCAATGCGAATGCCCTTTTAAATGGTTCCGCTACTCTTCAGGGTGCAAAAGAAAGCCTGATGAGTGGTATGTCTCAGATCAGTCAGGCAACAGGACAGCTCTCTGCCGGTGTCCAGGCTCTTGCATCTAACAGTGGAGCTTTATATAGTGGAGCAAATGAACTTTCTTCAAACAGTCCACAGCTTAACATCGGAGCAGATGAACTTGCTGCAGGGGCAAAAAGCCTTGCAGATGGAACCGGAAGTTTAAGGGACGGTACAACAAGCCTTGTCTCCGGTACCAGAGAATTAACGGATGGAACAAAAAAGCTTTCTGACGGCAGCGACCAGCTTAAGGATGGAATTCAGGAACTAAAGGATGGAGCAAAAGATCTGAAAAAGGGTCAGAAAAAGTTCTACAAAGAAGGTATTAAAAAGCTGGATGATGCGGTTAATGGAGACCTTCAGGATATTCTTGACAGATTTGAGGCTATTCAGTCAGATGACGTAATGTATACAACATTCACCGACAAAGCAGATGAAATGGACGGGAATGTTAAATTTATCTTTGAAACAGATCCAATTGAAATTCCGGATGAAGAAGATTAAAATATTAAAACAGGAGGAAGGTGCTTCCTCCTGTATTGCTTCCGGAAAAACTTTCTGCTATAATGTCTGAGTAATGTTGTAAACAGAAAGCGTCAGGTGATTGAATGCAGAAAACAAAATCACACAATCAGGCATTGGCTCCTCTTTCGGTAGGGAGTAAAGCCACAAGAAGAAAAAAAACTGATTATTATGACTACAGTCTCGTGGCTGTTATTATTCTGCTGATTTGTTTTGGACTGATAATGCTTTACAGTACAAGTGCCTATATGGCTGAAATAAAGTTCGGTGATGATATGCATTATTTTAAAAAACAGGCTATTATAAGCATTATTTGTATTGCAATAGCACTTTTCATCTCAAGGATTGATTATCATATTCTTACTCATTTTACTACAGTGCTTTATTTTGCCGCATTAGGTCTTATGGTCCTGGTTAAAACACCACTGGGAACTTCAGCGAATGGTGCACAGAGATGGCTGCAGATCGGACCAATTGGATTCCAGCCTTCCGAGCTTGCCAAGATTGCGGTTATTGTATGTATTCCGTATATGATCGTTAATATGGGACGCAGAGTAAAGACTCTGAAAGCCTGCATGGTTCTTGGAGCCTGGGGAGCACTTCTAGCAGCAGGTGCCTATGTTTTTACAGAAAACTTAAGTACAGCAATTATTATTTTATGTATCACTATTGGACTGATTTTTGTAGCTCATCCGGATACGAAGAAATTTATTATTATTGCCATGGTCGTAATCGCTTTAATCTCGGTGGTGGTTCTTTTTTTAAATGCTACAGTCAGTGTGGACAGTAATACCAGTTTCCGTCTTCGCCGTGTGCTTGTGTGGCTGCATCCGGAAGATTTTGCAGACGGTGCGGGTTATCAGACACTTCAGGCTTTATATGCCATAGGTTCCGGGGGCTTTTTCGGCAGGGGACTTGGCAACAGTATTCAGAAGCTGGGCAGCGTTCCGGAAGCTCAGAATGATATGATCTTTTCTATTATATGTGAGGAACTTGGAATTTTTGGAGGACTTATCGTACTGTTTCTGTATGGTTATCTTCTTTACAGACTGTTTTTTATTGCACAGAATGCACCGGATATGTTTGGCTCTCTGATGGTCAGCGGTATTTTTATTCATATATCTCTTCAGGTTATTCTGAATATTGCTGTAGTAGTTAATCTTATACCTAATACAGGAGTTACACTTCCGTTTATCAGCTACGGAGGCACATCCATTGTGTTCCTTATGGCTGAGATGGGACTTGCACTTAGTGTGGCCCGCCAGATAAGGTTTAAAGATTAAAGACCAAAATAAAAAGTTCTTGACAAAAAGAGTTGAAGAATATATACTTTGAACATCAAAATATCATTAATTATATATTATACTGATATAAAGGAGAAAAAGCAATGTTAGAGAAAATGAGTGAAATGATTGCAGAACAGTTAAACTGTGAGGCGTCAGAAATTACGGCAGAGACTTCATTTAAAGATGATCTGGGAGCAGATTCCCTTGATCTTTTTGAACTTGTTATGGCTCTTGAAGATGAATATAATATTGAGATTCCGGCAGAAGATCTTTCAGAAATGAATACAGTAGGGGATGTAATGGAATATCTGAAGGGAAAAGGCGTAGAAGCATAGTATATGTATAAAATTCTCTCCGAAGATAATAATTCGGAGAGAATTTTTTAGGTTAATAATTTGATAATCAAATTATTTTAAATGCAAATAAAAGAAGAAAGGAACCTTAAAAAATGTCAAATATTGCATTCGTTTTTCCTGGACAGGGTTCTCAATTTCCAACTATGGCAAAAGATTTTTACACACAGTTTGAAGTAAGCAGAAGGGTGTTTGATCTGGCGGAAGAAGTTACAGGTATTGATATGCCCAGACTTTGTTTTGAAGAGAACACAAAACTGAATATGACAGAATATACACAGATTGCTATGCTTACAGCAGAAGCTGCAATTCTTTCTGCCGTAAAGGAGCAGGGAATTTCATCCCAGGTAAATGCAGGATTAAGCCTTGGAGAGTATGCGGCTCTGATTGCATCAGGAGGTTTAAGTGAAAAGGATGCTTTTTCTATTATAAGAAAAAGAGGAATCTATATGGAGCAGGCTTATCCAACAGGTGGAGCTATGGCTGCAGTTTTTGGGATTTCTGCGGAAATTATAAAAAAAATATGTGAGGAAACACAGGGGGATGTTTTTGTGGCAAATTACAACTGTCCCGGTCAGACTGTGATTACAGGACAGGAACAGGCAGTATATCTGGCCGGAGAAAAATTAAAAAAGGCAGGGGCAAGACGGGTGGTTCCTCTCAGGGTAAGTGGCCCTTTTCACTGTTGTCTTATGAATAAGGCGGGAATTCAGCTTGAAGATGCACTGGAGAATATTGAGATACACTCTTTGAAGATTCCTTATGTTTCCAACGTGACAGGCGGATATGTGAGGAAATCATCAGAAGTAAAAAAACTTCTGGTAAAACAGGTTTCTTCCTCTGTACGCTGGCAGCAGTGCGTGGAGGAAATGATCCGAAACGGAGTGGATACTTTTATCGAAATCGGACCGGGAAAAACTCTTACGGGATTTATTAAAAAAATTGACAAAAACTGCAGAGCCTTCCATGTTGAAAAAATAGAAGATCTGGATGTTGTGAGAAAGGAGTGCTATAAATGCTGAAAGGAAAGATTGCTGTTATTACCGGTGCAGGACGTGGAATTGGACGTGAGATTGCCATTGCTCTTGCAAGAGAAGAAGCGGAGGTAATAGTAAATTATAATGGTTCTGAAAAAAAAGCCGAAGATGTTGTAAAAACCATACAGTTTCAGGGGGGAAAAGCTCATCTGTATAAATGCGATGTAAGTGACTTTAATGCTTGCCAGATAATGATGAAAGATATTATCAGTGAATTCGGACAGATTGATATTCTGATAAACAATGCCGGAATCACCAGAGACGGTCTGATTATGAAAATGAAAGAGGAGGATTTTGATGCGGTTTTGAATGTAAATTTAAAAGGCACATTCAATACCATACGTCATGCTGCAAGGCAGATGGTGAAACAAAGAAGTGGAAAAATCATTAATATTTCTTCTGTTTCGGGAATTATGGGAAATTCAGGACAGGCAAATTATTCGGCGGCTAAAGCAGGAATTATTGGCCTGACAAAAGCTATTGCAAGAGAACTGGGAAGCAGGGGTATTACTGTAAATGCCATTGCTCCTGGGTTTGTTGAGACAGATATGACAGATGTACTGGCAGAAGAAGTAAAAGAAGCAGCCTGCAGGCAGATTCTTCTGGGACATTTCGGAAAGCCTTCGGACATTGCTGAAATGGCTGTATTTCTGGCATCTGAGAAGGCAGATTATATTACCGGACAGGTTATCAGTGTGGATGGCGGTATGAACGTATAGGGAGGAAAATAGTGAGACGAATTGTGATTACGGGAATGGGAGTTGTAACACCTGTAGGATTGAGCGTGAAAGAGTTCTGGAAAAGTGTAAAAGAGGGGAAGACCAATTTTGGAGAAGTAACACATTTTGATTCTGCCAATTTCAGGGCACATATGGCAGCAGAAATTAAAGATTTTCATGCGAAAGATTATATGGATTTTAAATCTGCAAAGAGAATGGAACTTTTCAGTCAGTATGCAGTTGCGGCAGCAAGACAGGCTATGGAAGATTCGCAACTTGATATGACAAGAGAAGATCCCTTTCGTGCAGGCTGTTGTGTGGGAAGTGGAATAGGAAGTCTGAGTATTGTAGAAGAATCCTGTAAAATCCTGGAAACAAGAGGACCGGGAAGGCTGAATCCGTTGACAATTCCTCTTATGATTTCAAATATGGCAGCAGGAAATGTATCCATTCAGTTTGGATTAAGAGGAAAAAATCTGAATGTGGTGACAGCCTGTGCAACTGGAACTCACAGTATAGGTGAGGCATACAGGGCTATTCAGTGTTCGGATGCAGATATAATGGTGGCAGGAGGGACAGAAGCAGCTATCACTCCAACGGGATTTGGGGGGTTTGCAGCTTTGACAGCACTTTCTCCATCAACAGATCCTAAAAGATGTTCTATTCCTTTTGATAAAGAAAGAAATGGGTTTGTTATGGGTGAGGGGGCAGGTGTCCTGATTCTTGAGGAACTGGAACATGCTAAAGAAAGAGGAGCAAAGATTTATGCTGAAATTGTGGGATATGGAGCAACTGCCGATGCTTTCCACATTACTTCTCCTGCCCAGGATGGTTCCGGTGCGGCGAAAGCAATGGAACTGGCAGTAAAAGAAGCAGGAATTTCCACTGATGATGTATGGTACATTAACGCCCACGGAACTAGCACGCATCATAACGATCTTTTTGAAACAGTTGCAATTAAGAAAGCCTTTGGCAGTCATGCAAAGGAAATGAAAATCAATTCAACCAAATCTGTTACCGGCCATCTTCTGGGAGCTGCAGGTGCAGTGGAAGCCATTACCTGTGTTAAAGAACTTCAGGAGGGATTTATTCATCAGACTGTGGGTTATCAGATTCCTGATGAAGAGTGCGATCTGGATTATGTGGGAAAAGGCCCGGAAAAAATGGATATAAAATATGCATTGAGTAATTCTCTTGGCTTCGGAGGGCATAATGCATCCATTCTTCTGAAAAAATTTGAAGATTAGATTATTGTCAGGAGGTAGAGATGGAATTTGAAAAAATAATTGAATTGATTCAGACAGTCAGTGATTCTAATTTGATGGAATTTCATTTTCAGGAAGGAAATTTAAATATTTCTATGTCATTGGATAAATCTGTGAAGGTACAGACAGTATCAGGCGAACCGTCTGGACTTCAGGTACTCTCCCAGGCAGTTTCGGAGACTGAGCAGGCTTCAGAAAATGACAGGAAAATAGTGAAATCTCCTCTTGTAGGAACCTACTATGAAGCTTCCTCACCAGACAGTGATCCTTTTGTGAAAGTGGGTGATCAGGTAAAAAAAGGGCAGATCCTGGGAATTGTGGAAGCTATGAAACTGATGAATGAAATAGAATCTGAGTTTGATGGAAAAGTAAAGGAAATTCTTGTAAAAAATGGACAGATTATTGAATTTGGACAGCCCATGTTTGTGATAGAATAAAGGAAAAAACAGGAGGAAGATTATGAAACTTACAACAAAAGAAATTATGGATATTTTACCTCACAGACATCCTTTTCTGCTTATAGATACAATAGAAGAGATGGTGCCGGGGATCCGGGCTGTGGGAAAAAAGAATGTTTCATTTAATGAACCATATTTTGCAGGACATTTTCCCCAGGAGCCGGTTATGCCGGGTGTACTTATTATTGAGGCACTGGCACAGACAGGAGCAGTGGCAATCTTAAGCAAACCGGAAAATAAAGGAAAAATAGTCTATTTTGCTTCAATAGATAATGCAAAGTTTAAAAATAAGGTTGTTCCGGGGGATGTACTTACCCTGGAGGTTGAGATTATAAAGGAAAAAGGACCAATGGGAGTTGGAAAAGCAAGGGCCGTGAAGCAGGATGGTACAGTAGCAGCCATGGCTCAGCTGACTTTTGCAGTGGGAGCGTAAAATGTATAATAAGATTCTGATTGCAAACAGGGGAGAAATTGCAGTACGTATCATCCGTGCATGCAGAGAAATGGGAATTCGTACAGTTGCCGTATATTCTGAAGCAGACAGGGAAGCTCTCCATACACAGCTTGCTGATGAAGCAATCTGTATTGGAAAAGCTGAGTCCTCAGACAGTTACCTGAATATGGAACGTATTCTTAGTGCAACAATTGCATCTAAAGCGGAAGCTGTTCATCCGGGATTTGGCTTTCTTTCTGAAAACAGTCGTTTTGCTAAAATGTGTGAGAAATGTAATGTAGATTTTATTGGTCCTTCTGCAGATGTTATTTCCAGAATGGGAAATAAATCTGAAGCAAAAAACACAATGAGAAAAGCGGGTATACCGGTGATCCCCGGAACTCAGAATCCTGTACGCAGAGCAGAGGAGGCTCTTAAGGCTGCTGAAGAGATTGGTTATCCTGTAATGATCAAAGCATCTTCAGGAGGAGGGGGAAAGGGAATGCGTGTAGCTTACAGCAGGGAAGAATTTGAAAAACTTTTCACTGTTGCTTTACAGGAATCAGTTCACGCTTTTTCCGATGATTCTATGTATCTGGAACGGTTCATAGAAAATCCCCGTCACATAGAAGTACAGATTCTGGGAGACAGGTATGGCCATATAATACATCTGGGAGAAAGGGATTGTTCTATTCAGAGAAGACATCAGAAGATGATCGAAGAGTCTCCCTGTGCTGCTATTTCAGATGAACTTCGCAGGAAAATGGGAGAGACGGCTGTGCAGGCAGCAAAAGCTGCAGGATATGAAAGTGCAGGAACCATAGAATTCCTTCTGGATTCGTCCTGTAATTTTTACTTTATGGAAATGAATACCAGAATTCAGGTGGAACATCCCGTAACAGAATTTGTATCAGGTATGGATCTGATCAAAGAGCAGATCAAAATTGCAGCAGGAGAGCCATTAAATATGAAACAGGAGGACATAAATCTTTGTGGTCATGCCATTGAGTGCAGAATTAATGCTGAGGATCCGGACAGGCATTTTATGCCTTGTCCAGGGACTATCACAGAACTGCATCTTCCAGGTGGAAATGGAATTCGTGTAGACACGGCAGTTTATAATGGTTATACTATTTCACCACATTACGATTCTATGATAGCAAAGATTATTGTTTATGATAAAGACAGGCACAGTGCTGTCCGCAAAATGATCAGTGCACTTGGCGAGTCGGTTATAGAAGGAGTAAGAACAAATATTGACTTCCTTTACGATCTGATTAATCAGCCGGATTTTTTTGAAGGAAAGATTTCTACTGACTTTATACCTGAGCACTATCCTGATCTTTAGTCAGGAAATGTACTTGAAAAAGGAGTAAGGATATGGCAGATCTGAAGAAATTTTTTAAAAAAACAGTTTCGGAGAACCATAATAGACAGGAAAGAAAGGTTCGTGTACCGGAAGGATTATGGATCCAATGTCCCAAATGCAGAGAAATGGTTTATAAAGAAGATGTTATATCAAAAGCTTATATTTGCCCTAAATGTGGCAGATATTTCCGTATTAGTGCCAGAAAACGGATCCGAATGATAGTAGACGAAGGCTCCTTTCAGGAATGGTACACCGGGATAGAAAACAGTAATCCTCTGGATTATCCGGAATATCCTGAAAAAATACAGACGCTGAAGGAAAAAACTCATTTGGATGAGGCTGTTTTGATCGGTAAGGGAACCATTGGTGGTTTCCCTGCTGTGATAGGTGCTATGGATTCCCGTTTTATGATGGCAAGTATGGGATTTGTTGTGGGTGAAAAAATCACTCGCTCTTTTGAAGAAGCAGAAAAGCAGAAGCTGCCTGTGATCCTGTTCTGCTGTTCAGGAGGTGCAAGAATGCAGGAGGGGATGATTTCCCTGATGCAAATGGCAAAGATTTCTGCTGCTGTGAAAAGGCATTCCAGAGAAGGGCAGCTTTATGTCTGTGTGCTGACAGATCCTACAACCGGAGGGGTTACTGCAAGTTTTGCAATGCAGGGAGATATAATCCTTGGAGAACCGGATGCTTTGATCGGATTTGCCGGACCAAGGGTGATCCGGCAGACTATCGGAGAGAAACTGCCGGATGGATTCCAGAAATCGGAATACCTGTTGGAGCATGGATTTCTTGACAGGATAGTTGAAAGAACAGAAATGAGGGATACTCTCATACGAATTCTGAAGTATCACAGTAAAAAAGTAAAGTATGAGATTTTTCCAGAAGAATCTTTGGCAGTGACAGCTGCTTTTTCCAGACAGAAAAAAAGAAATAAAAAAATACAGATACTGAATTCCTGGGAAAAGGTTCAGATTGCCAGAAGCAGTGAAAGACCTGGTGTAATGGAATATATTGATCGTATTTTTTCAGATTATATGGAATTTCATGGTGACAGACATTTCAGAGATGACCATGCTGTTACAGGTGGAATTGCCAGTCTGGATGGACAGCCGGTAACAGTAATCGGGATTCGCAAGGGACATACCACTAAAGATAATATAAAATGTAATTTTGGAATGCCTTCCCCGGAAGGATACAGGAAAGCCCTTCGCCTGATGAAACAGGCAGAAAAATTCGGACGTGCAGTAATTACTTTTATTGATACTCCAGGTGCTTTCTGTGGCCTGGAGGCAGAAGAACGGGGACAGGGAGAAGCTATTGCACGCAATCTTCTGGAGATGTCAGATCTTGCAGTTCCTGTACTTGCCATAGTGATCGGAGAGGGAGGAAGTGGTGGTGCACTTGCCCTGGCAGTTGGAAATGAAGTCTGGATGATGGAAAATTCTATCTATTCGGTTTTATCTCCGGAAGGATTTGCATCAATTCTCTGGAAAGACAGCAAAAAAGCGCCTCAGGCGGCGGAAGTAATGAAAATTACGGCAAAACAGTTAAAAGAAATGGGAATCATTGAACGGATTATTTGGGAAGAAGTTCCTGCCTGCCGAAATAATATTGACGAACTGTCACAATATATGAAAATTCGTATGAAGCAATTTCTTACATCCTGGAAAGATAAAACGAAAGAGGAAATAACCGGGCAGAGATATGAGAGATTCCGGAAGATGTAGAACATAAAATCCTCCTGTACTGTTTTAAATGATTGTGTTATATTAGAATATATAGAAGTTCTGAATTTTGTCAATGAATATTTAAGATCGTAATTTTTTCAATTTAAATGCAGGAGGAATTCGTATGGACACAAAATATGATGAAAAACTGAAATGGCTCAGGAAAACCATTGACAAAAGCCAGTATCTGGTCAGTCTGGTAGGGGTCGGAATCAGCACCCAATGTGGATGTACCAATTACAGAGAAGAGAATGATGCATACAGGTGTGAGGAAAAATACGGATATTCACCGGAAGAAATGTTTAATGCTTCATTCTTTAATACCAGGCCGGAGCTTTTCTATAAATTTTATAAAACGGAAATGCTCAGAGAGCTGGGAGAAGTGGAAGATGGACTTTATGCCTTGAAAAGGCTGGAAGACCAGGGAAAACTAAAATGTATCATTACCAGGGATATTTTCTCTCTTCCAAGGCGGGCCGGCTGTAAGAATGTATATGAGCTTCATGGAAGCGTTTTTGATAATATCTGCCCACATTGTAAAAAGCATTATTCGGCAGAATATATAAAGAACTGTAAAGGGCTGCCCAAGTGTGAAAGCTGTGGAACAGTCATACGCCCCGGTGTTTCTCTGATCGGTGAGATGGTAGATAATGCATTGATCTCCAATGCGGCATCAGAGGTTCAGAAAGCAGATACTCTTCTTGTTATGGGATGTAACCTGAAATCTATGCTTGCAGAAATCTTTCTAAAATATTTTGAAGGCCAACGTCTCATTCTTCTCAATGATCATGAGCATTTTGCAGACTGTATGGCTGATTTGGTAATCTACGGAAAACCTGTGGACATTTTGAAGGATTTAGGTATATAATACCATCGATAATCCTTTGAATGAAAATTAATACAGGAGAGTAAGAAATTATGAGCAAGATAAGGACAAGATTTGCACCAAGCCCTACAGGAAAGATGCACGTTGGTAATTTAAGAACAGCATTATATGCATATCTGATCACCAAACATGAAGGGGGAGATTTTATCCTTCGCATTGAGGATACAGACCAGGAACGTTATGTGGAAGGTGCTGTGGATATTATATACCGAACTCTGGAGAAGACAGGGCTGCTCCATGACGAGGGACCTGATAAGGATGGTGGATATGGCCCGTATATTCAGAGTGAACGTCAGGCACAGGGAATATATCTGAAATATGCTGAACAGCTTATTGAGCAGGGGGATGCATATTACTGTTTCTGTGGCAAGGAAGAACTGGAGAATATGAAACGGATGGTAGGAGACAAGGAGATTTCCATTTATGACAAACGTTGTCTCAGACTTCCTAAAGAAGAGGTGCAGAGACGCCTTGATGCAGGAGAACCACATGTGATCCGTTTCAATATGCCCACAGAAGGTACTACCACATTTCATGATGTGATCTACGGTGATATTACTGTAAACAATGATGAACTGGAGGATCTGATTCTCATTAAATCCGACGGATACCCTACCTACAATTTTGCAAATGTCGTAGATGATCATTTGATGAAAATCACTCATGTTGTAAGAGGAAATGAATATCTTTCTTCTGCACCAAAATATAACCGTATCTATGAAGCTTTTGGGTGGGATATTCCCGTTTATGTACACTGTCCTCTGATTACGGATGAGACACATCAGAAACTTTCCAAGAGATGTGGCCATTCATCCTATGAAGACCTGCTTGACCAGGGATTCCTTTCAGAAGCTGTGGTTAACTATGTGGCACTTCTTGGATGGAGTCCTGCTGACAACAGGGAGATTTTTTCTCTTGATGAACTGGTGAAGGCATTTGACTATCATCATATTAATAAGTCACCGGCTGTTTTTGATATCGGCAAGCTACGTTGGATGAACGGAGAATATATCAAGAAAATGGATCCGGAAGCTTTCTATGAGAAAGCACTCCCTTATATGAAGGAAGTACTGAAGAAAGACTATGATTTCCATAAGATTGCTGGAATGGTTCAGACAAGGATCGAAACATTCAGGGATATTCCTGAACTGATCGGATTTTTTGAGAAGGTTCCGGAATATGATTCCTCAATGTATTGTCATAAGAAAATGAAGACAAATGAAGAATCATCCCTTACTGTGTTGAAAGAAATACTTCCGGTTCTGGAAGAACAGCAGGATTATTCCAACGATCCTTTATATGAGAGGCTGATCGGCTTTGTAAAGGAACATGGATATAAGAATGGTTACGTAATGTGGCCTCTTCGTACTGCAGTGTCAGGAAAGCAGATGACACCTGCAGGAGCTACCGAGATTATGGAGATTATCGGGAAAGATGAGACCATCAGCAGAGTAAAAGCAGCAATAGATAAATTAAGTAAATAATCAGTATGAAAAGAAATCCATCTCAAATCCGGGCAATCGCTC
>JAXEUE010000181.1:0-7541 GCA_034115005.1 Blautia sp.
TTCTGGAGAGACAGAAAGCACAGAGCAGACGACTGAGGAAGAAACTTCAGGAGAAAGTGAAACAGAGGCTGTTTCTGAAGAGGAAAGTGAGATACTTACTGAAGAAGTGACCGAAAGTGAAACGGAAACTGAGAGTGAAACGGAGACGGAAACAGAAGAGTTTCCCACAGAGTTTGTATATGAAGACGAGCGTGCTGTGATTTCTGTTACGGTGTCAGAAAACGCAAAGCTTCCGGCAGATGCAGAATTAAAGGCAGATTATTTTGCAGCAGACAGTAAAGAATATTCTTCCGTGACAGCAGCCCTGGATGGACAGAATGGTGTGGATGGCCAATATGTGAAAGCGGATTATGTAATCTATAATGTTTATTTTCAGTCGAAAGAATCTGGTGAGCGTATAGAGCTGGAAGAAGGATCGATAGATGTAAATATCAGTTTTCGGTCAGCACAGCTCAACAAGCAGGAAAAAGTGGAAGCGGATACCCTGAAAGTTTATGTAAACGGAAAAGAAACTGATACCCAATTCCGTAAAGATAAATCTGAGGCGGTTGAGGCTGTAGCATTCACAGCAAATGGCTTGGGCGAAATTGCTGTGGCACGTATCTGTGAATTCAAGAAAAATGAGAAGGCTCTTTACACATATGAGGATAATAATGTGGTGGTAACTGCAAGACTGTCCTCTGCAGATGCGGTACCGGACGAAGCTGAGTTTAAAGTTACCAGAGTTACCCAGTCTACGTCAGGATATAACTATGATGCTTATATGCAGGCATTGAATAATAATGCGGGAGCCATCTCCTCAGGAGATATTGCGGAAGCAAAGGAGTATACGGAAGAAAATACATTATTGTATGATGTGGCATTTCTGGCTGAGAAAACAGATGAGAGCGGTAATATAATAAAGGAAGAATATCAGCCGACAGAAGGCTCTGTGAAGATTTCTTTCCAATTCAAAAAGAAACAGTTAACAAATGATGTAGAGGTATCGGATGCAGACGAAGTTGTAATTGTGCATCTTCCTTTGGATGAAACAGTAAAAGAATCAGTAGATACCACAGCAGATGCAACCGACATTTCCGCAAATAATGTGAATGTTGAAATAGTTCAGAACTCTGAAGTAACGCTTGGAAGCAGCGTGGATCAGGCTCAGTTTACGTTGGATAGCCTTTCACTTGTGGCATTTGTGGGAGTAACTGATCAGCAGTTAGAGCCAGGTCAGCCAGTTAGTTATACGGATATTCTGGGGAATGCGGTTTATTATGGCATCACAGCGAATACAATTAATAAAGATGCCCACATGGATTCCAATTTTGCCACAAAATTATTTACCGGTTCTGGTAATGTAACCGCCGGTGCGTATACAGGAAGCAGCGAAAATAATAATGGCGGTGTATATGTGATCGCAGATATGGGAAGCGGCTCTTCTTTGTCTGTAGATGGAAAAAATTCCGATATCTGGTGTACGAGTTCAATCACCGATTTGCTTTCTTTAAATGTTAATGGAAAGGGTCAGAAAAAAATCTTTCAAAAATCGGTACTGGAGTCATATGTAGATGGTATGATGTCCTACATTTCATCTAAGTCATCCATTATGGCTGCACAACAGAGTTATCAGGTTAGCACATATGATATGAACAATTCAGAAATAGATATTTCTGCTTGTGAGGACGGAACATATTATATTGATGGGGACTGGCTGAGCAATGTGGGAGATTGGGGATTAAAAGTTAAGAAAAAGTCTACGCAGACCATTGTATTCAATTACCAATCTTCTGGTACTGTATATGTGAAAGGATTTAATGTCTGGGATGTTGACAGGGAAAGCGGATATATGCAGAGCTCTACGTCCAACAGTTCAGCCGATCAATATGCCCGAACACTCGTATTTAATATGTCCAATGCAACGGATGTGTATATTAACAGTGCGGTATTTGGTATATTTATTGCTCCCAATGCAACGGTGCATGGTTTAGGTGGAACGAGTTCCGGCTGGCTGGTGGTTAATACTCTGGATAAAAACAGTTCAGAGTGGCATTGTATCTGGGAGGGTATGCCTGACTCAGAAGAGATACCGGCACCCGCTCAGCTGAGAGCCGTTAAGAAGGTAGACAATCAGATACCGGCAGAAAGTGAAAAGTTTGATTTCTCACTTAAGTGTTGGGATGCTACAAATAATGAGTGGCAGTTTGTGGAAACTGTGCAGAATAATGGAGCGGAAGTTTCATTCAGTCAGATTATGTACGATGCTGCCGGTGAATATTATTATAGTATTTCTGAAACAGGTTCCAAGGAAGGCTATGAGTATGATACGACAAAGTATATTGCTAAGATTACTGTAGGATCACAATCCCAGGTATCAGGAAGTACATCCACTACTTCCTATTACGTACAATCGGTGGAATATTACAGAGGTGATAGTGTTGAAGCTGCAGTAGACGAAAACCAAGTTAACAGTGCAGTGTTTAATAATACTCATAATACCTATGGAGACCTGACGGTAAAGAAAGCGTTCGGAAGCGGAAGCACCCTGGATGGAACGAGCCTGACGGAAGAGCAGAAGGAAGCAATCACGTTCACAGTGACCGGTCCTGACGGTTACCAAAACAGCAAGTCATACAATGAGTTTAAGAATGACGAATGGAAGCTTGAGAGCCTTGTGCCCGGCGAGTATACAGTGGAAGAGAGCAATGCAGGTATAAAAGGTTACAGTCTTACGACTGAATACAGTGTGCAGAACGGAAAAACAACGGTGAGCAGCGGTGGAAACGCGGAAGTGACGGTAACAAACACGTACAGCCGTGAGAAAGGCAGCCTGGAGATCACGAAGGAGTTTGCGGGGATAGACGCTGGAGACCTGACGGAAGAGCAGAAAAAAGAGATCGTGTTCACGGTCAGCGGCCCGGAGGATTACACAGGCGTGACGAGTGTGGACTATTCCCAGTTCGTGGGCGGAAAATATACACTGAAAGAAATCCCGACAGGCATCTATAGTGTGACTGAGACAAGTAAGGCATCAGTGGAACACATGTCAGTGAATGTCAGCTACAGCGTAACAGATGGAAAGACCACGGTGAGCAGTGGCGAGACCGCGGGCATAACCGTTACGAATACGTACAGCCGGGAAGTGGGAGACCTGACGGTGAAGAAAGCGTTCGGAAGCGGAAGCACCCTGGATGGAACGAGCCTGACGGAGGAGCAGAAGAAAGCGATCACGTTCACAGTGACCGGTCCTGACGGTTACCCAAAAAGCAAGACGTACGATGAGTTTAAGAACGGCGAGTGGAAGCTTGAAAACCTTGTGCCCGGTGAGTATACAGTAAAAGAGAGCAATGCAGGCATAGAAGGTTACAGTCTTACGACTGAATACAGCGTGCAGGACGGAAAAACAACGGTGAGCAGCGGTGGAAACGCGGAAGTGACGGTAACAAATACGTACATTGGAAAGTATGCTAACGGTTCAATTTCTCTGACAGCCACCAAGAAGCTGGCTGGAGGAGACCTGAAAGACGGGCAGTTTACATTTACGCTTTCAGGTGATGGGATTGAAACCCAGACCAAGACAAACGCAGGGCAGAATGTCACCTTCGATCAGATTGGCTATGATGAGAAAGATATCGGAAAGACCTACACCTATAAAGTGGCTGAAACCGATCAGGGAGCGGCTGGATATTCTTACGATGACACGGTATATACCGTAACAGTTTCAATTAAAGATAATGGCGACGGAACACTTGATCCGCAGGTAACCTATCATTCATCTGCTGCTGAAGGAGAGGTGGAAGGAATTGTCTTCAATAACACCTATACCAGCATCGGAGAGATCACGCTGAAGGCTGTGAAGAGCCTGGCTGGAGGAACCCTGGAGGACAGACAGTTTACTTTCCACATTATGGAAGTGAATGAACAGGGCACTGAAGTTTCAGATGGATATCATGCAGAAGCAGGAAATGATGCCGGCGGTGCAGTTGTATTCCCAACCATTAAGTATGATAAATCCGGTACCTATTATTATCAGATCACCGAAGTCAATGATAAACAGCCCGGATATATATATGACAGCAGCGTATATACGGTACAGGTAAATGTGAAGGACAATGGAGATGGGAAACTGGAAGCAGCCATCGGAGCGGTCAGCAAAGACGGCAAACCATATTCTGACGAAAATATACAATTTGACAATGTTGTGACCCGGGTTGAGATTTCCAAAGTGGATGCAGCAACAGAACAGGATCTTGCAGGAGCAGTTCTCCAGGTAGTTGATCAGGATGGAACCGTGGTTGAAAAATGGACCTCAGATGGCAGCAAGCATGTAATCCTTGCAAAGCTGGCTGCAGGTAAGAGTTACCAGTTGGTGGAAGTAAGTGCACCGAAGGGATATGAGATTGCAGATCCGATTACCTTTACAGTGAAGGAAGATGGAACAGCAGATCCTGTAGTTATGAAGGACGCTATGATACCAAGTGAGAACGCATCTGTTTCCGTTACCAAGCAGCTGGTTTATAATGGAGAACTGGTGAGCGCCATTGATCAGACCTTCTATGTAGCTTTGTTTGGAGATGCTGAATGTACCAAGCGAATTTCAGAAGTAAAAGCAATTGAATTTAAAAATGCATCTGCATCAACAGTTACGTTCAATGACCTGGATCTTGGAAGAACCTATTATGTGGCAGAAGTAGATGGAAACGGAGACTTTATGCCGATTGGAGTGCTGGCTGATGATACAGTTTATGAGGCATCATTTAATGAAGGTTATTATGATGTAGTAGTTGCTGAGGATGGAACAGAAACAGTTATTTTCCAGAATACGTTTGACAAACTGCCAGAAGGCTTTTACAGAAATGGAGAATTGACCATTACGAAAAAGCTGATCGGACCGGATAATAACCTGGTAGATAGTGACGAAGTATTTTATGCAGGAATTTTCGCGGATGCTGGTTATACTGTTCTGTCTGATCAGGTATCACAGAATATCGTGGAATTGAATCTTGCAGGTGGATCACAGGTAAGTGCAGTGGTAAATGTGGCAATTACTGAACAGACTTCAACAGTGCTTTATGTAACGGAAGTAGATGCCAATGGCGTGCCAGTGAAAGATGCGGCAGGATTTAAGTATGAGGTATCGATAGACAATACATCGGTGACACTGGATGAAACTAATATGACAGCTTCGGTAACGATCACAAATAAGGAAAACCGGGAAGAAGAGACTGAAACTGAAACAGAAGAACAGAAGAAAACTGGGAAAGAAAACAAATCAGTAAAGACCGGTGACGATACACCGTTTATGCAGTACGTACTTCTACTGCTGGCTGCAGCCGCTGTGGTGGTAGAAGAAGTATTCAGACGAAGAAGAAAAGCAAAAAAACAGTGAGAAACAATTATAAAAATGTAGATTCCTTCACGGATAAATGTTAAAATATAGACATTCTAACGAAAAGAAGGGAGTTATTTCAACATGGATTACGCAAAAGAGTCATTAAAAATGCACTATGACCTGAAGGGCAAAATTGAAGTGGTATCCAGAGCAAAAGTAGATTCCAAGGATGCACTGAGCCTTGCTTATACCCCGGGAGTTGCCAGACCATGTCTGGAGATCCAGAAGGATGTTAATAAAAGCTATGAACTGACAAGAAGATGGAATACAGTGGCTGTTGTGACAGATGGTACAGCTGTCCTGGGACTTGGCGATATCGGACCGGAAGCAGGAATGCCAGTAATGGAAGGAAAATGTGTCCTCTTCAAGGAATTCGGCGGTGTGGATGCCATTCCCCTTTGCATAAGAAGCAAAGATGTGGATGAGATCGTAAAAACAGTCAGCCTTCTTGCAGGAAGCTTTGGCGGAATTAATCTTGAGGATATTTCAGCTCCAAGATGTTTCGAGATTGAGAAGAAATTAAAGGAATGCTGTGATATTCCTGTTTTCCATGATGACCAGCACGGAACTGCTGTTATCACTTTGGCAGGAGTGATCAATGCACTGAAAATTGTGGGAAAGAAGCTTGACGAAGTTAAGATCGTTACTTCTGGTGCCGGAGCTGCCGGAATTGCCATTATCAGGCTGCTGATCTCCATGGGCCTTAAGAATGTGATCATGACAGACAGAAAAGGTGCCATCTATGAAGGCAGAGAAGGTTTAAATCCTATTAAAGAGGAGATGGCAAAGATCACCAACCTTAATAAAGAGAAGGGCACCCTGGCAGATGTGATCAAAGGAGCTGATATCTTCATCGGTGTTTCAGCTCCCGGAACCCTTACTCAGGATATGGTTCGCTCTATGGCAAAAGATCCAATCATTTTTGCCTGTGCCAATCCTACACCGGAGATTTTCCCGGACGAAGCGAAAGCTGCAGGTGCAGCAGTAGTTTCCACAGGACGATCCGATTATCCGAACCAGGTGAATAATGTACTCTGTTTCCCTGGCTTGTTCCGCGGTGTGCTGGATGTGCGCGCTTCTGATATTAATGATGAGATGAAAGTTGCTGCCGCCTATGCCATTGCAGGGCTTGTAAGTGATGAAGAGTTAAATCCTGATTATATTCTGCCTGCAGCATTTGATCCACGTGTTAAGGATGCTGTTGCATCTGCTGTGGCAGAAGCTGCAAGAAAATCTGGTGTAGCCAGAATCTGAGAAAATAATAAACTGTACCCTTAAAAATAATGAAAACTGGACATTGAAAAATGTCCAGTTTTTGCGTATGATAACACCATAATTAAGAGAGAGGAGTACAGAGATTATGAATACTCAGAACAGTACAGTAACTAAACTTGCAGAGACAGCACTGATGGCTGCATTATGCTATGTCTCATTTACTTTTTTACAGATCAAGATTCCGGTGCCTGGCGGTGATGCTACCTCCATTCATATTGGAAATGCATTCTGCGTGCTGGCAGCACTTCTCCTTGGAGGAGTCTATGGCGGTCTTTCCGGTGCTATCGGTATGGGAATTGCAGATATTATGGATCCTGTTTATATTACAGGAGCACCCAAGACTTTCGTCCTGAAGTTCTGCATCGGACTGATCACAGGACTGGTTGCCCATAAGATTGCCAGGATCAATGAAAGTACAGATAAGAAATATGTCTTCAAATGGAGCGTGATCGCTTCCATTGCTGGCCTTGGATTTAACGTGATCGCAGATCCCATCGTGGGATATTTCTACAAGCAGTACATTCTGGGACAGCCTCAGAAGCTGGCAGAAGCACTGGCTAAGATCAGTGCAATGACTACACTGTTCAATGCAGTCATATCTGTGATTTTGGTAGCTGTTGTATATAATGCGGTGAGACCGGTTCTGATTAAGAGCCATATTCTGAAGATCAATTCAAAGACACAGGAGAAACAGCAGACAGCCTGAGATGAATTAAACCTGAATTATTCACGGAACAGTATCTGAACTGATAAAATTGATCCATGCAGCTATAACACCACTCAATTAACCTGTCAAAAGGGTACAAAATCCCTATGGCACAGTTCTGAGCAATTGTTAAACTGTCAAGGTTCGTTAATAGTTGCTATTCCAGCTGTACATTCAGCTTGCCGA
>JAXEUE010000182.1:0-7556 GCA_034115005.1 Blautia sp.
TATTGATTTAAATAATATAGATTCTGTCATAGATATTGGTACAGGTGCAGGATTTCCAGGAATTCCATTGAAAATAGCATTTCCCCATCTTAAGATCTGTCTTCTTGATTCATTAAATAAAAGGGTTAAATTTCTTGAAGAAAGTTTTAAGGTGCTTGATCTTTCCAATATAAAGGCAATTCATGGCAGAGCGGAAGAATATGCGAAAAATAAGGAATACAGAGAAAAATATGACCTTTGTGTATCCAGAGCTGTATCCAACCTTGCCACTTTGTGTGAATATTGTCTTCCTTATGTAAAGGTTGGGGGAACTTTTATCTCCTATAAATCAGGAAAAGTTCAGGAAGAAGCAGTTCAGGCGGAAAAAGCAATTAGCATTCTTGGAGGTAAAATGGAAGATATTGTTTACTTTAAACTTCCTGGTTCAGAAATAGACCGTTCTCTGGTTGTGATAAAAAAGATAAAAGCTACTTCCGGTAAATATCCAAGAAAAGCCGGAATTCCTCTGAAAGAACCATTGGTCACAGAATAATCACACTTTTATCCTAATTTTATCACAACTTCATCATACACTTAGTCTATAGAGATGTCCCTGGGTTTACCACATTCTCTGTTTTACCCTGGGACATTTCCGGTTAAGGAAAAAGGAGGAGAGTAATTTGATTGAAGTAAATAATCTGGTTAAACGATATGGTGACCATACGGCAGTTGACCACCTTTCTTTTAAGATTGAGAAAGGAAAAATCTATGGTTTTCTGGGACCTAATGGTGCGGGAAAATCAACTACAATGAATATGATTACAGGATATATTGCATCTACGGAAGGAACCGTTAAAATTGACGGTCATGATATCCTTGAAGAACCTGAAGCAGCTAAGAAATGTATAGGATATCTGCCTGAACAGCCACCTCTTTATTTTGATATGACAGTTCTGGAATATATGAAATTCGTTGCTGATCTGAAAAAAATCCCTAAAGATAAAAAAGCATCCATGATTGAAGAAGTTATGGATATGGTTAAGATTACAGATATGAAAAACAGACTGATAAAAAATCTGTCCAAAGGTTACAGACAGAGAGTCGGACTGGCTCAGGCAATTATGGGTTATCCGGAAATTATTATTCTTGATGAGCCAACAGTAGGTCTTGACCCGAAACAGATTATTGAAATCAGGACACTTATAAAAAGTCTGAAGGAAAAACATACAGTAATTTTAAGTTCTCATATTCTTTCCGAAGTAAGTGCAGTTTGTGATTATGTACTTATTATTTCTCATGGAAAACTTGTAGCAAGTGATACACCTGATAATCTGGGAAAACTGGCTCAGGGTTCCAATACACTTGAAATGCTTATTAAAGGTGAAAAAGATACGATTGTTCAGGGACTTCAAAGTGTAGAAGGAATTGGTGATGTTACAGTTGGATATAATAAAGACCAGGATTTATGGGAAACAAAAGTTACATCAGAAGAACAGATAGATGTAAGAGAAAAAGTTTTCTATAAAATGGCAGAATTAAATTGTCCTATTTATGAAATGAAATCGAAGAAGATTTCGCTTGAAGAGATATTCATTGAACTTACTGATTCAGAAAATAAAAATGTTGTTGAATCAGAAAATGAAAATGAAGGAGGAGATAAATCATGACAGCGATTTATAAAAGAGAACTGAAAAGTTATCTCACATCAATGGTAGGATATCTCTTTATATTTTTTGTACTGATTCTGACAGGAATTTATTTTTCCGCATATCAGCTGTCAGCAGGATATCCTAAATTTGAATATACATTAAATGCAGTTACTTTTGTATTTCTTATAGGAGTTCCTATTCTGACTATGCGTGTTCTGGCAGAAGAAAGAAAACAGAAAACAGATCAGCTGCTTTTAACTTCTCCTGTATCAGTAAGCAATATTGTTTTTGGTAAATATCTGGCATTGGTAACAGTTTATACTGTTCCTGTACTTGTTATGTGCTTTTATCCATTAATTATGTCACAGTTTGGAACTGTTTCATTTGCTTCCTCTTATACAGCAATCCTTGGGTTTTTCCTTCTTGGATGTGCCAATATTGCAATTGGAGTTTTTATGTCAGCTTTGACTGAAAATCAGATAATTGCTGCTGTACTTACTTTTGTTTTGTTGTTTGCTTTTTATATGATGAATGGAATTTCATCGTTTTTTTCACAGACATCTCTGTCCACATGTATTACCTTTGGACTTCTTATTCTTGCTGCAGCAATTATTATTTATACAATGATAAAAAATGTTCTGATATCTGTTATTGTAGGAGTAATAGGAGAAGTTGTACTTGCGGTTATTTATCTGGTGAAATCCAGTGTATTTGAGGGAGGAATCCAGAAGGTACTTGAAATTTTTAATCTTAGCGGACATTTTGAAAACTTTACCAATAATATTTTTGATATAAAAGGTATTGTATATTTTCTTTCAGTAATTGCAGTCTGTTTATTCCTTACGATGCAGTCAATATCAAAGAGACGTTGGAATTAGGGAGGTGAAAATGATGAAACTGAAAGAAAAAAACAGTAAAAAATTTAAGAAGAAATTAGTGGGTACGATCAGTAAGAAGCATATTAAGAATGGATCTTATGCAATGATCATGTCTGTTGTATTTATTGCAGTTGTGATTGTAATTAACCTGATTGTAAATGAAATTCCTTCTAAATATTCAGAAATAGATATCAGCAGCCAGAAACTTTACAGTATTGGTGATCAGACGAAAAAAATGCTGAAAGATCTGGATAAAGATGTTACCATTTATCAGATTGCACAGACAGGATCAGAAGATGAAAATATCAGTAATCTGTTAAAGAAATATGAAGATGAATCAAAACATATAAAAGTGGAAACAAAGGATCCGGTAGTAAATCCTAAATTTGTCACAAAATATACAAGTGACAATATCTCTGTTAACAGTCTTATCGTAGTATGTGGAGATAGAAATAAGGTTATAGATTATAGTAATATCTATGAAAGCACTATGGATTATAATACTTATCAGTATCAGACAACGGGCTTTGATGGTGAGGGACAGATTACAAGTGCCATAGGATATGTTACTTCTGAAGATCTTCCTATTCTGTATACTCTGGAAGGTCATGGAGAACAGGAAATGGATTCTTCCATTAAAGAAGATATTGAGAAAGCTAATATGGACATTAAATCTCTGAATCTTCTTACAGAAGGAAGCGTTCCGGAAGATGCAGATTGTCTCTTTATCAATTCTCCTTCTTCAGATATTTCTGAGGATGAAAAAAAGGCAATTATTGATTATCTGGAAAATGGCGGGAAAGCAATGATTTTTTCCGATTTTACAGCAGGGGATATGCCAAATTTTGATTCCGTTCTGGAAAATTATGGGGTTGAGAGAGTAAATGGCATCGTATTTGAAGGAGATAATCAGCATTATGCAATGCAGATGCCTTATTATCTTGTTCCAACTGTAAACAGCACTGACGCAAGTACGGATGCAGCTTCGGCGGGATATTATGTATTGGCTCCATATGCTCAGGGAATTAAAAAGCTTGATGATGTACGTGACAGTGTAAAAATTGACAGTATTCTTACAACATCAGGTCAGGCATATTCCAAGACGGATATGAATAATGCAAGTATCGAAAAAGAAGATGGAGATATAGATGGTCCATTTGATCTTGGAGTTAGTATCTCTGAACCTCTTGCTGATGATAAAGAAACAAGAATTGTTTATTACTCTACTTCAAATATGATGAAATCTCAGGTTAATCAGATGGTTTCAGGGGGTAATGAACAGGTTATTATGGAATCTCTGAAATGGATGACGGATTCGGAGGAAAATTCCAGTGTATCAATTCCGTCTAAGAGTTTGGAAACTTCTTATCTGACTTTAACAGATTATGATGCAAGCTTTTGGAAAATTTGCACAATTGCATTGATTCCAGGATTTTTCCTGATTGTTGGATTTATGATTTGGGTTAAAAGGAGAAAAGCTTAAATGAAGAATAAAACTGTAAAAATGGTTTTGGCAGTTATTGTTCTTGTTGTTTGCTGTGTAGCCTACGTAGGTGTAAAAACATATGTAGCTAATCAGGAACAAAAAGAATCAGATCAGGAGGAGGCTGAAAAGACGGAAGTCTTTTCAGCCTCAGCAGATGATATCACTTCTTTGAATTTTGTTATAGAAAAGAATGAAACAACATTTGAGAAAGATGATGATAAGTGGATTAAGAAAGATGAAACAGGTTTTCCTGTAAATCAGACCACAATCAATGATGCTGTTTCTGCCATAACTACAATTGATACAGACAGAGTTTTAACTGATGTGAAAGATCTGTCGGAATATGGGTTGGATAATCCATCCAACACCATTCAAATAGTAACTTCTGATAAAGATGGAGATCAGACAACCACTCTCAGAATTGGAGATGAAAATATTTCTACTCAACAGTATTATGTAAGTAAAGATGATGATAAGAATACAGTTTATCTTGTAGATGCTTCCTGTGTTGAACCATTTGGAAAGAAATTGTATGATTATGCCCAGCAAGAAGACTTTCCGGTTATTTCAGATACAAATAATATCAGTAAAGTTTCAGTGGAAGGAAATGATATTCAATCATATGAATTAGTAAAAAATTCTGATACAGGATTTTGGAACGTATGTTCTGGTTCGGATGATGAAAAGGCAGATTCTTCAAAAGTAAGTGCTTTAACTTCTCTGTTTAGCAGTTTATCTTACGAAACTTTTGTAAATTATAACTGTAAAGACAAAGGACAATATGGCCTTGATAAGCCGTATGCTGTGATTTCTGCTGATTATAAGGAAGAAAAAGAAAGTAGTTCTGACAACACTGATAATGAAGAGAATAATGATTCATCAGAAGAAAAAGAACCGGAAATGATTGATAAGCAAATTACCATCACTGTAGGAGACTTGGCTGAAGGTGCTGACAGGTACGTGATTGTAAATGACAGTAATGAAGTATATACGATTTCAGGCGATTCATTATCCGATTTTCTGGATAAATCTGAAGAGGACTTCTGGGATCTGACAGTAAGTTATGTTTCTAAAAATGATCTTTCCAGTCTGGATATCAATTATGAAAATAATGATTATTCTTTTAGTGTTTCACGTGAAACATCAAAGGACGATGATGGGAACGAGAAGGAAACATTTTCTTATCAGTTAAATGGTGATAACATAGATGAAAATGATTTTACACCGTTTTATAACAAACTAACCAATATGGCAGGTCAAAGAAGACTTACTGATGAATTTTCTCCTGATAATAAACCGGAAATGACAGTTGTTTTCAACAAAGAAGATGGAAATAGCCTTACGGTTGAATATTATAGTTATGATTCAAATTATTATGCAGTGCGTGTGGATAACGAAAAAGTATATCTTGTAAATAAAATGACTGTAAAAGAAATGTTTGACACATTCAGTAAACTTGCAGATGTAAAATAATGAAGATTGTAATGAAAAAAGGAATCCAGCATTTTATGCCGGATTCCTTTTTTTAAAGAAAAACATTGATCTGATCGCAGAATAATTCAGACTGTTCAACATGTGGCAGATGTTTTGTTCCTTTTAATACTGCAGTCTCAATTGAAGGATTCGTATTTGTGTATTCACTTATAATTGATTTTCCATTTGGTTCAGCTTCGCCTTCCAATATAAATATACTGTTATCCATGGATTGAAGTGCATGCGTTATATTTATATTTAAATATTTTGATATAATGCTTGTATAAAGATATTTTGTATAATATCCTCCTTTATGAGCTGCCTCATAATATGCATCAACAAAATCATCATCTACGTGGAATGGGTTGAAATACATTTTTTCTATAAATAGGTTATTTACATTTTCTCTGGAAACAATCATATTATAAATCAATGTTCCAAATACCGGAATATCAAGAATAAATTTTAATAATTTTTCTTTTCTTCCAGGCATTTGACGTAATTGACTTAAACTTGGGGGATTTATAAGTATTAATTTATTAAACAGTTTCTTTTCATTATGGCAGGCCATAATAGCAAATGATCCAGAAAAACCACTTGTTATAATATCTGTTTTTTCACCTATTATTTTTCGAATAAAATCACATATCATCTGTACATATACAAAGTTTGTGTATGTGATACAGGATTTTTCTGAGCGACCGCAGCCTGGCAGGTCAACAGTATATACTGTATGATCTTCGGAAAGCTTTTCTTCGATTCTATTCCATTCAAAACCAGAGGAACCAGGAAGAACATCGTGAATTAACAGAACAGGACTCCCCTGTCCCTTCTTAGTATAATAAACATCTCCAAATCTCCATTTAAAATAGTTTTTATTTGAAGAAAGCAGTTTTTGCTTGTATTGTGCCGCAGTAGATATTGCACGATTAATAAAATGAATTACTGTAGTGGACGTAGCCATTAGTGCGGTAAATGTAATTATTTTATGAGTATGTTTTTTCATAATCTGCCTCCCATCTTTTGATCCCAGCATCATTTTATTCTTCTAGAAGAAAATTCATCTTATAAATATTATACGCTTAAAAGCCTTATTTTACAAGGTTATAAGAAAATTTAGAAAATAACATAACGACATTAAACGATAGTTTAGTAATTCAAAAAATATACAATAATATATTTAAATATTTGTAGAATTTCTATGTTTCACGTGAAACATCATGTGGAAAGATTAAAATAAAAGTGTTATAATAAATCTGCGAAAGACAAAAATGTGATACATCAAACCTCGCAAAAGGAGGAATGAAATTGGGTAGAATCATAGCAGTTGCAAATCAAAAAGGTGGAGTAGGTAAATCTACAACTGCAATTAATCTGTCTGCCTGTCTTGCAGAAAAAGGGAAAAAAGTAATGACAATAGATATTGATCCACAGGGAAATACAACCAGTGGATTGGGTGTTGATAAAAATTCTGTTGAAAATACTTTATATGAACTTCTTCTGAATGAGGCGAAGGTTGAAGATACAATTATTAAAGATGTTGTAAAAAATGTTGATCTTATCCCTTCGAATATTAATCTTTCCGGTGCAGAAATTGAATTGATAGGTATTGATAATAAAGAATATATTTTAAAAGGAATTACAGATGAAATAAAAGATGAATATGATTTTATTATTTTAGATTGTCCTCCTTCTTTAAATATGCTTACTATTAATGCTTTAACTGCGGCAACGTCTGTGTTGGTACCTATTCAATGTGAATATTACGCATTGGAAGGCCTTTCTCAATTAATACATACTATTGAATTGGTTCAGGAAAGATTAAATAAAAACCTGAAAATGGAAGGCGTTGTATTTACAATGTATGATGCCAGAACTAATTTATCTCTTCAGGTTGTAGAGAACGTAAAAGATAATTTGAATCAGAACATTTATAAAACAATAATTCCAAGAAATGTAAGACTGGCAGAAGCTCCGAGTTATGGACAGCCTATAACTGTTTATGACCCTAAGTCTTCCGGAGCAGAGAGTTATCGTTTACTGGCAGATGAGGTTATAAACAGGGAGGATAACTGATGGCGGGAAGAAAAA
>JAXEUE010000183.1:0-10807 GCA_034115005.1 Blautia sp.
AGACAGTTGATTTTTTTCTTTTTCTACAATAAAATAAAAAAGTGACAAAATACTGAAAGGATCAAAGAAATGGACAGTATAATATTCGATGTTGACGGCACTTTATGGGATTCTACGGAAATAGTAGCCCGCTCATGGGAGGAATATCTCAAAAAAGAAGAACATATTAATATAGATCTTACCTCTGTAAAATTAAAATCTCTTTTTGGACAGCTTCTGTCTGATATTGCAGCTAATCTGCTGCCCGATCTCAGCAAACAGGAACAGCTGCGTATTATGGACAAATGCTGTCAGGCCGAGCATAAGGCTCTTCTTAAAGAATGTGCCCCTTTATACCCCGGCCTTGAAAAAACTCTTCAGAATCTTTCTGAACGTTTTCCTTTATTTATCGTAAGCAACTGCCAGGCAGGATATATTGAAGTGTTCCTGGAAGCCACAGGTTTCGGACATTATTTTAAGGGCCATCTCTGCCCTGGTGATACGGGATATGCAAAAGCAGAGAATATACTTAAAATATCAGAAATCTATCACCTGAAAGATCCTGTATATGTTGGAGACACTCAGGGAGATTACAACGCCTGTCAGAAAGCAGGTATACCTTTTATTTTTGCATCATATGGCTTCGGAAAAGTGGAACATCCCTGGAAAACAATTAAAAATCCGGCAGATCTTATCTCTATCTGTAAATGATTTTGAAGATTATTTTTTACATTTTGTTTTTATGTAAAAAATCAGGATCCCAAAAATGACCAAAACTGCAACAGTATAAAGTGATTTGGCCAGAAGACCTGTGGTAAAGGTATCAATCGTTGTAAGTACTCCCAGAATAATAAGGGCAATACCGCTTGCTTTTTCCATACGAACTTCATCGTAAATCTGCCCCTGCTTTCCCCCTCTGGTATTTTTCATAAAGACTCCACCATGTCCGGTAAGAAACAAAATTCCTATTAAAAAGGCAGATACTATTATCAAAAAATCAAAAATCCCCATATCTTTTCCCTTTTCTGTAAAAAACATTTTCTCTGTGAAAAATCAGGGCTGTCACACAAGGACAGCCCGTTTTTGTTATTTTCCTTAAATCATTAATAGAAACATACGATTGGAACATTATACTGGATAATATTATAAAGTTCTGCCGCACTGTCGGAAGGAAGATTAATGCATCCATGGGATCCCCCCTCCAAATAACGGTCACCGCCAAAATATGGCTGCCAGGGAGCATCATGGAATCCTATGCCTCCATTAAAAGGCATCCAGTATGTGACCTGTGTTTCATATTCATATGATCCATCCGGAAGCTTCTTCCCTCTCAGCACATCCGGACTCTTCTTATAATAAAGAGTATAAATTCCAGATGGAGTCTGCCGGTCTGAGTATCTCATATCACCGGATACTATATCAGAATCAAAGATAATTGTCCCATCCTGATAATAATACATATGCTGTGCGGAAAGATCTACCTCAATATAAGTATTTCCAATATCGTTGTATCCATGAGAATTTGCCGTCATAGAATAAATCGGGTCTCTTACAGTCTGTGTACCGGAACGTATCTCCTGTGTAAGCTGCGCTGCCTCTGCAGCCTGATCAATTGCCCACCCATAAGCTGATCCATAAACATAAACCGTTCTTCCGCTGGTAGTATGAAATTCCCTCTCCGTTCCAACAGTATCATGAGACGCAGCAAGCTGAGCCACATAATCTGTTATATGCTGCTGAAAAGAAGCATCATCCATAATCAGCTGTCCCTTTTCATCAAAATTCAGCCAGTCCTTAATGGTATTTCCGTCAAGTGTGACTGTTTCGTCTCCAAAAGTATAGGTAATATTTGCATTGGTAAAATTATTACATGCATCCAGGGATGCCTGAAGATCCGGATTATCGCTGGTAATCTCAGCCTGAACATATACATCAGGATTTCCCACAAAATCAATGTTTCTTTCACTGCCTGAAACCGCCTGTGACAGGGCGTTAAATGCCTCATGCATATTCAACTCACTTCCCTGTGTTTCCGGAACGATCTCAAATCCTGAATCAGCATAAGCCACATAAGCATTCTCAGGTGGAACCTGGTTTTCTTCTCTGGCACAGTTTAATGCCTTTACCTGTTCTTTCAGCTTTTCCTTGCTGTAGGTCGTATTCTCTGCGGTTGTATAACTTTTATTTTCAAAAAATCCACGAATCCATTCATATGGTTTCTGTTCTTTTAACAGCTTCAGGACACTGCCGTCAGAGACATAAGTATAGCCTATATTTTTACCATCGATGGTCTGAGGATCCTGATTTCTTGAATCCACCTCTATGGAATAATTCTCAACTGTTCTGGCTATAGCCTGCTCCACCTGATATGCAGTCATTCCTGAACAATTCATGCCATTAATGGAAGTTCCTTCAAAGAATTTATCTGAATAATAATAAGACATTCCCACATAGGCGGCACCTGCCGTAACCAGAAGCATTGCAACAGTAATACCTGTAATTTTTAAGGCTTTATGTTTCTTTTTTACAGGAGGTTCATAAGGTGCCAGATCTTCCTCCTCAATAGGTACATAAGTAATAGGTCTGGGTCTGGCGGATTTTCCCTTTTTTTCTTCATTACTCATTTATTATCTCCTCAATGAAAATTGATGTACTAGCTTTATTATTATACCATATTTCTGATATTTTTCATCTATTATTCGTGAATTTCCATATACTTTTACGATTTTATTGTTACTGCTCACTTTGTTGGCTGTATCTGAGTTTTTTCTCCTATCTTGCATTACATAGAAATACAAAAGCACAAGAAAGCCTCTCGTGAAAAAGCCCCTGAAAAAAATCAGAGGCTTTTATATATTTCTTTTATTTCAGATATAGAATTTATTTTTCAATTAAAAGGGACTTGCCAGTCATTTCTTCAGGCTGTTCCATTCCCATAAGCTCAATCAGTGTAGGAATAATATCTGCGAGGCATCCACCCACACGAAGTTTATATTTCGGATCTGCATTTACAAGAATAAATGGTACAGGATTGGTTGTATGTGCTGTAAACGGTGCACCGGTCTCATAGTCTTTAAGCTGCTCGGCATTTCCATGATCCGCACAGATAAACATCTGTCCATTCACTTCTTTTATAGCTTTTACAGCCTTGCCAACACATTCATCTACAGTCTCCACAGCCTTCACAGCAGCAGCTTCCACACCGGTATGTCCTACCATATCCGGATTTGCAAAATTGATAACGATCACATCATATTTTCCGGATCTGATTGCCTCAAGCAATTTCTCACAAACCTGAGGAGCACTCATCTCAGGCTGAAGATCATAGGTTGCTACCTTTGGAGACTTGACAAGAATCCTGTCCTCGCCTTTATTTGGCTCTTCTACTCCTCCGTTGAAAAAGAAGGTAACATGGGCATATTTCTCTGTCTCTGCAATACGGGCCTGGGTCATATTATGGGATGCAAGATATTCCCCAAAGGTATTATGAAGCTGAACCTTATGGAAAGCAACCAGCTTATTTTGAATTGTATCATCATAGTCTGTGAAGCAGACAAAAGTAACATGTGGTCTGACTGTTCTCTCAAAACCTTTAAATTCATCGTCACAGAAAGTCCTTGTGATCTCACGTGCACGGTCCGGACGGAAATTGAAAAATACTACAGAATCCTTATCGTTTATTGTTGCAACTGGTTTACCGTCTTTCTCAATAACTGTGGGAAGTACGAATTCATCCGTCTTATCATTATCGTAAGAAGCCTGAACAGCCTGTGCAGCATCTGTTCCCTTTACGCCTTCTCCGGATGTGAGAGCTTTGTATGCAAGTTTCACACGATCCCAGCGGTTATCACGATCCATAGCATAATAACGTCCTGCTACAGTGGCGATTTCTCCAACTCCGATTTCTTTCATTTTTTTCTGGAGTTCTTCAATATAACCCTTTCCTGAAGCCGGAGGAGTATCACGGCCGTCAAGAAAACAATGAACATAAACTTTATTTATTCCTTCTCTCTTAGCCATCTCCAGAAGACCATACAGATGAGTGATATGGCTGTGTACACCACCATCAGATAAAAGTCCCATAAAATGAACTGCCGAGTCATTCTCTCTGGCATTTTTCATAGCGGCAAGAAGAGCCTCATTTCTGAAAAAGTCTCCGTCCTCAATCTCTTTCGTAATTCTGGTAAGTTCCTGATAAACAATACGGCCGGCACCCATATTCATATGTCCTACCTCGGAATTTCCCATCTGACCATCCGGAAGGCCAACTGCAAGACCACTTGCATTACCTTTTACAAAAGGATATTCTTTCATCAGACTGTCCATTACAGGAGTCCTGGCCTCATAAACCGCATTTCCTTCTTTTTTGTCATTCAGACCATAGCCATCAAGAATCATTAAAACGGTTGGTTTTTTACTCATAATGTTCTCCTTTATTTTAAATGCTTGTATTTTTTTTAACGTATCCATATATATAGTATCAAAAAATCATATTTTTTCAATTCTTTCTTCTGAAAAAAAATTATTTTCCATAAACACGTATGATAGAAGAAACCTTGCGTACAGAATCTCTGTTTCTGATCTCATCCATTGCAGTACGGAAATCTCCCTCTCTTACCTGCTCCGTAATCACAACAACTTCTGCACATCCTTCAATTTTTGTATCTTTCTGAATAATCTGGGCAACACTTACCTGATATCTGGCAAAAATTGCAGTCATCTCAGCCAGAACTCCACAGTGGTCCTCAACTTTAAGGCGGATGAAATAACTGTTATAGGTGTCCTCCATCTTCTTAACAGGTATTTCCTTAAAACATGTACATCCTATTCTTCCGCAGCAGCCTGCCTGAATATTGCGCACAATATCAAATACATCTCCCACTACTGCACTGGCTGTTGGAAGTTCTCCTGCCCCTCTTCCAAAAAACATTGCATCTTCAACGGCATCTCCATGAACAAATACCGCATTATAGGAATCATTTACAGATGCCAGGGGATGAGAACTTGGAATCAGCATAGGACATACATATGCCTCAATGCCATCTTCTGTATTGCGTGCCACTCCAAGGAGCTTAATATCACAGCCCATTTCTCTTGCATATCGGATATCCTTGGAAGAGATCCTTGAAATCCCCTCTGTGTATACATCATCAAACACCACCCGGGAATTAAAAGCAACAGAAGCCAGAATGGCAACCTTGCGTCCTGCATCAAGACCTTCAATATCGGCTGTTGGATCCGCCTCGGCATATCCAAGCTCTGTAGCCAGGTTAAGGGCATCCTTGAATTCCATTCCCTCCCGGGACATTTTTGTCAGAATAAAATTGGTAGTACCATTGATAATCCCCATAACCTCTGTCATATGGTTCCCTGCAAGACACTGCTTCAATGGTCTGATGATCGGAATGCCACCTGCAACAGCAGCTTCAAAAAGAAAATCTACTTTATTTGCATGTGCTGTCTCCAGAAGTTCATGACCATGAACCGCAATAAGATCTTTATTTGCCGTCACCACATTTTTTCCTGCTTTCAGTGCATCCAGAATGTATTTTTTTGCAGGTGTGATTCCTCCCATAAGTTCAATAACGATCTGAATATCCGAATCATTTACGATATCTGTCCATTGTGTGGTAAGCAGGGAAGAATTCTCAAGTTTTGAAGAAGCTTTCTCAATATTCCTTACAAGTATTTTCTTTATAATAACCTGGCAGCCAATCTTTGCCGTCATTTCCTTTTCCTGATTCTTCAGTACTTTATATACACCTGTTCCTACTGTTCCAAAGCCCAGCAGTGCAGCATAAACAACTTTATCACTCATTTTTCAGGGTGCCCCTTTCTCTGTTTTCCATTCTCATTTTTTATGACCTTTTGACTCCAACATCATACTATGGCAGAATTATCTATTTGTCAAGTTTGTGTGAATGATTCATAAAATTGTCGATATCTGTTTCTAATTCCTTGATTCTTTTACGAAGAAGTTTAATATAAATCAGGCACCCATTTACAAAAACAGCCAGAACAATGCAAAATCCGGCAGCAAAAATTATGTATATCATCCTGTCCCCGCCGGAAGAAGGTGCTCCCGAAATAAAACAGAAGAACATCCCTGTCATAAGAAACACTGTAAGAACAGTTTTCAGAATAATTCTCAATACTTTCATCTATAATACACTCCTTTATCAGTGTCCTTATAAGAACACTATGATGTATTTCATTTTACCTTGATAATAGGAGTATATCAAGAAAAAATTGGATGGTTTTAACTAATGATAAAATATGACAAGCTATGGAAAACTATGAAACAAAAAGGTATCTCGCAATATGATCTCTATTCACATTATGGAATAGGCCGTTCACTTTTGGATAAACTGCGTCACAATATGAATGTGGAAATCTTCACTCTTGACAGACTCTGTTCCATTCTGGACTGTGACATTGGAGACATTGTGGAACACATTCCGGATGAAGAATCTACTGATTCTGTATAAAGAAACAGCGAAGTATCTTGTCGGATTCTTCGCCGTTTTTTACTTGATTTTTAAATATTTTTTCATTGATTCCAGATACATTTCACCCATTTTACTGAGAATGGTATTCTTTCTTATTATGTATCCGATCTCCATAACACTGTTCTGGTTATATTCGTCATCTTTAAATGGAATTGCAATATAGTCACTTCCATTGAGTTCCTCACAGATAATCCCGGAACACAAAGTATATCCGTTGAGCCCAACCATAAGATTCAACATAGTAGCTCTGTCATTTGCCTTAATGGTCTGGGAATATTCATTGGTGGTAAGAATCTCTTCCGCATAATAAAACGCTCCATTATCTCCCTGTTCAAAGGATAGACAAGGATACCCTTCAAGCTGGGAAAAGCTGATAGAAGTCTCGTGAGCAAGAGGGTGATTTTTCCACAGATAAACATATGCCTGGCAGTCAATTAGATGATGGAAAACAAGACCTGCAGAATTCAGAAGTTTGGTCATAGATTTTCTGTTAAAGTCGCTTAAATACAGAACCCCTATCTCACTTCTCATAGTACTTACATCACTGATGACATCTTTCGTCTTCGTCTCCCGGATAGCAAATTCATACTGAGACATATCAAATAATTTAGCCATATCAACAAATGCCTTCACTGCAAAGGAATAATGCTGGGTAGAAACTCCAAATTTTTTTTTATAAGAGCCGCCCTTGCCATATTTTTCCATTACGCTCTCATACTGACCGTAAATCTGTTTGGCATACAGAAGAAATTCGGTTCCGTCATTTGTAAGAGTTACTCCTCTGCCACTGCGGAAAAATATAGTAATTCCTAGCTCCTTCTCCAGCTCCTTAACCGCGCTTGTAAGAGAAGGCTGAGACACATACAATAAATCCGCTGCTTTATTCAAGGAACCTGTTTCTGCAATTGTAATAATATAATGAAGCTGCATTAAAGTCATAATAAAGCACCTTTTTTTCTTTCTTTTATAAATCTTACCAATTATTATATACTATGTCAATAGGATTTATAAGAATAATCAAATAAACAGACAATAATTACATTGCATATAAACGGTTACACTGATATAATAATTAAAGTTCACAGAAAGCAGGTCAGATAAAACAATGGAAATACAGAATATAAAATGCAATGCAGCAAAGAAATGTGGAGGCTGCCAATATCAGGGAATTCCATATCAGGAACAGCTAAAGGCAAAACAGAAAAAAGTCTCCAGGATTCTTAAAAAATACTGCAACGTTAAACCAATAATCGGTATGAAAGATCCATGTCATTACAGAAATAAGGTTCATGCAGTATTTGACAGAGATAAGAAGGGAAATATCATCTGTGGAACATATGAAGCCAACACCCATAAGGTAGTTCCCGTTGATGAATGTCTGATTGAAGATCGAATCAGCCAGGAAATCATCCGGACTATCCGGGATATGCTGAAATCTTTTAAGATAAAAACCTACGATGAAGATACAGGGTATGGTCTTCTACGTCACGTTCTTGTAAGAAGAGGATTTGCTACAAATGAAATCATGGTGGTCCTGGTTGTAAGTTCACCGGTTTTTCCTTCAAAGAATAATTTTGTAAAAGCGCTTCGCAAAAAATTTCCTCAGATAAGTACTGTGGTCCTGAATATCAATGACAAGAAAACAAGCATGGTTCTGGGATCCCGTGATATTCCCATCTATGGAAAGGGCTTTATCTACGATAAACTTTGCGGATGTACTTTTCGTATCTCTCCCCAGTCATTTTACCAGGTTAATCCTGTTCAGACAGAAATCCTGTATAAAACCGCAATTGATTATGCAGAATTAGACGGCAGGGAACAGGTCATAGATGCCTATTGTGGTATCGGCACCATTGGATTATGTGCGGCAGGAAAAGCAAAAGAGATCATTGGAATAGAATTAAACAAAGATGCTGTTAAAGATGCCATCATAAATGCCAAAGAAAATAAAATTAAAAATGCCCGGTTCTACCAGGGAGATGCAGGTGAATTTATGGAAACTATGGCAGCAGAGGGCAAGCATACAGATGTGGTATTTATGGACCCTCCACGCACAGGAAGCAGCAGGAAATTTCTCGCTTCACTGCAGAAGCTTGGTCCATCCAGGATTGTTTATATTTCCTGCAATCCGGATACACTGGCAGTTGACCTTGAATGTCTTACCCATAATGGATACAAAGTCCGTAAAATACAGCCTGTAGATATGTTCAGCTTCACCGAACATCTGGAAGTGGTCTGCCTTCTTACAAAAGGTAAAAAATAAAGCAGATTGCTGTCTGCCATTCATAATTACGGAAAAAGCAGGTGAAAACCACCTGCTTTTTTCGTATAACATTTTATAATTATTTATTATAATTTACGATCTTGCCGAAGTCAGCCTTAAGAGATGCACCACCAACAAGCCCACCATCAATATCTTTCTGTGCAAACAGATCAGGCGCTGTTGCAGGATTTACAGATCCACCGTACTGAATACGGATTGCTTCTGCTGTTGCTTCATCATAGATCTCAGCAATGCATGCACGAATTCCTGCGCATACTTTCTCAGCCTGCTCGGTTGTGGCAGTTTTACCTGTTCCAATTGCCCAGATAGGCTCATAGGCAATAACTGCTGTTTTTGCCTGATCTGCTGTAACACCCTGGAATCCAACTTTAACCTGCTGACGGATGAAATCCATAGTAACACCCTGCTCTCTCTGAATAAGAGATTCACCACAGCACATAATTGGTGTAATACCATGCTCAAAAGCTTTAAGGATCTTTTTATTTACATCTTCGTTTGTCTCACCGAAGTATCCTCTTCTTTCAGAATGTCCAAGAACAACATATTTAACACCTGCATCAACAAGCATTGCAGGAGAAATCTCTCCGGTATATGCACCTTTTTCCTCAAAATACATATTCTCGGCACCGACCTTTATATTTGTTCCCTTCACAGCTTCTGCTACTGGAATAATATCAATTGCAGGAACACAGAATACTACATCCACATCATCATTTACTACTAATGGTTTTAATGTTTCAACCAGCTTCACTGCCTCACTGGGTGTCATGTTCATTTTCCAGTTTCCGGCTACGATTTTCTTTCTTGCCATTTTATATTCTCCTCTCATCAAGTTGCTTTCGGTCATTTATCGTTTGCTGCTGCAACCCCCGGAAGTTCCTTGCCTTCCAGGAATTCAAGAGATGCACCGCCACCTGTGGAAATATGGGTCATCTTATCGCCATATCCAAGAATATTTACTGCTGCAGCTGAATCACCGCCACCGATAATGGTTGTAGCTTCTGTATCAGCCAGTGCTTTTGCAACAGCTTCTGTTCCATGTGCGAAATTAGGCATCTCAAAACATCCCATAGGTCCGTTCCATACAACTGTCTTTGCGTCCTTAACAGCATCTGCAAAAAGCTTTTCTGTTTCAGGTCCAATATCCATTCCTTCCCATCCGTCCGGAATATGACCACGTTTAACAACCTGAATATTGCAGTCATTGGAGAAATTATCTCCGATTCTGTTATCTACAGGAAGAAGAAGTTTTACACCCTTCTCTTCTGCTTTCTTCATCATATCAAGTGCATACTGCAGATAGTCATCCTCACAAAGAGAATTGCCAATATGTCCGCCTAATGCTTTGGAAAATGTGTAGGACATACCACCGCCAATGATAAGAACATCTACTTTGTCAAGAAGATTGTTGATTACGGAAATCTTGCTGGATACTTTAGCTCCACCAAGAATTGCAACAAATGGTCTTTCAGGATTATTTACTGCATTTCCAAGGAAATCAATTTCCTTCTGCATTAAATATCCAACAACTGCTGTATCCACATATTTGGTTACACCTACATTTGAGCAGTGTGCTCTGTGAGCTGTACCAAAAGCGTCATTTACAAATACATCGCACAGTGAAGCCAGTTCCTTACTGAATTCATCGCCATTCTTTGTTTCTTCTGCACGATAACGGGTATTTTCAAGTAAGATCACATCCCCATCTTTCATTTCAGCTACTGCTGCTTTTGCATTTGGTCCCACAACTTCAGGATCAGCTGCAAATTTTACTTCCTGTCCCAGTAATTCAGTAAGACGTTTTGCAACGGGAGCAAGAGATAATTCAGGTTTCGGTTCTCCCTTTGGTTTGCCAAGATGAGAACAGAGAATGATCTTACCTCCATCTGCGATCAGCTTCTTAATAGTAGGAAGAGCTGCAACCAGACGGTTCTCATCTGTGATCTTTCCATCCTGAAGAGGAACATTGAAATCACATCTTACCAGAACCTTTTTGCCTTTTACATTAATATCATCAATAGACTTTTTATTCAGC
>JAXEUE010000184.1:0-9179 GCA_034115005.1 Blautia sp.
TTTTCAATTTTGGTTCAGAGATGTTCTTATGTTTAAAGCTACCAGAGAAGTGGATCATCTTGTTTTTAAACAGGAGCTTAATTTTATCAGAGAACAGGCAAGTCAGCGTTCATATGAAAATATAGAGAAAATTCTTGATTCATTGCAGAAAACCAAAGTACGTCTTCGTGCAAATGTGAATCTTGAACTGGCACTGGAATTATTGTTTATGACAATCAGGGAGAAATAAGATGACAAAAGTAGTAGGAGTCAGATTTCGTAATGTAGGAAAGATATATTATTTCAGTCCTAAAGATTATGAAATCAAAACAGGTGATCATGTAATCGTGGAAACTGCCAGGGGTGTGGAATATGGTAAGGTTGTACTTGCTCCCAGGGATGTTTCGGATGAGGATGTAGTTCATCCTTTGAAAGAGGTTATTCGTGTAGCAACTGCTGAAGATGATCAGAGAGAAGCACAAAATCGAATCAGGGAAAAAGATGCATTTAAGATATGTCAGAAAAAAATACGTGAGCATGGCCTTGAAATGAAGCTTATTGATGCAGAATATACTTTTGATAATAATAAAGTATTATTTTATTTTACAGCAGACGGGCGTATTGATTTCCGCCAGCTGGTAAAAGATCTTGCTGCAATATTTAAAACCCGAATAGAACTTCGCCAGATAGGTGTACGTGATGAGACGAAAATTCTTGGAGGAATTGGTATCTGCGGAAGATGTTTATGTTGTCATACCTACCTTTCAGAGTTTGCACCGGTATCTATCAAAATGGCTAAGGAACAGAATCTTTCCCTTAATCAGACTAAAATATCCGGTGTATGTGGAAGATTAATGTGTTGTTTAAAAAATGAGCAGGAAACCTATGAAGAACTGAATAAGAAGCTTCCCGGACTTGGAGACATGGTAATAACACCGGATGGAATACAGGGAACTGTTCACAGTGTGAATGTTCTTCGCCAGAGAGTGAAAGTAATTGTTGAAATTAATGATGAAAAAGAGATTCAGGAATATCCGGTGACAGAATTGAAATTCAGGCCAAAGAAGAAAAAAATTAAAGTTTCTGATAAAGAATTAAAAGAACTTGGAGATCTTGAAGATAAAAAGGGAGATTCCAAATTAGATGAATGAAAATCTGATTAAGGAAAATGAGCGTTTAGATGATCTGCAAAATGGGTATTATGTAATTCAGGATCCTGACAAATTCTGTTTTGGTATGGATGCTGTACTTCTTTCCGGTTTTGCCAGAGTAAAAAAAGACGAAACAGTTCTGGATCTGGGCACAGGAACAGGGATTATCCCTATTCTTTTAAAATCGAAAACTTCTGGCAGACATTTTACCGGTCTTGAGATTCAGGAAGAATGTGTGGAAATGGCCAGGCGTAGTGTGATGTATAATCATCTTGAAAATGATGTGGAGATTGTACAGGGAGATATTAAAGAGGCTGCTGATATTTTCGGGGCAGCTTCTTTTCATGTTGTAACAAGTAATCCTCCTTATATGATTGGACATCATGGACTTACAAATGATCATATTCCTAAAGCTATTGCAAGACATGAGATTCTGTGCAATCTTGAAGATGTTGTCAGCCAGACAGCCAGGGTATTGAAGGACAGAGGAAGATTCTATATGGTACACAGACCTTTTCGCCTTGCAGAAATTATGAATATTCTTGTCAGATATCATCTGGAGCCAAAAAGGATGCAGCTTGTTTATCCATACATAGACAGAGAACCTAATATGGTATTGATAGAAGCTTTAAAAGGAGGAAATTCCAGACTGACTGTTGATCCTCCTCTGATAGTTTATGAAAAACCAGGTGTTTATACGGAAAATATCTTAAAAATATATAAAATGATATAAAATTTAAAATCTACTTCAGTAATTGTTATGGAGGAAAAGTTCATGAGCGGAAAGCTGTATTTATGTGCAACTCCTATAGGTAATCTGGAAGATATTACTTTCAGAGTTCTTCGCACATTAAAAGAAGTGGATCTGATTGCAGCCGAAGACACAAGAAACAGTATCAGGATTCTTAATCACTTTGATATTAAAACACCTATGACCAGTTATCATGAATATAATAAAATTGAAAAAGGCCATGTTCTTATCCGTAAAATGCAGGAAGGACAGAATATAGCATTAATTACAGATGCAGGAACTCCCGGGATTTCGGATCCAGGTGAAGAGCTTGTTGCTATGTGTTATGAAGCTGGAATTGAAGTAACTTCTCTTCCGGGACCGGCAGCCTGTATTACGGCACTTACATTGTCAGGTCTTTCCACCAGAAGATTTGCCTTTGAAGCCTTTTTACCTGCTGATAAAAAAGAACGAAAAATTATCCTTGATGAATTAAAAAATGAAACAAGAACCATTATTATCTATGAAGCACCTCACAGGTTAGTCAGGACATTGGAAGAACTAAAAGAAACTTTGGGAAATCGGAGAATGACTTTATGCAGGGAGCTTACAAAAAAACATGAAACTGCATTTCGAACTACAATCGAAGAATTGATTTCATTTTATTCCAGTGAGAAACCTCTGGGAGAATGTGTTCTTGTTATTCAGGGATTAAGCAGGCAGCAGATTGAGGAAGAAAAAAAAGAATCCTGGGAAAAAATTTCCATAGAAGAACATGTGCAATTATACGAAGACAAGGGATATACGAGAAAAGATGCAATGAAAACGGCTGCCAGAGACAGAGGAGTATCAAAACGTGATATTTATCAATATTTAATTGAAAAATAAAAAAGAATTCCTGAATGGGGATTCTTTTTATTATGGCAGTATTTTGATTTTTGTGGTATAATATATTGATATTAGTATGTCCAGACACTCCAGAATATATTTAAAAATTTAAATCTTCAGTTTTTAAATATATTCTGGTGATATTAAAAAAACAGGAGGAATAACATGGGCGGAGAAAATACGGAATACGGTGCAGATCAGATCCAGATTCTGGAAGGCTTGGAAGCCGTACGAAAGAGACCGGGCATGTATATTGGGAGCACATCCAGCAGAGGACTTCATCATCTTGTATATGAAATTGTAGATAATGCTGTTGATGAGGCACTTGCAGGATTTTGTACGGAAATACAGGTTATTATAAATCCTGATAATTCAATTACTGTTATTGATAACGGACGTGGTATTCCGGTAGGTATTAATCATAAAGCAGGAATTCCCGCGGTAGAGGTTGTTTTTACAATTCTTCATGCAGGCGGCAAATTTGGCGGCGGAGGATATAAGGTATCAGGTGGACTTCATGGGGTAGGCGCATCTGTAGTAAATGCACTTTCCACATGGCTTGAAGTTACAATTTATCATGAAGGAAAAATATATAATCAGAGATACGAACGGGGTAAGACTATGTATCCTCTGAAAGTTATCGGTGACTGTGATCCTGATAAAACAGGTACAATGGTAAAATTCCTTCCTGATAAGGAAATTTTTGAAGAAACTGTATATGATTATGATATTCTGAAACAGCGTTTGCGGGAAATGGCTTTTCTTACAAAGGGACTTAAAATAACTCTCAGGGATACAAGAGAAGGAATGGAAAGAGAAAAGGTTTTCCATTATGAAGGTGGTATCCGTGAGTTTGTAAGCTATCTGAACAGAAGCAAGGAAGCTCTTTATCCTGAAATAATCTACTGTGAAGGCCAGCAAAATGGCGTATCAGTGGAAGTGGCTATGCAGCATAATGATTCTTATACAGAGAACTGTTATGGATTTGTCAATAATATCAATACACCTGAAGGCGGAACTCACATTATGGGATTCCGTAATGCACTTACAAAAACATTTAATGATTATGCAAGGAAAAACAAACTTCTTAAAGACAATGAACCCAATCTGAGCGGAGATGATATCCGCGAAGGTCTTACTGCCATCGTCAGTATAAAAATTGAAAATCCTCAGTTTGAGGGACAGACGAAGCAGAAACTTGGAAACAGTGAAGCAAGAGGTGCGGTGGACAATGTAGTTAGCAGACAGCTGGAAATTTTTCTTGAACAGAATCCATCAGTCGCAAAGATCACTCTGGAAAAATCTGTATTGGCACAGAGAGCCAGGGAAGCTGCACGTAAAGCCCGTGATCTGACAAGGAGAAAGTCTGCCCTGGACAACATGTCTCTTCCTGGTAAACTGGCTGACTGTTCAGATAAAGATCCGAAAAACTGTGAAATTTATATTGTTGAGGGAGATTCTGCAGGTGGTTCCGCAAAGACTGCAAGAAACAGGGTGACCCAGGCTATTCTTCCACTGAGAGGGAAAATTCTTAATGTAGAAAAAGCACGCCTGGACAAGATATATTCCAATGCGGAAATCAAGGCAATGATTACTGCTTTTGGTACCGGAATTCATGATGATTTTGATATTACCAAACTTCGGTATCATAAGATTATCATTATGACTGATGCCGATGTGGATGGCGCTCATATTGCAACATTGCTTCTGACATTCCTTTATCGTTTTATGCCTGAACTTATTAAACAGGGATATGTATATCTAGCTCAGCCTCCTCTTTATAAAATTGAGAAAAACAAACAGGTATGGTATGCCTATGATGATGCTGAGCTTGACAGGATTCTTACGGAGATAGGACGTGACAGCAATAATAAGATCCAGCGTTATAAAGGACTTGGAGAAATGGATGCCGAACAGCTTTGGGAAACTACAATGGATCCTGAGAAGAGAATTCTTCTTCGTGTGACTATGGATGAGACAGCTACTTCGGAAATTGATCTGACATTTACCACACTTATGGGAGATAAAGTTGAGCCCAGACGTGAATTTATTGAAGAAAATGCTCGATTTGTTAAGAATCTGGATATCTGATAATAGGAGAATATATAATGGAAGATAATATTTTTGATAAAGTCCATGAAGTAGATCTGGAAAAAACTATGAAGGATTCTTATATTGACTATGCGATGAGTGTTATTGCATCCAGAGCACTGCCAGATGTAAGAGATGGTTTGAAACCGGTGCAGCGTCGTGTTTTATATTCCATGATCGAATTGAATAATGGTCCTGACAAGCCTCATCGTAAATGTGCACGTATTGTGGGTGATACAATGGGTAAATATCACCCTCATGGTGACAGCTCAATTTATGGAGCACTTGTTAATATGGCACAGGAGTGGTCTACCAGATATCCCCTTGTAGACGGACATGGAAATTTCGGATCTGTAGATGGTGATGGCGCAGCAGCCATGAGATATACAGAAGCCCGTCTGAGCAAAATTTCCATGGAAATGCTTGCAGATATTAATAAAGATACCGTTGATTTTCAGCCAAACTTTGATGAAACAGAAAGAGAACCTGTTGTACTTCCCTCACGTTTTCCTAATCTTCTTGTAAATGGAACATCAGGCATTGCAGTTGGAATGGCGACAAATATACCACCTCACAATCTTCGTGAGGTTATTAATGCTGTTGTAAAAATTATTGATAACATTATCGAAGAGCAGAGAGATACCTCCATGGAGGAAATACTGGAAATAGTGAAGGGGCCGGATTTCCCCACAGGTGCTACTATTCTTGGAAGAAGAGGAATTGAAGAGGCCTACCGTACAGGAAAGGGAAAAATACGTGTTCGTGCAGTGACAAATATTGAAACTCTTCCAAATGGAAAATCAAGAATTGTAGTTACAGAACTTCCATATCTTGTGAATAAAGCCAGACTGATTTCTAAGATTGCAGAACTGGTGAGAGATAAAAAGATTGACGGAATTACTGATCTGAATGACCATTCCAGTCGTGAGGGTATGCGAATCTGTATTGATCTTCGTAAAGATGCCAATGCAAATGTGGTACTGAATCTTTTATATAAACATACGCAGCTTCAGGATACATTTGGCGTAAATATGCTGTCTCTGATTCCAAAGAACGGAAGTCTTGAACCAAAAGTTCTAAACCTTAAGGAAATGCTGGAATATTATCTGGCTCACCAGGAGGATGTTGTTACAAGAAGAACAAAATATGATCTGAATAAGGCACAGGAACGTGCTCATATTCTGGAAGGACTTCTAAAAGCTCTGGACAATATTGATGAGGTTATCAGCATTATACGAGGTTCCAGAAATGTACAGATTGCAAAACAGGAATTAATGGAACGTTTCGAGCTGACAGATGTGCAGGCACAGGCAATTGTAGATATGCGTCTGCGCGCTCTTACCGGTCTGGAAAGAGAGAAGCTGGAAGCAGAATATGCTGATCTTATGGAGAAAATCCGCAAATATCAGGCAATTCTTGCAGACAGAAATCTTCTCCTCAGAGTGATACGTGAGGAAATTCTTGCAATTTCAGAAAAATATGGGGACGACAGAAAAACTTCTATTGGATTTGATGAATATGATATTTCCACAGAAGATCTGATTCCAAAAGAAAATACTGTGATCACTATGACCAAACTTGGTTATATTAAGAGAATGACAGTTGATAATTTCAGAAGTCAGAACAGAGGTGGAAGAGGCATTAAAGGAATGCAGACTCTGGAAGATGATTATATTGAAGAACTTCTGATGACAACAACCCATCATTACCTGATGTTTTTTACAAATACAGGACGAGTATATCGTCTGAAAGCATATGAAATTCCTGAAGCGGGCCGTACTGCCAGAGGAACAGCAATTATAAATCTGCTTCAGCTTATGCCTGGTGAATTTATTACTGCCGTGATTCCTATAAACAGGTTTGATGACGGAAGCTATTTAATGATGGCTACCAAGAAAGGACTTGTTAAAAAGACACCGATTCGGGAATATGAAAATGTCCGTAAAACAGGTTTGGCAGCAATTTCACTTCGTGAAGATGATGAACTTATAGAGGTGAAATTTACTGATGATAAGAAAGATATTATTCTTATTACAAAAGATGGACAATGTATCCGCTTCAAAGAAAGTGATGTAAGAAGCACGGGACGTGTATCTATGGGTGTCAGAGGCATGAATTTGGCTGATGGGGACGAAGTTGTGGCAATGCAGTTGAATTCTCAGGGGGACTGTCTTCTTATCGTTTCTGCAAATGGTATGGGAAAACGTACATCAATTGGAGAATTTACCTGCCAGAATCGTGGTGGAAAAGGTGTTAAATGCTATAAGATTACAGAAAAAACAGGCTGTGTTGTAGGAGCTAAAGCTGTAAATGAGGATAATGAAATTATGCTGATCACAACGGAAGGAATTATTATCCGTATTCAATGTTCGGATATTTCTATTCTTGGAAGAATCACATCCGGTGTGAAACTGATTAATTTATCAGAGGGAGTGACAGTTGCCAGCCTGGCTAAAGTAAGAGATAAAGAAGAACAGGATTCTAAAGAGGCGTGAAAAGGGGATATTAAATAACCATGAGAAAGTGGAAGAACTATTTGATTACAGGAATGATAGTGCTTATGACTGTCGGAATCTGTGGATGTGGTGGCGTAAGTCATAAATCTCCTGAGAAAGTTACAGAAGAACTGATTCAATCCAGTGTAAATGGAAAAGAGAAAAAGATTCTGGATTGTTATCTGGAAACAAAAAATACAGAAGATAGCATTAAATCTGAAGTGGATGCGCTGATAAAATACTATAAGTCACATAATGTAAAAAAACTAAAGATACAGGATTGTGACACACTTTCAGAGAATGAGAAATATACATATATTTATATTACTTATAATCTTGTCCTTGATGATGACCAGGAATATCCATGTATAGGAACATATATGGTAGGAAAAAAAGGCAAAGATTATTATGTTCTTCCACCTTCTCAGATAACAGACGAAATGAGACATCAGGCAGCATCAGAATATGCCAGATTTATGACTACAGAAACTTATAAGGAATATACAAAGGCCTATGACACTTTCATTAAGAAAAATCCGGGCTACGAGGATAAAATTTCTGAAAAAATGAAATAAGATATTAAAGGAGAAAAATGAAGAGAATTTTATTGATGGTTTTGAGAAATATTTTCTTTGTTCCTTTTGGATGGATTAAATTGTGCTGGTATGCTTCCCATGTTGACCGGTATACCGAAGAAGAGAGATATAAACTTCTTGAATATATTGATGAAAGAGCAGTAAGGGGAGGCAATATTCATATTGAGATTCATGGACAAGAAAATATTCCAAAAGAAAATGGATTTATATTCTTTCCCAATCATCAGGGGCTATTTGATGTTCTTGCAATTATTTATGCATGCCCTGTGCCCTTTTCCGTAGTTGCAAAAAAAGAGCTTGCAGAGATTCCTTTTCTCAAACAGGTATTTGCATGCATGAAAGCATTTATAATCGACAGGGAAGATATTAAACAGTCTATGCAGGTAATTATTAATGTTATAAAAGAAGTAAAAAAAGGCAGAAATTATCTGATCTTTGCAGAGGGAACAAGAAGTAAGAATGGAAATCATCCTCAGGAATTTAAAGGAGGAAGTTTTAAAGCTGCAATAAAAACAAAATGTCCTGTTATACCTGTTGCATTAATTGATTCTTATAAAGCTTTTGATACCGGCTCTGTTAAACAGCTGACGGTTCAGGTACATTTTCTTGAACCCATGAATTATGAAGAATATAAAGAAATGAAATCAACGGAAATTGCCAGCGAAGTAAAGATGAGAATAGAAAAAACCATTCAAGAAAATGGAGGATGGAATTGAAAATAGAATAATTAAAAAAAGTGTTGACAGAACTTCTGTTTTTAATTATAATGAATAATGCGTTTGGAAAAACGTACTCAAAATTGCATAAGAAATTATGAAATTCGGAGTCTGGAGAAGTACTCAAGAGGCCGAAGAGGTGCCCCTGCTAAGGGTATAGGTCGCTAACGCGGCGCGAGGGTTCAAATCCCTCCTTCTCCGCTTTTTTTGTGCGATAAATTCGAACAAAAAATAAAAGAAAAAGATGTTGACAAATGCTTGAAACTGTGATAAACTGAACAAGCTGTCAATAAAAAAGCAAATCGTGTTCAAGAAACTTTTAGAAAAAAAGCAAAAAATGCTTGACAGAGTCGAAAGAACATGATAAAGTAAATAAGCTGTCGCAAGACAGAAAACCTTGATAACTGAACAGTGAAACACATACGATTCTCGAAAATTCTTTTACATTCAAGAACGGTTGAAGAAACCAAAAACAGTAAAGACGAGAGATAACTAAGCTAGAAGGTTGTCTTGAGTGCATCAAACATTTAATC
>JAXEUE010000185.1:0-25480 GCA_034115005.1 Blautia sp.
TTTTTTCTGCAGTGCACTGATCATGTCAGTAATATATGCAATCAAACATATTTATCCATTCGGTGACCAGACTCTTCTTAAAGTGGATCTTTATCATCAGTATGCCCCTTATCTGGAGGAACTGAGAAGCCGGATCTTAAATGGCAGAAGTCTTCTGTACAGCTGGGAAGGAGGACTTGGAAAAAACTTTTTCGCTCAGATGGCCTATTATACAGCCTCTCCCTTAAGTTTTCTTATGCTGTTATTTCCCCAGACTCTGCTTCCGGAAGCTCTCGCTCTTTTAATACTGCTTAAGACCAGCCTGTGTTCTTCTGTATTTGCTTTTTACGCAAAATCACATTTCAGAAAAAGTGACTGTTCTATTCTCCTCGTTGGACTGTTATATGGCTTCTGTGCGTTTATGACATGCTTCTACTGGAATGTAATGTGGCTGGATACGGTATGTCTCTTTCCCCTGGTGGCCCTTGGCGTGGAAAAACTGATTCATGAGAACAGAAGTGCCCTTTACTATTTTTCTCTGACTCTTACTATGATCGTTAATTTTTATCTGGCTGTTCTGGTCTGCATTCTCATATGCGGTTATTTTATTGTGATTCTTTTTACAGGTTTTCAATGGAAAAGCAGTAAAAAAATCATTGTAAGCAAAACAGTAAAATTCGGTTTTATTTCTGTTCTGTGTGCCCTTTCCTCTATGTTTATACTGTGCCCTGTTGCTCTTGCCCTGAATCAGACCGCAACCAGTTCCACTGCATTTCCATCCTTTGAAATTTACTCCAATATTTACCAGCTCCTCACCGATCATTTTATCGGTGCAAAGGCTTCCGTTCTTTCCCGGAATGAAGACCTTCCCAACATATATTGTGGAGTGTTTACCATGGTTCTTCTCCCGGTTTATTATTTTAACAAAGATATCAAACGAAGAGAAAAATGGCTTATGTCATCTCTTCTTATCTTTATGCTTCTGTGTTCCTGCATAAGGCCGCTGGATTTCATAATTCATGGATTCCATTTTCCCTCTAACCTGCCTCACCGCTTTACATTTATATACAGTTTCATTCTTCTCAACATGGCTTATCAGGGTTTTCTCCATATCCGGTCATGCAGATTCAGATATGTTATTTTTGCAGGAATTTTCTATATTGCAGGAATCTGTTTTGCAGAATTTGTTCTGGCAGGGCATATTCCGGATGTTGCAAGAGTTCTTTCTGATTCGGATATTTTGCTTAATGTATGCCTGATTATTCTTTATGTATGTATTATTTATGAGATTTTTGTGCACTCTGTTTTCCCACGTCTATGTGCCATTATTCTTCTTGTATGTGTAATCGGAGAATGCCTGTTTTCTGCCTCTCAGAATATTGATGATACCTGCAGCAGAGATTCCTACGTAAAATATATGACAGATACTGATCAAACCCTGGATTATTTGGAACAACAGGAAAAGGGTAGCTTCTACCGTACAGAATTCAGCCGATATATGGCGATCAATGATGCTTCCATTTATCATTACAATGGTTTTTCGCAGTTTTCCTCCCTTGCTCCTGCCGGAATCTGCGATCTGATGAAAAGTCTGGGCACACCCGCCACAGGCAACAGCTACCGGTATTATGACCCTACACCTTTGATTGATGCCATATTCGGCATTAAATACGTTATGAATAAAGATCACAGAATCACCCATGATAACTGGTACAGATATATCAGTAATTTTGGTTCCATCTGGCTGTACGAAAACGATCGATGCCTTCCTCTTGGATTTATGACCGATTCTGAAATATCAGACTGGACAACAACATATTCCCAGCCCTTTGCGGTACAGAATGATTTCATCAAAAAAGCTGCCGGTATGAAAGAAAATATGTTTCATTTGCTTTCCTTTGACCATATGTCACAAAGTTATATGAGTATTACCCCTCTGTCCGATCCAGGATGTTTTAATTATACTCTTACAGATTCTGCTGCTCTTTCTCTGGAACCTACAGTAACAGCAGAAATTACTTCGGACAAGGATCAGTATCTATATCTCTATGTAAATGCACCTAACTGCAGACAATTTCACTTCAAAACAGATAATGCCAATGAAAGGCGGGATATTTCCACAGGACGAAGTCTGATCAACGTGGGTTATGTATCTGCAGGAGAAAAAGTACAGATTGATTTTACCCTTACAAAAAAGGGAGCATTTGAAAAAGGCTACAGGAAAACAGGTACCGTGAGGCTTTACGCTGCAGGCTATGATGATACCGTATTTCAGAAAGCCTATGATAAACTGAGCGAGAACGTATATCACATTACCTCTTTTGAAGATACCCATATTGAAGGTACGGTAAATTCTGATAAAGAAGGAATACTTTTTACCTCTATCCCTTACATTGACGGTTGGGAAATAACTGTCGACGGAAAAGAAGCTGATAGAATTTCCATTGGGAATGACGGACTCATTGGAGTAAAGATTTCCCCGGGAAATCACAAAGTTGTATTTAACTATGCGCCAAAAGAGCTGATTCCATGTGCAGTGATTTCATTCTTTGGTATTACAATGTATATTCTTTACTGGTTTCTGGAAAAAAGAAAAAATAAAATAACAACAGGCGGAAAATAAAATCCGCCTGTCCTTTAAATATATCATTATTCTTGTCTTGATTTAATATAATCCAGTACTTCCTGCTGTGACGGCATTACTCTGAGGGCTCCCTTACGTGTAGTAATCAAAGATGCGGCAGCATTAGAAAAAGTTAACATTTCTCTCAGGTTCTCTTCTGTCAGATTATTCAGTCCATATTCCAGAATATAATTCAGGCAGCATGCGCAGAAAGTATCTCCTGCCCCTGTAGTTTCAATGGTATGCTGCTGCAGAAAAGGTGAAGCTTCCACCCGAAGATTTCTGTAATATGCACGGCTTCCATCCTTTCCCAAAGTAATAAGAATAAGTGGAATATGATATTTCTCACTAAGAAGCCCGGCACCCTTATCATAATCTGTAGTTCCAAAAAGAAATTCCACTTCATTGTCTGATATTTTCAGGATATCGCATTTGCTCAGACCGTATTCTATCTCTCTTCTGGCATCCTCAAGGCTATTCCAGAGGGGAGGGCGTAAGTTAGGATCAAAACTTATGATACAGCCGGCTTCCTTTGCCACATCAATGGCATAACGGGTAGCTTCTCTCACACCCTCATGTGTAGAAGAAAGTGTTCCGAAATGAAAAATCCGGGAATCCCGTATCAGTTCTTGCATAACCTCGCTTTTTTTCAGCATCATATCCGCACCGGGATTTCTGTAAAAAGAAAAATCTCTGTCTCCATCCGGATAGGTATGTACAAAAGCAAGAGTCGTATGAACATCATGATCCAGGATAAGATTCCTGGTATCGATTCCAACTTCTTCTACAACATTCTTCAGCTGTAAGCCGAACATATCTCTGCCAACCTTCCCGATAAAGGCCGTTTTCTTTCCCAGCTTTTCAAGCATTGCAAGCACATTACATGGAGCTCCTCCGGGGTTTGCTTCCAGTATAGGGTTACCCTGTGTACTTATCCCATTCTCCGTAAAATCAATCAGTAATTCACCTAAAGCCGTCACATCAAAGGCTTTCTCTTTCATCATCTGATCTTCCTCCAGAAACATATTTCATAAATAAAATTTAACTTAATGATGTTCATTTGTCAAACAAATTTCTTTATTTTTTTCCATAAAAATGTTAGAATAAAAATAATATAGTTTGAAGAAAGCCGGGAGGTGCAACTTAATGAATGAATTAATATACGGTTATATGGATTGGCCAAGAATCGAGGCTGTAGTTTACGGAGAAGAAACATCTCCCAGGGACGTAATGGGACCGAAGATTACAAGGGATGGACTGCTTATTCAGGGATTTTTCCCTGGCGCAGATGAGGTCAGTGTCATTTGCGGTAAGGATGTTTATCCATGTGAAAAGGAAGATGAGGCCGGATATTTTGCAGCAATACTTCCTCTTCATAAAATACCACAGTATCTTTTCCAGGTGAAACAGGGTGAAGAAATAAGGAAATTCCCCGATCCCTATGCATTTCCCTGCCAGATTACGGAGGCAGAGGAAAAAACCTTCTGTGCAGGAGTCTGGTATGACGCATATAATAAACTGGGTGCTCATCCTATGAAAATCCAGGATGTAGAAGGAACATATTTTGCAGTATGGGCGCCTAATGCCATCAGTGTAAATGTTACCGGAGAATTTAATAACTGGAACGGCCGTACCCATATTATGCATAGAATGCCTATGTCAGGCATCTTTGAATTATTTATCCCAGGTGTAGAGGCAGGTACTGCTTATAAATACGAAATAAAAATAAAAGGCGGAAAAATACTCTATAAGGCAGACCCTTATGCTTTCTGTTCTCAGTGTAACTCTGAAGGTGCTTCTGTAATAGCTGATTTAAGTGATTTCCAATGGACCGATCAGGAATGGATCGAAGGACGCAGCCGATTTGAAGACAGAAAACAGCCTATCTCCATTTATGAAACTTCCCTGGATCAGTGGAAGGATAAATCAGAACTGACAGAATTTCTCGTTGAAGAAAATTATACTCATGTGGAACTTCATCCGGTTATGGAATACCTTGATGATATTACAGGGGGATATTCCACCTATGCATACTATGCACCATCAGAAAGATACGGAACTCCACAGGATCTGAATAAGCTTATAGATGAACTGCATCAGGCAGGAATCGGTGTGATCCTGGACTGGACTCCTGCACAATTTCCACGCTATGAATCAGGCCTGGAACGTTTTGATGGAACTCCTCTTTATGAGATCAAGGATCCTGCTTTTGCTGTTCATCCTTTCTGGGGAACATTGCTTTATAATTATTCCAGCCCTATGGTCAAAGATTTTCTTATCTCAAATGCCTGTTTCTGGCTGAAAGTTTATCATGCAGATGGTCTTCGAATGGATGATGTGGATGCTATGCTTTATCTGGATTACGGAAGAAATCCAGGCGAATGGAAACCCAATCTTTACGGAACCAATGAAAACCTGGATGCTGTAGAATTCTTTAAGCATTTGAACTCTGTCATAAAGAAAAGAGTGCCTGGTACACTTCTTATTGCACAGGAAGACGGCCTCTGGCCACAGCTTACGGAAAGTGTGGAAAATGACCATCCGGGCTTTGACTACAAATGGAGCGGTGGTTGGACAAAAGATCTTCTCACTTATTTAAGCAAGGATCCTGTTGAAAGGAAAAAATACCATGACCAGCTGACAGTTTCCATGCTTTATGCATATTGTGAGCATTATGTCCTGACTCTGGGAAGCAGAGACGTAGGAACACTGAAAGATTTTCTGTCCCATCTTCCTGGAAATGAAGAACAGAAGATTGCCCAGGTACGTGAAGCATACACATACATGATTATGCATCCCGGATGTAAAATGACAGCGCCTGATGTAGATATGCCAAAAGAATTGAAGACTTTTATCAAAGATTTAAATAGCCTGTATGTCACCCATCCTGCGCTTTATCAAATGGATGATTCCTACGATGGATTTGAATGGATCCAGCTTATGAAATATGAAGAAAACGTAATTGCTTTTCTCAGAAAAACAGAAAAACCCGAAGAAACCATTCTGGCTCTGTTTAACTTTTCTGCAGTTCCCTTCGAAAAGTACAGCGTAGGTGTACCTTTTGCAGGCAAATACAAGGAAATCTTCAACAGTGACAATAAAAAATACGGTGGAAGCGGCTTTGTTAATCCACGGATCAAAACTGCAAAAAAAGTCGAATGCGACGAAAGAGAATATTCTATCACATTAAAAATGCCTGCACTTGGAGCATCCATATTCAAATGTGAACCTGGAAAAACCAGATCAGAAAATGCTTGACAAGATTTCATGAATATTATAAACTAATTGTTGTGGCTGTTATAAGAAAGAAACTTGTAACAGCATACAACATATGCTGAAATAGCTCAGTCGGTAGAGCACTTCACTCGTAATGAAGGGGTCGTGAGTTCGAGTCTCATTTTCAGCTTTTGTTTATAAATAAAGCCGGAATCACTATTTACCGTGATTCCGGCTTTTCAGTTTTCTCTTTTTTATTTTACAACACGAACTCTGGAAACACCGTTTATTGTTTTCAGTTCATCCAGAGCATCCTTTGATGCAGCACTCTCCAGATCAATCAGTGTATAGGCATATTCACCCTTGCTCTTGTTGGTCATATCTGCGATATTCAATCCTTCTGAACCCAGAATCTTGGTAAACTGGCTGATCATATTAGGCACATTTTTATGGCAGATTGCAAGACGGCCTACGGCTGTACAGACACCCATATTGCAATCCGGGAAATTTACAGAATGACTGATATTTCCATTTTCCAGGAAGTCTCTCAGTTCTTTCACTGCCATTACAGCACAGTTTTCTTCAGACTCCTCTGTAGAAGCACCCAGATGAGGAGTAACCAGAATGCCTTCTCTTCCGGCTACAGTATGATTGGCAAAATCTGTTACATACTTCTTTACTTTTCCACTTTCCAGTGCATCAATAAGAGCATTTTCATCAACCAGCAAATCACGGGCAAAATTCAAAAGTACCACTCCATCTTTCATTTTGGAAAATGCCTCTTTGTTGATCATCTGCTTCGTACTGTCAAGAAGGGGTACGTGGATAGTAATATAATCACACTGGGTATAGATCTCATCCAGATTCTTAATATGCTTGATGGTACGGGATAAATTCCAGGCGGCATCAATGGAAAGGTAGGGATCATATCCATAAACTTCCATTCCAAGAGCAGAAGCTGCATTGGCAACCATAGCTCCAATGGCGCCAAGTCCGATGATACCAAGCTTTTTGCCCATAATCTCACAGCCTGCAAACTGTTTTTTCTGCTTCTCAGCAAGTTTGTCAATATCCTGTTTATCTTTTTCTTTGGCAACCCATTCAATGCCTCCCACAATATCGCGGGAAGCAAGAAGCATTCCTGCCAGAACCAGCTCTTTCACACCGTTTGCATTAGCTCCCGGTGTGTTAAATACAACAATGCCTTTCTCTGCACAGTCCTGAACGGGAATATTGTTTACACCTGCTCCGGCACGTGCAATGGCACTGACTGTTTCAGGAAGCTCCATATCATGCATTTTTGCACTTCTTACAAGAATTGCATCAGCTCCATCAGGAGTCTCTGATTTTTTATATTCATCTCCAAATAATGCTAAGCCTTTTTCTGCAATAGGATTCAGGCAATGATACTGATACATTATGCATTTTCCTCCTCAAATTTTTTCATAAAGGCAACCAGTGCCTCAACTCCCGCCTTTGGCATTGCGTTGTAAATGCTTGCACGCATACCGCCTACTGTTCGATGTCCTTTCAGATTTACAAGGCCTGCTTCCTTTGCTTCTTTCACAAATTTTGCATCCATATCCTTGTCACCTGTAATAAATGGAACATTCATAAGAGAACGGTCTTTGGGTACAACAGTTCCTTTAAAAAGTCTGCTCTGGTCAAGATAATCATAAAGAATCTTTGCCTTTTCTTCATTGCGTCTCTTCATTTCTTCAAGGCCGCCCATTGCTTTCAGCCACTTAAATACTTTTCCGCAGACATAAATACAGTATGCATTGGGCGTATTATAAAGGGAACCTGCATCTGCATGCGTCTTATATGTAAGCATAGTCGGTGTTCCTTCCAGCACGTCTTCCGTGATCAGATCTTCCCGGATGATTACGATTACCATACCTGCAGGACCAATATTCTTCTGAACACCGCCATAAATAATTCCATACTTTGTCACATCCACAGGCTCTGATAAGAAGCAGGAAGACACATCAGCAACAAGAGTTTTTCCTTTTGTATTGGGGAGGGTTTTAAACTTTGTTCCATAAATCGTGTTATTTTCACAGATATATACATAATCTGCATCAGGGCTGACAGTAAGATCGCTGCAGTCAGGAATATAGGAAAATGTTTTATCCTCAGATGATGCAATCTTATTCACTTTTCCATATTTCTGAGCTTCCTGGTATGCTTTTTTTGACCATTGTCCTGTAATAATATAGTCAGCAACCCTGTTCTTCATAAGATTCATAGGGATCATGGCAAACTGTTGGGAAGCACCTCCCTGAAGAAACAGTACTTTATAATTATCAGGAATGTTCATCAGATCACGAAGATCCTGCTCTGCATCATCAATGATTTTCTGGAAATCAGCACTTCTGTGGCTCATTTCCATAACAGACATACCGGTTCCCCTGTAATCCAGCATTTCATCTGCTACTTCTTTCAAAACTTCCTCCGGCAGAACAGCCGGACCTGCGGAAAAATTATACACTCTGCTCATCTTTTTTCATGTCCTCCTCATCAAACGCGTCTTCAATGCTTGCTCCTGCAGGTACCATAGGATATACACTTAAATCCTGATCAATCAGACAGTCCAGAACAATTGTCCCAGGATATGAGAGTGCCTCCCTAAGTGCAGGCTCCACTTCTTCCATAGTGGATATTCTGAGGGCCTTTGCTCCCATTGCCTCCGCCACTTTCACATAATCAACAGCATCATTTAATACTGTATGTGAATATCTGTGATCATAAAACAATGTCTGCCATTGACGAACCATTCCAAGAACGTGATTATCAAGGATAATTTCTATCAGCTGTCTGTTGCAGCGGACTGCCGTTGCAATCTCGTTCATATTCATCCGGAAACATCCGTCACCTGCAATATTGATCACCGTTTTATCCGGTCTTCCCATTTTTGCTCCGATAGCGGCACCAAGACCATATCCCATAGTTCCCAGACCTCCTGAAGAAAGAAATGTTCTGGGTTCCTTATATTTGAAATACTGTGCAGCCCACATCTGATTCTGTCCTACTTCCGTTGTAATGATAGCGTCACCCTGTGTAAGTTCGTAAAGTTTTTCAATAATATATGGTCCTGTAAGCTGTGTATGATCATATTTTAATGGAAATTTTTTCTTTAATCCGTCAATTTCAGCAATCCACTGGGGATGCTTTTTCTCAGGAACCAACTGAAGAATTCTCTTCAGAACTTCTTTCAGGTCACCGATCACACAAGCATCCACTATAACATTTTTGTTAATTTCAGCCGCATCCACATCAATCTGAAGAATTCTGGCATTTTTTGCAAAAGTACTGGTATTTCCGGTTACTCTGTCATCAAATCTGGCACCCAGGACAATCAGAAGATCGCATTTTGAAACTCCCAGATTAGATGTCTTGGTTCCATGCATTCCGATCATTCCCGTATATAACGGATCTTCACCGGAAAAGCCTCCTTTCCCCATCAGACTGTCACAGACAGGAGCATCTATTTTGTGGGCAAATTCAGTCAATTCCTCTGATGCACCGGAAATAATGGTACCTCCGCCGGCAAAAATAAATGGTCTTTCTGCCTCATTGATCATACGGACAGCCGTCTTTATATCTTCCTCCTTTATTGTATCCACCTTGGGAGTAATCTGGGCAGGACGACGGGAGGTATATTCATATCTGGCACCTGTCACATCCTTTGTTACATCTACAAGTACAGGGCCGGGCCGTCCGCTTTTTGCTATTTTAAATGCCCTGCGGATCGTATCTGCAAGAATAGTAATATCTTTTACTATAAAACTGTGCTTGGTAATAGGCATTACAATTCCGTTAATGTCCACCTCCTGAAAAGAATCTTTACCAAGAAGAGGTGTACCCACATTACAGGTAATCGCCACTATAGGAACAGAATCCATAAATGCAGTTGCAATTCCTGTTACAAGATTCGTAGCACCAGGTCCTGAAGTTGCAAGACAGACTCCTACTTTTCCCGTAGCTCTTGCATAACCGTCTGCCGCATGGGAAGCCCCCTGCTCATGAGAAGTCAGAACATGGGTTATCTGATCTTTATATTCATAAAGAGCATCATATACATTCAGGATTGCTCCTCCCGGATATCCGAACACAGTATCTACTCCCTGCTCTTTTAAACATTCAACGATGATTTCAGCTCCTGTAAGCTGCATCTTTTTATCCTCCTAACTGCACAAGGCATCTGTTTTAATTACTTTGCCTTTGGTACCTCTAAAATTGCACCTCTGTTTCCTGAAGTAACCATAGCAGCGTATCTTGCAAGATATCCCGTTGTAACCTTCGGCTCACGAGGCTGCCATTTCTCTTTTCTCGCCTGTAATTCTTCATCTGAAACCTTAAGTTCCAGCTTCAGTTCCGGAATGTTAATGCTGATGATATCTCCCTCTTCTACCAGGGCAATAGGACCTCCCACTGCTGCCTCCGGTGATACATGTCCAATGGATGCGCCTCTGGATGCGCCACTGAAACGTCCATCTGTGATCAATGCCACAGAAGAACCCAGCCCCATACCTGCAATAGCTGAAGTAGGATTGAGCATTTCTCTCATGCCCGGACCGCCTTTTGGTCCCTCATAGCGGATTACGACCACATCGCCTTTCACGATTTTACCACCTTTGATAGCAGCAATGGCATCTTCTTCGCAGTCAAATACCCGGGCAGGTCCTTCATGAACCATCATCTCCGGAGCAACTGCTGAACGCTTCACCACACTTCCATCCGGTGCAAGATTACCTTTCAATACGGCAAGTCCTCCTGTCTGGCTGTATGGATGATCAATTGGTTTGATTACTTCTGGATTTAAGTTCACGCAGTCTTTAATGTTCTCTCCAACTGTCTTTCCGGTAACAGTCATGCAGTCAGTATACAGAAGTCCTTTCTTATTCAGCTCATTCATAACTGCATACACACCGCCTGCTGCATTAAGGTCTTCCATATAAGTAGGACCTGCAGGTGCAAGATGACAGAGATTTGGAGTTTTCTCGCTGATCTCGTTAGCAAAGCTGATATCAAAATCCATTCCTATTTCATGTGCGATTGCCGGCAGATGAAGCATACTGTTGGTGGAACATCCCAGTGCCATATCAACAGTCAGGGCATTTAAGATTGCTTCCTTTGTCATAATGTCTCTTGGACGAATGTTCTTTCTGTACATTTCCATAACCTGCATTCCGGCATGCTTTGCAAGGCGGATACGTTCAGAATAAACGGCCGGGATCGTTCCGTTTCCTTTCAGTCCCATTCCAAGTACCTCTGTAAGGCAGTTCATGGAATTTGCGGTATACATGCCTGAGCATGATCCACATGTTGGACAGGTTTTATTTTCATATTCAGTCAGTCCTTCTTCTGACAGTTTCCCTGCAGCATAAGATCCTACAGCCTCAAACATACTGGAAAGACTTGTCTTATGACCGTCAATTCGGCCTGCCAGCATTGGACCACCGCTTACAAATACAGTAGGAACATTGATTCTTGCTGCGGCCATCAGAAGACCGGGAACATTTTTATCACAGTTAGGCACCATTACAAGAGCATCAAACTGATGTGCCATTGCCATAGCTTCTGTGGAATCAGCGATCAGGTCTCTGGTTACCAGAGAGTATTTCATACCTATATGTCCCATGGCAATTCCATCACAAACTGCAATTGCAGGAAAAACAACCGGTGTGCCTCCTGCCATGGCAACACCCATTTTTACAGCCTCAACGATTTTATCCAGATTCATATGACCCGGAACAATTTCGTTATAGGAACTTACAATACCTACAAGGGGTTTCTCCATTTCTTCTTTTGTCATTCCAAGGGCATTAAACAGTGAACGGTGAGGTGCCTGCTGTGAACCCTTTTTAACTGCGTCACTTCTCATTTTTCTATTTCCTTTCTTCCATATTATTTACATTCAGATCCCATCAGCGATAAGATCTCCCATCTCTTTTGTTCCCACCAGTTTACATCCTTCTGACATAATATCGCCTGTACGGTATCCCATTGTCAGAACTTTCTGTACAGCAGCTTCCACAGCATCTGCCTCTTTATCGAGATCCAGAGAATACCGAAGCATCATAGCCGCTGATAAAATGGTAGCAATAGGATTAGCCCTATCCTGTCCTGCAATATCAGGTGCGGAACCATGGCTTGGTTCATAAAGCCCGAATTTTGCTTCATTTAAACTTGCAGAGGAAAGCATACCAATGGAGCCGGTTACCATGCTTGCTTCGTCAGAAAGAATATCGCCGAACATATTCTCTGTGAGAATCACATCAAATTGTTTGGGGTCACGTACAAGCTGCATTGCACAATTATCCACAAGCATATGCTCCAAAGTTACATCCGGATAATCCTTTGCCACATCTTCCACAACTTTTCTCCAGAGTCTGGAGGAGTCAAGCACATTGGCTTTATCCACACTGGTAACCTTGCTGCGTCTCTTTCTGGCAATCTCGAAAGCCTTTATTGCAATTCTGCGGATTTCGTTTTCATTATAGGACAGTGTATCAATGGCGGTTTTTACTCCATTTTCCTCAATTGTCTTTCTTTCTCCGAAATAAAGGCCTCCTGTCAGTTCGCGGACAATGACCATATCAAAACCGTCACCTATAATCTCATCTCTCAGAGGGCAAGCCTTTCTCAATTCATTATAAAGGTATGCAGGCCTTAAATTTGCAAAAAGATTCAGTGCCTTTCTGATAGCCAGCAATCCTGCTTCCGGACGTTTGGATGGTTCCAGCTTATACCAGGGTGATGTTTTCGCATCGCCGCCTATTGAACCCATCAGTACTGCATCACAGGCTTTGGCGGTATCAATTGCCTCCTGTGTGAGAGGAACACCGTGTACATCAATAGATGCACCTCCAAGTAAAACTTCTGAATATGTAAAGCTGTGTCCATATTTCTCACAGACTCTGTCAAGTACTTTCTTTGCTTCTCTCACAATTTCCGGTCCAATTCCGTCGCCGGGGATCAATGCAATTTTATAATTCATAACCAATTCCTCCTAATTGCATAATTGTTATTATAATAACGCACTTTTTTACAGAATTCAACCGTTTAAAGTGAAAAAAGGTGCTGAAAAAAGAACAGGTACTTTTCCTCATACCTGTTCTTTCCTTGTTCTGATCATTCAGCTGCTTTTTCCGGTTTTTCGACTTCAGCAATTGCCTGTTTTCTCATTGGGATACGGCAGTTCTTATTATTTCCGAATTCTACAATAACATCTTCTTCTGTCATATCGATTACAACACCATAAAAACCACCTGTAGTAACAACACTGTCACCAACTTCCATGTCATGGAGCATAGCCTGAATTCTTTTCTGTTCTTTCTTCTGAGGACGGATCATCAGAAAATACATAATTCCAAACAGAATAACCATCCAGATAATCATGCCGACCATTCCCATTCCGCTCTGTGCGTCCATTCTAATTCCTCCTGTAATTGTTTCAATATTAAAGCATCAAAACATATCATACACAAAAATATTATATTCTTCAAGAGCTTTTTCACATTTTTATCTGTTTGAATTAATTTTTCCCTCTTCAAAACCGGCAAGACGCATTTTTTTATATTCTGCAAAATTTCCCGCATCCAGTGCATCCCTGATTTCTTCCATCATATGATTGTAGAAGTAAAGATTATGGAGAACACACAGCCGCATTCCAAGCATTTCCTTTGCTTTCAGCAGATGTCGTATATATGCCCTGCTGTAATGTCTGCAGGCAGGACATCCACATCCCTCTTCTATAGGGCGGGAATCCAGTTCATATTTTGCATTAAACAGGTTCATTTTTCCATGATTGGTATATACATGGCCATGGCGTCCGTTACGGCTTGGATAAACACAGTCAAAAAAATCTACTCCTCGCTCCACTCCTTCCAGGATATTGGCCGGAGTTCCAACACCCATCAGATATGTGGGCTTATCCTGTGGAAGATAAGGAACAACTTCATCCAAAATATGATACATCTGTTCATGGCTTTCTCCCACAGCCAGACCTCCGATTGCATATCCATCAAGATCAAGCTTTGATATTTCCTTTGCATGTTCAATACGGATATCTTCATATATGGCTCCCTGATTGATTCCAAAGAGAAGCTGTTCTTTATTTATAGTATCCGGCAGACTGTTAAGCCTTGCCATTTCTTCCTTACAACGCACAAGCCATCTTGTAGTGCGCTCCACAGATCTCTGTACGTAGTCTCGTTCTGCTACGGAGCTGGGGCATTCATCAAAAGCCATTGCAATAGTAGAACCCAGATTAGACTGGATCTGCATACTCTGTTCCGGTCCCATAAAGATTTTATGCCCATCTATATGAGAATTAAAATACACTCCTTCTTCTTTTATCTTCCGAAGCTTTGCAAGAGAAAAAACCTGAAACCCACCTGAGTCTGTAAGAATAGGTTTATCCCATACCATAAACTTATGAAGACCTCCCAGCTGTTTCACGGTCTGATCTCCCGGACGAACATGCAAATGATAGGTATTGGATAATTCCACCTGAGTTCCTATTTCCTGCAGATCCATGGTAGATACTGCCCCTTTTATGGCTCCGATGGTTCCAACATTCATAAAAACAGGTGTCTGGATCGTACCGTGCACTGTATGAAATTCACCGCGTTTGGCACGGCCTTCTGTCTTCAGGAGTTTATATTCCGCCATACTTTGTCCTCTTTTCTGTTTATTGCCAAAGGCAAAATTAATTATATCTCCAAATAACTCAAAATACAACCGGAAAGAAAATAAACCTTGTTAAACTTTCCATATTGTTATTTTGGGATGATTATCGTATAATATTACGGAATATCTGTATTCATAAACCATTAAAAAGTTTATTTTTAACCATACAAGTCTATCAGTTGATCAGTTGATTCACTGAGTACATACTGAAAGAGGAGGCATAAATTTATTTTATGAATAATAAAACTCTTGGAATTGATATTGGTTCCACGACAGTTAAAATTGCAATTCTGGATGAGAACAGCCAGCTTCTTTTTGCAGACTACAAGCGCCACTACGCTAATATCCAGGATACTCTGGCGGATCTTCTTCAGGAAGCATATGATCAGTATGGAGAAATGACACTCCATCCTGTGATCACAGGATCCGGTGGACTTACTCTTGCCAATCATCTGGGTGTTCCTTTTACACAGGAGGTTATCGCAGTATCCACCTCTCTTCAGAAGCTTGCGCCTGAGACGGATGTAGCCATAGAACTGGGCGGCGAAGATGCAAAAATCATCTATTTTGAAAATGGAAATATCGAACAGCGTATGAATGGTATCTGTGCAGGTGGAACCGGCTCATTTATAGACCAGATGGCATCCCTTCTTCAGACAGACGCTCCCGGACTTAATGAATATGCCAGAAATTACAAAGCATTATATCCCATAGCTGCACGATGCGGAGTTTTCGCCAAAACAGACATTCAACCTCTGATCAACGATGGAGCAACCAAAGAAGACCTGTCTGCCTCGATTTTCCAGGCAGTGGTAAACCAGACGATTTCAGGACTTGCCTGTGGCAAACCGATCCGGGGACATGTTGCTTTTCTTGGCGGGCCACTCCATTTTTTATCAGAACTTCGGGCTTCTTTTATCCGGACTTTGAAGCTGGATGAAGAACATACCATCATCCCGGAAAATTCCCATCTTTTTGCAGCCATTGGCTCTGCACTGAATGCCAGAGAAGAGGTTTCTGTATCACTGACTGAGATGAAAGACCGTCTCCGCAATTCCATTAAACTGGATTTTGAAGTAGAACGAATGGAACCGCTTTTTGCTTCTGAAGAAGAATATAATACTTTTCTGAAACGCCAGAGCGAGTACAGGGTAAAGACAGGAGATCTTTCTACATATAAAGGAAACTGCTACCTTGGTATTGATGCCGGTTCCACCACGACTAAAACTGCTCTTGTTGGAGAAGACGGAACTCTTCTTTATTCTTTTTACAGCAGTAATAACGGAAATCCTCTGGCAACAACAATCCGTTCCATTAAAGAAATTTATCAGCTTCTTCCAGAGAATGCCCGGATTGCCTACTCCTGTTCTACAGGATATGGGGAGGCCCTTATTAAGGCTGCTCTTCTTCTTGATGAAGGTGAAGTTGAAACTGTCTCCCATTATTATGCAGCTGCATTTTTTGACCCCCAGGTAGACTGTATTCTGGATATCGGCGGACAGGATATGAAATGTATTAAGATCCGGAACCATACTGTGGACAGTGTACAGCTGAACGAAGCATGTTCCTCCGGCTGCGGTTCATTCATCGAAACCTTTGCAAAATCCTTAAACTATACGGTTCAGGATTTTGCTAAGGCAGCTGTCTTTGCACAGCATCCTATTGATCTTGGAACAAGATGTACTGTGTTTATGAATTCCAAGGTTAAACAGGCACAGAAAGAGGGTGCCGAGGTTTCTGACATTTCCGCAGGCCTTGCCTACTCTGTTATTAAAAATGCACTGTATAAGGTAATCAAGGTCTCAGATGCTTCTGAGCTTGGGAAACACATTGTGGTCCAGGGAGGCACATTTTATAATGACGCAGTTTTGCGGGCTTTTGAAAAAATTGCCGGATGCCAAGCCATCCGACCGGATATTGCCGGAATCATGGGGGCTTTTGGTGCTGCGCTGATCGCAAGGGAACGCTATCAGGAAGGCACACAGACTACTATGCTTTCCATTGATAAGATCAACGAACTGAAATATTCTACAGCTATGGCTAACTGCCGGGGCTGTACTAATAACTGCCGTCTGACCATCAACAAATTCTCCGGAGGACGTCAGTATATCAGCGGAAACCGCTGTGAACGTGGAATCGGAAAGGAAAAAAACAAAGATCACATTCCCAACCTTTATGATTATAAATATAAACGTATTTTTTCATACACTCCCCTTACTCCGGACAAAGCAGAGCGGGGACAGGTTGGTATTCCCAGAGTGCTGAACATGTTTGAAAATTACCCTTTCTGGTTTACTTTCTTTACAGAACTGAAGTATCAGGTTGTGCTTTCTCCTACTTCTTCCAGAAAGCTTTATGAACTTGGCATTGAATCCATCCCCAGTGAATCGGAATGCTATCCTGCCAAGCTTGCCCATGGGCACGTTACCTGGCTGATCAGGAAGGGTATAAAGTTTATTTTTTACCCCTGTGTTCCATATGAACGCACAGAATTTCCTGACGCTGTCAACCACTATAACTGCCCAATTGTTACTTCCTATGCAGAAAACATTAAAAACAATGTGGATGAGCTGAATGATCCTTCCATTGATTTCAGGAATCCATTCCTTGCTTTTACCTCTGAGGAAATTCTTACCAGACGTCTGGTAGAAGAATTTTCGGATATACCGGAAGAAGAAGTAAAAGCTGCAGCCCATAAGGGTTGGGAGGAACTGGCCAATGTGCGGCATGATATACAGAAAAAGGGAGAAGAAACTCTGAAGTATCTGGAAGAAACAGGACGTCATGGAATAGTCCTTGCAGGACGTCCCTATCATATTGACCCGGAGATTCATCATGGAATTCCGGATCTGATCAACAGTTATGGTTTTGCAGTGCTTTCAGAAGATTCTGTATCCCACCTTGCTCCCGTAGAACGTCCTATCCGTGTAAATGATCAGTGGATGTACCATTCCAGGTTGTATGCGGCAGCCAACTATGTGAAGACACGTGATGACCTTGACCTTATCCAGCTGAATTCTTTTGGATGCGGTCTTGATGCGGTAACCACCGATGAAGTATATGAAATACTTGATGGAAGTGACAAAATCTATACCTGTCTGAAGATTGATGAGGTAAATAACCTTGGTGCAGCCAGAATCCGTATCCGTTCCCTTATTGCAGCCATCCGGGCAAAGAAGGCACAGAACCAGAAACGGACCATACAGCCATCTTCCATTCAGAAGGTGTCATTCACCAGGGAAATGCGTAAAGAATACACGATCCTGTGCCCTCAGATGTCTCCTTTCCATTTTGGAATTCTGCAGGCAGCTTTTAATACCTGTGGCTACAATCTGGAAGTACTTCCAAATGACAATAAGCATGCCGTGGACGTTGGATTGAAATATGTAAATAATGATGCATGCTATCCTTCCCTTATTGTGGTAGGACAGATTATGGATGCACTTCTTTCCGGAAAGTATGACTTAAATAAAACAGCAGTGATTATGTCCCAGACCGGCGGCGGATGCCGTGCTTCCAATTACATAGCTTTTATCAGGCGTGCTCTTAAAAAGGCAGGTATGGAACAGATTCCTGTTATTTCCATAAACTTAAGCGGACTGGAAAGCAATCCAGGCTTTAAATTAACCCTTCCTCTGATCAAGCGCGTAGTATATGGTGCAGTGTTTGGTGATATCCTTATGAAATGCGTCTATCGTATGCGTCCATATGAACTTGAAAAAGGAATTGTGAACAGAAAACATAAGATATGGGAACAGAGGGTTATTTCTTTCCTTCAGGGAAGCAGCGTAAGCCATAGCCATTTTAAAAAAATGTGTGAAGAAATGGTACACGAATTTGACACCATCCCCATCAGTGATGAAAAGAAACCAAGAGTTGGAATTGTAGGGGAGATCCTTGTTAAATTCCTTCCCGCTGCCAATAACCATCTGGCAGAGCTTCTTGAATCAGAAGGTGCAGAGGCTGTAGTTCCGGATCTTATCGATTTTATGTGCTACTGCTTCTATAATCAGAATTTTAAGGTAGAAAAATTAGGCTTTAAAAAGTCCAAAGCACTCATGGGAAACTGGGGTATCAAAGGAATCGACTGGGTAAGAAAAGCAGCTCATGATGCACTGGCCTCAAGCAGGCACTTTACTCCTGCTGCCGACATCCGGGATCTGGCACAGATGGCCTCCCCTATTGTTTCTACAGGTAATCAGACAGGAGAAGGATGGTTCCTTACCGGTGAAATGATGGAACTAATTCACGCAGGCGTAACAAATATTGTATGTATCCAGCCATTTGGCTGTCTTCCCAACCATATTGTGGGAAAAGGAGTTATTAAAGAAATCCGCCGGGAATACCCAGGCGCCAATATAGTTGCCATTGATTATGATCCCGGTGCCAGTGAAGTAAACCAGCTGAACCGTATTAAACTTATGCTTTCCACAGCACATAAAAATCTCAGAAAAGCTGAAGAAAAAAATAACTGATCTTTACCGAAAAAAAGAGCTTATCTTCCGTCCGTCAAAAACAACGACGGAAATGATAAGCTCCTTTTTATATGTTTATTTATTCCAGAATGGAGTTCTGCGTGCAAAACGGATCATATAGCTTCCGCCTGGGATTCTCCTGATTTCCTCTTCTGATGGTTTGCTGATGATCAGATAAGAAAGCAGATACACCACTGCTGCCACAGGTACGGAAAACAGAAGGCAGACAAAATTAGACTTAATAAAAATATTAAGGCCATAACAGATACATCCTGCTACAATTCCCATTGGAATAGAAGCAAGAATAGGTTTCAGATATCCTTCAACCCATGGATTCCTGTACCTAAGATATTTTTTCATTGCAAAATCGTTCAATACACATACTACCACAGAATATACGATCATTGCGATAAGAAGAGCATATACACCAAGATCTGTAGTAAGCAGAAGTGCCACCACAACAATAATATCCACACCAAGGGCAATTGCTGCTGTTATCACCGGAATCCGTGGCTTTCCTATAGCCTGAAGAACGCCATTGGAAATATTGGACATTCCATTTAAAAGAATGGTAAAGGATCCAAGGATCAGCAGATTGGCCGCAAGCCCCGTAGAATTTCCATACAGGAAAAAGACAATTGGCTGAGCCAGAACCGCAAGTCCCACAGCACAGGGAACAGATACCGTCATGGAAAACTGCACCGTCTGATCAATACATTCTCTTACAGCCCTCATATCTCCTGTTGCATACAAGGCAGAAACCTCAGGGATCATAGAAGTTGGAGCTGTACTGGACAAAGTCAGTGGAATATTGATAATTGTCATAAAATACGTGGCATATTCCGCATACAAAATTCCTATCTGTGCCGCATCTCCACCTCTTCTTCCAAGAATTTCCGAAAACAGGTAACCGTTGATATAAGCATTCACATTATATACAAATGCGCTCAGAATAATTGGAGAGACAATTAAAACAATTACCCTGAAAATTTCTCTGTAGGATTCTTCCCGGTGGCGGCAGTCTCTTTGTACACGTTTCTGAATACTTTCATAATTAATTCCATACACCATCAGCATGAACAAAAGAGCGGTCAAAACTCCGGCACCGGTTCCCACTGTGGAGCCTGCAGCTCCCCATTTGGCCACACTGTTCGTACTTCCATCAGAAAACACCCTGATAAATCCCCATGCTGCCAAGAGACTGACTGCCGCATTAAAAATCTGCTCCAGGATCTGAGATACTGAAGTGGGAAGCATATTTCTGTATGCCTGAAAATATCCTCTGAATACTCCCAGAATACCGGAAAGGAAAATAGTGGGGGACAGAATCTGCAATGCAAGGATTGCATCCTTCTGGTTACCTGGAATTATGATTCCTGCTCCGAATAAACAGAACAAAGCAACAACACCGCCTACAATTACAGCATAAATCAATGAACCTCTGAATATTTTCTGGGCATTTCTGTATTCATGCATTGCAATCTTCTCGGATACAAGTTTTGAAACAGCCTGAGGAATGCTGAAAGATGAAATCATCAGCAGAATCATATAAGCGTTCTGGGCAAGGCTGGTATATCCCATACCCAGGCTTCCAATAATATTGGATAGAGGACTTTTATACAAAAGTCCGATTACTTTTGAAATTATGGCTGCAAGCATCAGAAAAGATGCATTTTTTACTAGATTGTTTTTTTGAGTCATTTTTTCCTGTGGGCCACTGCCATGGCCTGCACATTACCTCTTTTCTTAATTATATATTTTCTATCTGCCAGTCAATAGGTTCCAAACCGTTTTCTTTTAAAAATTCGTTTGTCTTACTGAAATGTCTGCATCCGAAAAATCCTCTGTATGCAGAAAGCGGACTTGGATGAGGAGCTTCAAGTATCAGATGTTTCGGATTATTGAGCATGGAATGTTTCATCTGAGCAGGTCTGCCCCAGAGCAAAAACACCATTGGCCGGTCCTGTTCATTTAACACCTGGATAGCAGCATCCGTAAACTGTTCCCATCCGATTCCCCTGTGAGAATTTGCCTGATGTGCCCGGACTGTAAGAACAGTGTTTAAAAGGAGCACTCCCTCTTTTGCCCATTTCTCAAGGCAACCGTTATTGGGAATATAACAGCCACAGTCATCATGAAGCTCCTGGTAAATATTTACAAGAGACGGGGGAATCTCCACTCCTTTTCTCACAGAAAAGCAGAGTCCATGTGCCTGTCCGTCATTATGATAGGGATCCTGCCCCAGAATTACAACTTTCACTTTATGAAGAGGAGTAAAATGAAAGGCATTAAACAGATCCTCTGCCGGTGGAAATATTTTCTTTGTCCGATACTCAGACATTACTGTTTTATATAGTCTGGCATAATATGGCTGATGAAATTCACCTTTCAGTGCTTCAAGCCAATCACCTGAAATAGGAGCCATTTTATCTTCACCTCTTATACTCTTAAGTTATTTCCTTACAGAAATCCCTCTCCCTGCAAGATAATCTTTTACCTGGGAAATTTCCAGCTCTTTATAGTGAAACAGAGAGGCTGCAAGAGCTGCATCTGCACCTCCCTTAGTAAGTGCATCATAAAAATGTTCCAGAGTTCCTGCGCCTCCGGAAGCAATTATCGGAATAGAAACCTCATCTGAGATGGCTCTTGTAAGTTCCAGATCATATCCTGCCTTTGTTCCGTCACAGTCCATACTGGTAAGAAGTATCTCTCCTGCGCCAAGAGATTCTACTTTTTTTGCCCATTCCACCGCATCAATTCCTGTGTCCAGTCTTCCTCCGTGCTTATATATATTCCAGCCTCCGTTTTCTCTGCGTTTGGCATCTATAGCCACAACCACACACTGGCTTCCAAATTTATCGGCCGCCTCACTGATCAGCTCCGGCCGGTCAATTGCCGCAGAATTTACTGAAATCTTATCGGCTCCTTCTCTTAAAAGTTTCTTAAAATCTTCAACTGTCCGGATTCCGCCTCCTACAGTAAAAGGAATAAAGACATTGGCAGCAACACGTCTTACCATATCAACTACTGTATCACGTTCCTCACAGGAAGCTGTAATATCAAGAAATACCAGTTCATCTGCTCCTGCAGCATCATATGCTTTGGCAATTTCCACCGGATCACCCGCATCTTTCAGATGAACAAAATTCACTCCTTTTACCACACGTCCCTTATTAACATCAAGACAGGGGATAATTCTCTTTGTAAACATCAGACATTCCCCCTTCCTATTGACGCAAAATTCTTAAGGATCTGAAGACCCCACCTGCTGCTTTTCTCCGGATGGAACTGACAGGCAAATATATTTCCCTTCTCCACAGAAGCATGAATACAGGTACTGTACTGAGTTGTAGCCTTAACGATCTCCTGTTCTTCTGCCTGAAGATAATAAGAATGTACGAAATACACATATGTCTGTTCAGGAATGCCTTTAAAAAGTCTTCCATTATTCTGCAGATGAATGGAATTCCATCCCATATGAGGAATCTTAAGTCCTTCGCAGGGAGGAATCTTCACGATTTTTCCCTTCAATATTCCCAGTCCTTCTACACCGGGACTTTCTTCACTGCTTTCAAAAAGGAGCTGAAGCCCAAGGCATATTCCAAGAAACGGGGTTCCCTTCTCTGCCATTTCATGTATCACCGGAACCAGCCCATATGTATTCAGATTTTCCATAGCCTGGCCAAAACTTCCCACTCCAGGCAGAACTACCTTATCTGTCTTTAACAACACCTGTGGATCTCTGGAGATCACCGTTTCCTCCCCAAGGAAATTCAATGCTTTTTCTACACTTTTAATATTACCAGCGTCATAATCTATAATACCTATCATGTTATCCTCCTGATGCCGTTATCATTTCCTCATTTTTACAGTATAACCTAAAAACAGACAGTTGCAAAGAACTTTCTTTGCTTCTGCCTGTTTTTCTCTTTATCTGCAGTCCAGTGTAAACCAGAATTCTACTCCGTTATCAAAATTCTGGACTCCATACTTCTGGTTCATTCCTTCCATGATTGCCTTTACAATTGAAAGACCTATTCCACTTCCTCCATATTCTCTTGTACGGGCTTTATCCACCTTGTAGAATTTATTCCAGAGATTTGGAATGTCTTCTTTGGGTATGGGACTGCCCGTATTAAATACAGTGATTTTCACAGAATCCTTACCCTTAAGGACTCTGATCTCCACCTGCCTTTCTCCTTCCAGATGGTTCAGTGCATTGCTGACATAATTGGTAACTACTTCCTCAACCTTAAATTCATCTGCCCATACATAGACAGGATTGGGTTCCTCAAAAATGACCACAGCTTCTTTCTGTTCGATCATAATATGCATGGTCTGGAGCACACCCTGTATCAGACTTACAATATCGAACCTTTCCATTACAGGGGCATCCCTGCCTGATTCCAGCTGATTTAAGGTAAGAAGATTTTTTACCAGCTTATTCATTTTGGATGCTTCATCCATAATAACCTCACAATAGAATGCCCTGCTTTCCGGATCATCGGAAATATTCTCACTGAGTCCTTCTGCATATCCCTGTATCAGTGCAATAGGCGTTTTCAGCTCATGCGATACATTGTCAAGGAACTCCTTACGCATCTCATCAATTTTTATTTTATCCTCAATATCTTTCTGAAGCTTGTTATTGGCAGACTTCAGTTCTGAAATTGTGCTCTCCAGCTTTTCAGACATTTTATTGAAATTATCTCCCAGCAGGTCAATCTCATTTCCTGCATTACTTTCATATTTAGCCTCAAAATCAAGATTGGACATTTTCTCTGACAGTCTTGTCAGTTCGCTGATGGGGCGAGTGATCCTGTTCGTGATAACAAGCATAAGAAATCCGCTGATCAGTATGATCACAAGACCTACGAAGAAATAAAAGCTATTGGAAATATCAGCACTTTCTCTTATACTCTCAAGAGGAGAACGAATAAGAAAATAATATCCATTATCAAATCTTCCCCAGCATTCCACATATTCCATTCCGGCGAAACGATCATGAACCTGCCATATAACACAGTTATTCATTTTTTTAATGGTGTGGCTTTTTTCCATATCCTGATCCAGATTATTAATATATCCAAAAAGCTTACTTCTGAGCATTTTTGACATATTATTTTCACCCCAGAAGAAATATCCGCTGTTTTCTTCATTCACCACGATCCAGGTCAGGTTATTTCTGGAACTGCTCCGTTCAATTTCGTCCGGGATATTCTCTTTTGTATCGGAAGTATTTTGTGATGAATCCTTATCATATTCCAGCAGGTCATCCAGATTCATCTGGGCTAAAACACTTCTGGCATTTAAAAGTACATCTACTTTTTTGGATACATAATATTTTTCCAGAAACAGTCCGTTAATAAGCGTTATGGTAAGAATAGACAAAAGCAAAAGTCCGATAAACAAAGCAGAAAACTGATGCTTCAAGGAATGAAATTTTTTAAATTTGCGTTTCTCTGTATGCTTCATTCGCTTACCTCAAATTTATAGCCCATTCCCCAGACTGTCTTAATATATTCACCTTTTTCTCCCATCTTACTTCTGAGTTTCTTAACATGAGTATCAATAGTACGTGCATCTCCGAAATAATCATAATTCCATACTGAATTAAGAATCTTTTCCCTGGACAGAGCAATACCCTCATTTTCAAGGAAATAAGTAAGAAGCTCAAATTCCTTAAAGCTGAGATCCATAGGTTTACCATCAACGGTAGCGAGATGAGCAGCCTTGTCGATCACGATTCCTCCTGCAGAAAGTGTATCTTCAGCATTTGCCTGACCTGTACGCCGGAGAATGGCTTCTACTCTTGCAACCAGAATCTTGGGACTGAATGGTTTGGAAATATATTCATCCACCCCAAGGTCAAAACCCATAAGTTCGTCACGTTCATCTCCACGTGCGGTCAGCATAATGATAGGTACTTTGGAATTCTTACGGATCTCACGGCATACTTCCCATCCGTCCATCTTTGGCATCATAACATCCAGTATGATCAATGCAATATCTTTTTCCGTGTAAAAAATATCCATTGCTTCCTCTCCGTCTCCGGCTTCAAGAACCTGAAAATTTTTCTTTGTAAGAAAATCTTTCACAAGCTTTCTCATACGGCTTTCATCATCTACAACAAGAATCTTTAATGTATCCATATTGTTTCCTCCGTTATAACAAATCCCTCTTCAGGAATTTAATTACTGTTTATTTTTTTCTGGTATCTTTTTACCCCAACATCATATAATCGTACTATATCAGAGATTTATGTATGTTTTGTGAACTTGAAGAATTTTCTTATTATTTTGTCCTTGACAGAACTTTCTGATGTGCATATAATAGCATTGACAGAATGAGTCTCTTAAGGGCTTGTACTGGTTTCGACGGGGACTTTGAAGCTTAGGAAGCCATCCGCAGACTCCTGGACTGCGTAATAACCGGGAACCTAAATATAAACGCAGAAGATAATGACAATTACGCTTACGCGTTAGCAGCC
>JAXEUE010000186.1:0-6634 GCA_034115005.1 Blautia sp.
TCTGTTCCATACAGCTGTGCCAGCCAGCTTCCTTTCTTTGCAGCACAGTTATGAATATTGTCTGCTCCGTTTTTCCGTGTATGTCGAGATGCTGTAGGCATGTGCTGAATCAGATCTCCGCCAAAGTACACGTTTATTACCTGATGCCCCCTGCAGATGCCAAGGACGGGCTTTTCACTTCTGACAAAATCATCCAGAATATCAAACTGAAGTTGGTCCAATTCCCCGGGTACTATATTGCTCCCGGCATTTTCCTGTCCAAAACGGGCAGGGTCAATATCACCCCCTCCGGGAAGCAAAAGTCCATCATAATCCTCTGCCCGAAAATCTTCTGTCTTCAAGGAAACTGCAACAGGATCCATTCCTGCTGTAATCACTGCATTTATATAGTTTGTAATATTCTGATTTATGTGTGGAATGACGATTCTGGGCCTTTTCATAGATCATACTCCCCGATTAATGATGTTTGTTCAGAAAATCAACTGCAGATGCTGCGGCATTGGCTCCATCAGCCACTGCTGTGATGACCTGCCGTAATTTTTTTGCCCGGATATCTCCTGCTGCAAAAAGTCCCGGAGTCTGAGTGATTCCATCCTCTCCTGCAAGAACATACCCGGCAGAATCTCTTTTTACATATTCTTTTATAAGTTCTGTTTCCGGATCAGAGCCTATTGCAACAAATAATCCATCTATCTTAATCTCTCTGCCATTGTCCAGCTTTATTTCTTCGATTACCTGGTGGCCGTTGATCTCCTGAACCCGGGCCTGTGTAATAATCTCCACATTCTCTTTGGCCTTTATTTTCTCAATGGAACTGCGAAACTCACTTCTTCTATGGATTAGATATACTTTTCTGCATATTCCGGACAGATAAAGAGCATCATCAATGGCCGTGTCTCCGCCTCCGATAACAGCCACTTCTCTGTTTCTGTAAAGAGCACCGTCACAGTATGCACAGTAGGAGATTCCCCTTCCCTCAAACTTCTCTTCTGAGGGGACACCAAGCTTTCTGGGAACTGTTCCCGCTGCGTAAATAAGTGTCTTTGTCTCAATGATTCCTCCTGAAGCAAGAACAAGTTTCCAGACCTTTTCCCTTTCCATGAGGATCTCCGTAACTTCATCTTCCAGAAATGATGCTCCCATTTCCATTACATGATTTCGGAATTTTTCTCCCAGTTCATGGCCTGTGACAGATGGAATACCCAGATAATTTTCCACACAGATGCTCTTTTCAATCTGCCCGACTCCTTCATATTCTTTTTCAATGACAAGAATGTTCTTGCCTGCTCTTTCCAGATATAAGGCAGCCCCCAGTCCCGCCGGGCCACTGCCTGTGATTACTGTATCAAACATGTTTTTTCTTCCTTTTTGTAGTTACTTTCAAAACGGACATAGCTGCTGTCCGGGACTTCTATAGTAAATTATAAACAGAATTTCCTATTTTTTCCATAGGATTTTTGTTTTGTGTATTATAAAAGATATGGAATTTTGTTAGAAATTATTCTTTGTTGTTGACATTTTTTGCATATTATTCTAATATTAGAATATTTACAAATAAAATATATGGAAAGAGAGATGAGAAAAATATGAATCCTCTGCGGTTTGTTTCTTTTAATACAAAAGCAATGAAAGCCTATGAAACTATATGCCAGCCGGTATGCAGGAAATTCGGTCTTAATCAGACCTGCTTCGATGTGATTATGTTTCTGGCCAACAATCCTGCATTTAACACTGCGAAGGATCTCTGGGAAATCCGGGGAATCCGAAGCGGAAATGCATCCGTGGCCATTGAAGCTCTGGTAAAAAGGAATCTTCTGAAACGCCAGTCTGATCCTGATGACCGCCGTATCCAAAGGCTGATCCTGACAGAAGAAACCGGTTCCATTATTGAAGAGGGAAGAATTGTACAGAGAAAGTTTGAAGAGCAGGCTACAAAAGGCCTGTCAGAAGAAGAAAGAAAAGTATACCGGTCCATATCTGAAAAAATTCAGAAAAACATTATAGAGATTACACAAAAGAGAGGAGAAAAACTATGATCACTACAGTTATTGTCTGTATTCTTGCAGGTCTTGGAGCAGGTCTTGGCACCGGATTTGCAGGAATGAGCGCAGCAGCTGTGATCAGTCCTATGCTGATCACTTTTCTTGGAATGGAACCTTATCAGGCTATCGGAATCGCCCTTGCCAGCGATGTGTTAGCCAGCGCTGTTTCTGCCTATGAATATGGCAAAAATAAAAACCTGGATATCCGAAACGGTCTGGTAATGATGGGAACAGTTATGCTTTTTACCTTTATTTCAAGCTTTCTGGCCAAATTTGTTCCATCCAATACCATGGGTGGTTTTTCCACGGTCATGACCATGCTGCTTGGAATTAAATTCATTGTAAAACCGGTAATGACAACCAAAGAAAAAATGATGTCCGTAGACAAAAAGACCCGCATCATCCAGTCCATTCTCTGTGGAACGGTCATCGGACTGATCTGCGGGTTTGTAGGTGCCGGCGGCGGTATGATGATGCTTCTGATCCTTACCTCTGTCCTTGGATATGAATTGAAGACAGCAGTAGGAACCAGCGTATTTATTATGGCCTTCACAGCCTTCACCGGTGCTGCCAGCCATTTCTATCTGGGCGGAATGCCGGATCCTGTGGTACTGATCCTGTGCGTTTTAAGCACCCTTGTTTTCGCCAGACTTGCAGCTGTCTTTGCCAACAAAGCCTCTGCCAAGACCCTGAACCGTGCACTGGGTATTGTGCTTACCGTTCTTGGAGTATCCATCATTGTAGTTAAACTATTCTGATTTTTCCGCTTTCCTGCCCATCTTCATATTGTACAGAAAGGTTCCAAGGGAAGCCAGAATAATAAGGCCATAACCAATAAAACTGTAGCAATCCGGTATCTCCCTAAACAGAAGGAAACCTAAGACTGTGGCAAAAATGATCTGGGAATAATCAAAAATTGAAATCTTCCCTGCAGGTGCATACGTATAGGCCGCTGTAATGGTAAACTGTCCGCCTGCTGCAAAGAACCCCGCCATAAACAGCGCTCCCAGCTGTTTCCATGTCATGGGCTGATAATGAAAAATAATCCAGGGCAATACTGACACACAGGAAAAAGCAGAAAAATAAAATACAATGACAGGTCCTTTTACCCCGTGAGTGCCCAGTACACGCACCATGGTGTATGCGATTCCGGCGCCAAGTCCTCCACAGACTCCCAGAAGTGCCGGAACCAGGGCCGCATTATGAAAGCCGGGCTTCACCACAAACAGGCATCCTGCAAATGCCAGCAGTACGCAAGCCCCCTGGACAGGACTGATTTTTTCTTTCAGCAGAAGGAAGGAAAAAATAATGGCAAAAAAGGGGGACAGCTTATTCAGGATAGATGCGTCTGCAACGAGCAGATGGTCGATAGCATAAAAGTTACATAAAATACCAATCGTTCCACATATACACCTAACTGCAAGCGGTCCCCAGTATTTCTTCTCCACTTTGGGGGCCATTTGATTTTTCCAGAGAATAATACCTGCAAAAACAACTGCAATCAGATTCCTGAAAAAACTCTTCTGCACGGAAGACAGATCTCCTGCCAGCCTCACGCTTACATTCATGCAGGCAAAAAAGAATGCAGACAGAATAATCATAGCCATACCTTTTACATAATTTTCCTGTTTCATAAGATCACCTCGATTTTATACTCTGGTACGTTTATTTACATATTTCGCCTTATATTTGGAATAAACAATGGTCTGTTCTTTATACAGTCCATAATATCCGGAAGCTGCATAACTGATGGATACAGAAATGAGATAAAACGGCACTCCCCTGAATCCAAACATTTCAAAAGCGATCAGTATAGATGTGATGGGGCAATTGGTCACCCCACAAAAGACCGCCGTCATTCCACATGCTGCACAAATGGAAGGTGAAAGTCCCAGCAGATTTCCCAGTACACAGCCAAAAGTTGCACCGATACAGAATGACGGTACAATTTCTCCGCCCCTGAATCCTGCTTTCATGGTTAACGCTGTAAGAATCAGCTTCCACAGGAAATCAAGAGGAGCCGCTTCTCCATTCTCCACCGCCTTCTCGATCAGTTCTGCTCCTGACCCCATATATTTGTCAGTGCCAAGAAGAAGTGTAAGTGCAATTACCATACAGGCCCCTGCAACGATCCGTACATAAGGATTTTTGAGCCATTTCCCGTACAGAACACTCACACTGTTAAGAGCCATGCAGAAAACGATACTGACCACAGCACAGCCCAGAGCTATAAGGCCCATTTTTATTCCGGTTTCCACAGTTAAACCGGGAATGTCCTCCACATGAAAAACTTCAGGTGTAACTCCCATACCCGCAGCAAATCCCGATGCCACAAGGGATGCGATCATACATGGCATCAAAGCGGTATAATACATGACGCCCACACTTATTACTTCCAGGGCAAAGATCGCTGCCGCCATGGGGGTTCCAAACAGTGCAGAGAAAGCGGCACTCATACCACACATAACGATTACATGCCGATCCGCTTCATCCAGATGGAAACATTTTCCCAGCTGATTGGCAATGCTTCCTCCCAGCTGTATGGCGGCTCCTTCTCTTCCTGCTGAACCTCCTGCCAGATGAGTCAGTGCCGTAGATATAAATATGAGAGGTGCGGAAAAAAACGGTATGCTATCCTGGGATCTGACTGTAGAGAGCACCTGATTGGTTCCTCTATCCTGCCTGCCAAATTTATCATAAAGAAAGACTATAATAAGTCCCATTACCGGAAGCAGGAAAAACATCCATTCATGGGATTTCCTGTAACCGGTCACTGTTTTTAATGCATAGGAGAACAGTGTACTTGCCGCACCGGCAATACACCCTGTAATAACCGCAAGAAACAGCCATTTTATAAGATTGGACATGTCTCTTTTGATTTCTCCTTTATAATATATCAGTCCCTCTTTTATCCTATCCCGGTTCTCCATTTCCCCTTCTGCCTTCCTCTATGTTTATAGTATAATTTTCTCAATACAGAAATCCATTCTTTTCACATAATAATCGCACATTTCCATCATCTGCTGCATATTTTCCTGACTGCTTTCATCATAAACTCCTGTCACCACAAAGCCTGCAGCTTTGGCCGTCTGTGCCGCATGAAAGGCGTCCTCAAATACCAGCGTGTCCTCCGGCAGGCTTCCAAGAAATTCTGCAGTTTTTAAATAAATATCCGGTTTCTCTTTCCCTATTCCGATTTCTGTACATGTAAAAATTCTCTCAAAAAAATCTCCTATTCCATTTCTCTCCAGTGCTGCTCCTGCAAGGAGCTCATTTCCGGAAGTAGCCACTGCAATTCTCACTTTATTATGTTTAAGCCAATTCAAAGTTTCTTTCACTCCTGGTTTCAGGGGAGCCTCAAATCTGTAGAAATCACTGATCATCTGAAGGATTTCCTCAACGATCTCTTCTTCTGTCTTAGCCAGTCTGTACTGTTTCTTTAAATAAGATGCACCTGACTCCATAGACATTACAGACAGTTTTTCACTAAGGCCAGGCTCTGGTTTTATTCCATTCTTTTCCAGATATCTCTCATCTAACTTCTGCCATGCAGGCAAAGAGTCCAGAAGAGTTCCATCTACATCAAAAATTGCTGCTTTTATCATTTATGTTTTCCTTCTTTTCATATGTATTTTAATTATCTGCTATCTGTCCAGTTTATCATACACGAACCTGAAGTGCAAGAAATCTGACTGTTTCACTGACCGGATTACCAATATATTATGTATTTTCCTGCAAAAAAAGAGCACCACAGAAAAATGAACTCTCATCTTTCTGCAGTGCTCCGTTATTAAGTTAAGAGAAAGAATTTGTCACAATTAATTTATCTTAAGAAACCCTGTTTCTCAAAATACTGAATGAACGGATTATCTTCCTCATCCTGGGATTCATCTCCGGACTGCCCGTCTTCGTCATCTTTACCCTTTTTATCTTCTTCGTCCGCATCTTTATCCTTTTCTTTTTCTGTATTCTTATCCAGAGTTACCTGAACAGTTTTTTCTTTATAACCGGAATCAGTCTGAACTTCTATGGTAAGTTCAACTTCTTCCCCTGGCTTATAATAGGACAGATATCCGATCAGCTGATCAATGCTGGAAACCTTCTTCCCTGCAAATTTAGTAATAATGTTATTTTCTTTAAGGCCGGCCTTATCAGCTGCTCCATCCTCTGTTACTTCTGAAACAAATACTCCTGCAGGAATGCCATACATCTGAACAGCTTCTGAACTTACAGAAGCGCCTTTGATACCAAGTACGCCGTGATCAGCATCATCCAGCTTCTCCCTTGGTGTCTCATTCATAAGATTCTCAATAATATCTGTTACATCGGAAATCGCAATGGCATATCCCATACCTTCTACTTCTGTAGATGCAAGCTTCGCAGAGTTAATACCTACTACTTCGCCATTCATATTCAGAAGAGCACCGCCACTGTTGCCCGGATTAATTGCAGCATCTGTCTGGATCAGGTTGGTTCCCTCCTCATTATCTTCATCGCTGCCATCTGTAACCGTACTGTTAGAATTCATTCTACGGTTCTTGGCACTTACAATACCGGTGGTAACTGACTGACCATATCCAAGTGCGTTTCCG
>JAXEUE010000187.1:0-4849 GCA_034115005.1 Blautia sp.
TGAAGACGACGAGGTAGATAGGGCAGGGGTGGAAGTACAGTAATGTATGGAGCTGACTGTTACTAATCGGTCGAGGGCTTGACCAAAAGCATGGTTCGGAGAAAGAATGTCAGGCATGTATGTAGTTTTGAAGGTACAATAACCTTTTATGGCTCAGTGGCTCAGCTGGTTAGAGCGCCGCCCTGTCACGGCGGAGGTCGAGAGTTCGAATCTCTTCTGAGTCGTTAGCAATTAGCTGACAATTTAGCAATTGCATATCAATATGGAATCTTAGCTCAGCTGGGAGAGCATCTGCCTTACAAGCAGAGGGTCATAGGTTCGAGCCCTATAGGTTCCATATATCTGGATGGATTCCCGAGTGGCCAAAGGGGGCAGACTGTAAATCTGTTGGCACCGCCTTCGAAGGTTCGAATCCTTCTCCATCCATTAGGTTTATCCTAGGCCGATGTGGCTCAATTGGCAGAGCAGCTGATTTGTAATCAGCAGGTTATCGGTTCGAGTCCGATCATCGGCTTATTAATTGAATATTGACGCGGGGTGGAGCAGTCTGGAAGCTCGTCGGGCTCATAACCCGAAGGTCATAGGTTCAAATCCTATTCCCGCTACTTTGCCCAGATAGCTCAGTCGGTAGAGCAGAGGACTGAAAATCCTCGTGTCGCTGGTTCGATTCCGGCTCTGGGCATTTGTTTTGAAATGTGTTATATATGGAGCATTAGCTCAGGTGGTAGAGCACTTGACTTTTAATCAAGTTGTCCGGGGTTCGAATCCCCGATGCTTCACTTACGAATTCTATTTAATAGTAGTCGGAAACCTGGTAAAATCAACGGTTCCGGCTATTTTTTATGTCATAGGGAGAGGAATTATGTTGCAAAAGCAACCCGCCGCAGGCGGGGAATCCTGCATAGCAGGATTCTTTCTCGTACTATTTCTTTAAAATATAATTCCAAAATAAAAAAATGGCTAATTTGGAAGAGTTGGACGAGAAGATGTCACACTTGCGTCACACCTTAACAAATTCTCACAGGTTCAAAGCTCTTTCTACCGCAGATACTGCATCTTATTTGGGGTAGATTGAGGGAAACCCGAGAGATGCAGGAGAAACGTGTGCCTGCCAAATAATTATTCGGTTTAGCAAATGTATATAATATTCACTGCACAATCAGAAATGGTTGAGCGGTATTTTTATACCCATTTTTAAGAAATTTCATTCTTTGGTTCTAAATACAGCAGTAATCTGCATAGAGTAATAGTACCTGATAGCTATAGAAAGTGCGCAGTCTGTATGCTGGACAGGTATTAAAAGAGAGGAGGGCATTGAATGAAGAATTTAAAAGATTATTTTAAAATGATAGTAACTGCTGTTGTCTGTTTTGTAATGAATATTGTTTCAAAGAAGGACAAGAAAGCCGTAAGATCTATTACCTCTCGATCAAATAATTTTTTGGAAGAACTTGGATTTAGATTTGCTGAAACAGTTGAAAAGTTAAAAATAGATTTTATGTTTCTTCTGAAAGATGAAGAAACAAAGAAGAAATCATTTGAAAAAGACAGGATAAAACAAAGAGATTACCGTAAAAATAAAATTATATATTGGGACGAGCCCAGAATACAGAATAAAATAAGTAAATTTGTATACTTTAATACGGGATAATTTTGATATAACCAGAATTACTCTGGCCTGAATTTCTTAGAATTCAGACCAGAGTAAGAGCTAACATTTCTATGTATAATTCGTATAATATAATCTTTCTATTTTCCATATAATAAAGAGAAAAAGCTCTGATGGTTCATTTCTATGAAAAATCGTTTTTTCTCTGGCAGTATATTAGTTCTTATATTCTTTTTAATCCCATATGTTTCGGTAATAATATTCAATGGGGCGGATATTGCACTGATAAACAGGAATCTTGATGTTGAAATGGTATTGCCTGCAGTTCTGGCTTCACAGATAGACAGTAATTATGAATTGGAAACAATAAAAGCGCAGGCAATTATTGCCAGGTCAAATATTTATCGATGTATGGAAGAGAAAGAAGAAGTTAAAAACCTGATAGAAGAAATAAGAAAAAAATTTTCGGATTCATATTACTATTTTTCTGTACCGAATTATGTTTATGAAAAAGCAGTTACAGAAACGAAAGGTAAGGTACTTACATATAATAATGAATTAAAGATGATACCCTATCATAAGGTAAGCGCTGGGGCTACAAGAGACGGTAAAGAGTGTTTTCATGATGAAAAATATTCTTATCTGCAGTCAGTTGACAGTAGTATAGATAAGAAATCGGATGAATATTTAAACTGTATCTATATTAATATAAATCAGCTTCCAGATGCTCTGAAAATAAAAACCAGAGACAGCGCAGGATATGTTACAGAATTGCTGGCTGATGGTAATGTTCTGGAAGGTGAGTCTTTCAGAAAAGGTATGGGGCTTACATCATCAAATTTTACAGCTCAAAAGATAGGAGAAAAAATCAGATTTATATGTAAAGGAAAAGGTCATGGATTTGGTTTATCCCAAGATGGAGGAAACGAACTTGCAAAAAATAAAAGCACAGGAGAAGAAATTCTTGCGGCGTATTTTCCTGCAATGGAAATAAGGGATATTTCTGATATAAATTTATTAAAAGATTGAATAGCCTGTCATATTCTGGACACCCTATAGATATGAAGACAAAGACAGAGGTGAAAGGAATATGATGAATAGCAGAATTACACGAATTATTGCCAATACTGTAGGTCTTGCTGCTATAGCAGCACTTGGAATTACTGTATATCAGCTGGGTACTTCCCCTGTTAAGGAAAAGGCATCTGAAGAAAAAACCACACAAACAGAGCAGGAAGAAAATTCTATGATTGATGCAGGAACTAATCAGGTTGAGGCTGATATGAACAATCAGAATGATGTAATTGATTCAATTGATTCTGTTTCAGAAACTGATAAAGAAGAAAATTCAATTGGAGAAAACATGGAAGACATTAATGAAGCAGAAGATGTGTCTGCACAGGTGTCTGCTCTGCCAGAAGTAAATTTTTCTGAAGACACTTTAATGGAATGGCCGGTAAATGGAAATATTCTGGTAGATTACAGTATGGATCAGACTACTTATTTTCCTACATTGGATCAGTATAAATTAAGCCCTGCAATTTCTGTGGGAGCAGTAGAAGGTGCACCTGTGGTTGCTGCAGTGAATGGAAAGGTATTTTCCATTGAACAAGATGCTCAGACAGGAACTACTTTAACAATGGAGCTTGGAAATGGATATCAGGCAGTTTATGGGCAGTTGACAGATCTTAAAGTATCTGAAGGAGACACTGTTAAAAAGGGAATGATCATAGGATATATTGCACAACCTACAAAATATTACAGTACAGAGGGATCTAATCTTTATTTTGCAATGAAAAAAGATGGGAAACCTATAGATCCTATTGCTTATTTACCATAATTGATCAAAAAATTATTGACAATTAAAAATGATAAGATATATAATAAGTTAAATGATAAAAAAGCAAAGGCGCTTTGTTTGTTATTGAACAGACAAGGTGCCTTTTTTTATGTCATAGGAAAGAGATCGCACTGCGGCGGAGAGGAATTATGTTGGAAAAGCAACCCGCCGCAGGCGGAGAATCCTGCAAAGCAGGATTCTTTCTCGTTTTGAAAGAGGTGAACATTATGGCAGATATGGTGAAAGTAGAGCATCTTAAAAAAAATTTCGGAGATCTGGAAGTCCTTAAGGATATTAATTTAACTGTTAAAGAGGGAGAAAAGTTAGTTATTATCGGGCCATCCGGTTCAGGAAAATCTACATTTATCCGTTGTATCAATTATCTGGAGGAACCTACTTCGGGTAAAATTTTTATTGCTGGAAAAGAAGTAACGAAGAAAAATCATCTGGAAATGGCTAAGAAATACTCTTCTATGGTTTTTCAGCAGTTTAATCTATATCCGCATCTTACAGTTTTGGAAAATCTTACACTGGCTCCTGTTAAGCTCCAGCATGTTCCAAAAAAACAGGCAATAGTAAACGCTATGGAATGTCTGGAACGTGTGGGACTTAAAGAAAAAGCAGGGAATTATCCTGTTCAGCTTTCCGGTGGACAGCAACAGAGAGTTGCCATTGCAAGGGCTTTGTGTACAAAGCAGCCTTTGATACTTTTTGATGAGCCTACTTCTGCTCTTGACCCGGAAATGGTTCAGGAAGTTCTTAATGTTATGGTTGAACTTGCCAAAGAAAATATAACCATGATTTGTGTAACTCATGAAATGGGATTTGCAAGGCAGGTGGCAGACAGGGTAATTTTTATGGAAGGTGGATACATACTGGAAGAAGGCACACCGGAACATTTCTTTACGAATCCTGAGCATGAACGTACAAAAGAGTTTTTAAGCAAAATACTCCATTAAATGATGAATGAAAAAACTTACGGCAGATACAGGATCTGTTACAGTTTTTCAAATAAATTTTACCTTAAAGGAGGAATTATTATGAATAAGAAAAGATTTTTAGCATTGGCAGCAGCAGCTATGATGGCAGCATCTCTTGCAGGAAGTACAGTTAATGTAAGTGCAGCCGATACACCGGAAGATGTGCAGAAAATTATTGATGCAGGAGTCCTTAAAGTAGGATGTAAGGCTGATGTTCCGAAATTCAGTCTTCAGAATACAAAAACTGGAGAATATGAGGGCTTTGAAGATGATCTTGCGTATGAGATAGCAGGTGATATTTTCGGATGTACAGCAGATGAAGCGAAAGAAAAAGATCTGGTTGAGTTCCAGAGTGTTACAGCTAAAACAAGAGGACCTCTTCTTGAGAATGGAGAAATAGATCTGGTTATTGCAACCTTT
>JAXEUE010000188.1:0-15781 GCA_034115005.1 Blautia sp.
AAACTTGTTGCTGCTCTGGAAGCATGCGGATGCGAGAAAGGTAAAGAAATCCTTGCTCAGAAAGACTTCCTTGCTAAGAAATCCCAGTGGATCTTCGGTGGTGACGGATGGGCTTACGATATCGGATTTGGCGGTGTTGACCATGTTCTCGCAAGTGGACGTGACATCAACGTTATGGTATTCGATACAGAAGTTTATTCCAATACAGGCGGACAGTCTTCTAAATCTACACCGACAGGTGCTGTAGCACAGTTTGCTGCAGGTGGTAAAGAGACAAAGAAGAAAGATCTTGCTTCCATCGCTATGAGCTATGGCTATGTATATGTAGCACAGATTTCCATGGGTGCTGACTTCAACCAGGCTGTTAAGGCAATTGCAGAGGCTGAGGCATATCCGGGACCATCTCTGATCATTGCATATGCTCCATGTATTAATCATGGTATCAAGAAAGGTATGGCAAAGGCTCAGACTGAGGAAGAACTGGCAGTTAAGGTTGGATATTGGCATAACTTCAGATTCAATCCTGCAGCTGACGGAGACAAGTTCACACTTGATTCTAAGGCTCCAAGCATGGAAGACTACCAGGCATTCCTTGACGGAGAAGTTCGTTACAATTCTCTGAAACGTCAGAATCCTGAAAAGGCAGCCAGACTGTTTGCTAAGAATGAGGCAGAGGCTAAGGCAAGATATGAATATCTCCAGAAGCTTGTAACTCTTCACAGTGCTGAATAATTTATTTTCAGATTTATATACGGCCGCGGTATTTTATGTACCGCGGCTGTTTTTATGCATTGACGGATTACGGGAATCCTGTTAATTGACAAGAAAGAAAGATTTGACTATAATCAGGGAAGTAATTATGTGGAAACATCAGGTATCCCTGAAAGGAGAAAGATATGCATAGATTCTTCAGTAAGGATAGTAAAAAAGATTTTTATATTTTGTATACTCTTGCATTTATATTTGTTTCTCTGTTTTTGTATTCCCAGTTTGCCGGGAACGGGAAATCACTGGTGTGGAGTCACGATGCCATTCCACAGCATTTGAATGCACTGGCCTATTATGGGAAATATCTGAGAGAGGTACTTCACAGGATCTTTATTGAGCACAGTTTCTCATTGCCTATGTGGGATATGAGTATTGGATATGGCTCAGATATTCTTACAACGTTGCACTATTATGTGATCGGAGATCCATTGACTCTTCTGTCCGTATTTTTCCCCTCGGATAAAACGGAAATACTGTATGAAATTCTGATTTTCCTTCGTATTTATCTGGCAGGAATATCCTTCAGCGTTTACTGTTTTTATCATAAAAATCCAAAACAGGCTACTTTTTTTGGAACCCTGATCTATATTTTTGCAGGCTGGACAATATATGCGGCGATGAAACATCCGTATTTCTCCAACCCTATGATTTATTTTCCGTTGATTCTGATGGGAATAGACAAGATATACAAAAAAGAAAAGCCATGGATTTTTATCTGGGCAACAACCGTCTCTGCAATGTCCAATTTTTATTTCTTTTACATGATTTGTATTTTCATGTTTATTTATGCAGCTTTTCGCTATTTTGGAATATTTAAAGAAAGAAAAGTAAAAGACATTTTCATCTGGCTTTTGAGATTTACAGGATATTTTGCTGTGGCAGTTATGATGGCTGCAGTTATTTTCCTTCCTGTTATTATGACGTTGTTTGGAACAGAGCGTTTTCAGGTTCAGAATTATGTACCTCTCCTTTACGACAGAATTTACTACGAAAAATATCTGGGATGCCTGATCGGAGAAAATATGATCCAGTGGGGCGTTGCCGGATATTCTGCAGTAGCTATGGCCGGAGTATTTGTTCTGTTTTCAAAGAAGAAAAAATACACAGACATTAAGCTGGGTTTTCTTCTTCTCAATCTTTTCCTGCTTATTCCTTTTGCAGGACATGTTCTGAACGGATTTTCCTATGTGTCCAACAGGTGGATCTGGGCCTATGGAATGATGATCGCTTATATATTTGTAAAGGCTTATCCGGAATTATTTACACTGTCCGTCAGAGAGAAAAAGAAGATATTAATTATGGTTCTGGTATATTGTGTTCTCGCTTTGTTCACACAGTCGGCCAGAACAGAACGAAATATGGCTGCTGTAATTATTCTGGTTCTGTCTGTTTTTGTACTCACATCTTATGGAAATATATTTATGCAGGGAAAATATCTGTGTGCAATGATGGCGGCTCTTCTTCTGTCAAGCATTATGCTGAATATTTCTTATCAGTATGCTTATGAGAAAGATTACCTGTCAGAATTTGCGCAGAAGGATGAGGCTATGAACAAACTCAGGTCAGACATGGATCAGGCAGTACTTCATACAGGGGACAAGAGCCTGTACCGGTATGATCAGTACAAAGCTACCCCTTATGATAATACATCTATGTATATGGGAACACACAGTACTTCTTACTATTTCAGTCTGGCAAATGGAAATATCAGCGATTTCTTCAGTGAGATGTATTTAAACACTCCCTGGGAACAACACTATGAAAATCTGGATGGCCGTACAATTCTGGACAGACTGGCGGCTGTGAAATATTTTGTAATCAGCGGTGATGATTTCGGGTATCTGCCTTACGGCTATAATAAGGAAAAGGGAAGTTCAGGAAAGAAAAAGGATGAATGCAGGGCTTATGAAAATGAAAATGCATTGCCGATAGGCTATACTTATGATCATTATGTACCTGCTTCAGAATACAGAAAGATGGATGTGGTTAAGAAACAGCAAACCTTACTGGATGGTGTGGTTCTTGAGAACAGCAATCTTCCACATGCTGAACTTTCATATAACGATCAGGAGATACCTTACAGAATGGAAATTATCCAGGGCTGTAAAATAAAAGATGGTAAAATAATTGTGGAAGAAGAAGGAGCCCAGATTAAATTCGTTTTTCACGGACTTACAGACAGTGAAACCTATTTTATAGCTGAGAATCTGAATTACGACAGCCTTTCTCCACGAGAACTTGTGAGTGACAGTGACTGGAAAAAAATGTCAGAGTATGATCAGAACCGGGTTCTTTATGAAGATAGTCAGTGGCGTTACTGGAAGGAAAGTAAAGAAGCCTCTATGAAAATATCTTCTAATCAGTCTGAGAAGAAACTGAAAATATTTACGGACAAATATAATGCATACAGTGGACGCCATAATTTTCTATGTAATCTGGGATATAACAGGACAGGCAGAAGAACCATGACTGTTACATTTGATAATACGGGAGTATATTCTTTTGACAGACTGCGTATTGTATGCCAGCCGGTAGACAAAATAGAGGAGAAAACTGCTCAGCTTGGCAGAGAGACTTTGCAGAATGCAAAAACCAGCACAAATGAACTAACAGGTACTGTCAGTGTAAGTAAAAAGAAAGCACTGGTATTTGCATTACCGTACAGCAAAGGCTTTACCGCATATGTGGATGGAGAAGAGGTGCCGATTGTCAAAGCAAATACCATGTATATGGCTGTAGAACTGGATAAGGGTACGCACGAGATCAGGCTGGTTTACTGTACTCCATATCTGAAGGCTGGTTTGGGTCTGACAGCTGGCGGATTTCTTATATATATTTTTCTGGTTCTTTTTCATCGAAAGAAACGCGGATAAAAATAAATGTACATTTTTTCCGATTTATGTATAATAGGAAGAAAGAAAAGAGGATTGAATAAATGGATAGATTGTCGGTGGTTCTTCCTGCTTATAATGAAGAACTTATGGTGGGAAAAACATGCAGGGTAGTCGGAAAAATACTTGCAGAAGCAGGAATTTCATATGAACTTGTTGTTGTAGATGATGGCTCTAAGGATGGGACCTGGAATGAAATTGTAAAAGCAGGAAAAAAGGATCCCTGTGTGCTTGGAGTACATTTTTCAAGAAATTTTGGAAAAGAAGCTGCTGTTTTTGCAGGACTTGCACAGGCAACAGGTAATGTTGTGGCAGTTATGGACTGTGACCTGCAGCATCCCCCACAGACTTTGCTGAAAATGTACAGACTTTGGCAGGAAGGATATGAGGTCATTGAAGGTGTAAAATCAGACCGGGGAAAAGAAGGATTCCTGCATAAAAAGTGTGCCGGATTTTTCTATGATATTATGACCAGGGCGACAAAGATCGATATGAAAAATGCATCAGACTTTAAGATGATGGATCGAAAAGCAGTAGACAGTGTACTTTCTATGCCGGAAAGAAATATGTTTTTCAGAGCCACATCTTCCTGGGTAGGATTTAAAACTGCCAGTGTAGAATTTGAAGTACAGGAAAGAGAAGCAGGCCAGTCCAAGTGGTCTGCATGGTCACTTATAAAATATGCGTTTACAAATATTGTGGCATTTACCACAGTGCCGCTTCAGTTTATAACAGTAGCGGGTGTAATTTGCTTTCTGTGTTCCTTAGTACTGATAATTTATTCCCTTGTACAGTATTTTACGGGACACGCTGTGGAAGGGTATACAACTATTATTCTTGTGCTTCTTCTTATCGGAAGTGCAGTTATGATAAGCCTGGGAGTAATAGGATATTATATTGCAAAAATTTATGAAGAAGTGAAGCATCGTCCACGTTATATCATATCCAGGATCATAAGGGGAGACCAGGATGAATACGGACAGGCAAATCACGACAGAAAAAAGGGTGCATATTTATGAAGAATCTGATCTGCAAATTATTTAATAATTCAATTTTACGATATATATTTTTCGGAGGTTGTACTACTTTAGTTAATCTGGCAAGTTTTTACCTTTTCCGGAAAATGGGCCTTGGGCTTAATCTTGCAAATGTTCTTTCCATTATTTTAGCTATCTTGTTTGCATATATTGTAAACTCTAAATACGTTTTTCAGGATAAGTGTGAAACACTGAAAGACCATATTCAGCCATTCTGTAAGTTTGTCAGCGCTCGGCTTGCCACTATGATAATCGAGGTAGGAGGAGTGTGGCTTCTTGTTACTTCTATGCATATGAATGATATGGCAGGAAAACTGATTACTCAGTTTATTGTAGTGGCTTTGAATTATGTATTCAGTAAATTTTTTGTTTTTACTACAGGGAAAAATAAAAAGAGGGGAAAAGAATCATGACGTTGAAAGATACAATTGCTGCAATAAAACCGCTGAATGCAGAAGCTATGGAGCTTGCTTCCAAAAGATGGGACAGTATTGCCAAGCCGCTGCATTCTCTGGGGAAAATGGAAACAATGCTGATTCAGATCGCAGGAATTACAGGTTCTGCAAGTATTGATCTTTCCCGAAAAGCATTGGTAGTAATGTGTGCAGATAATGGAGTTGTAGAAGAGGGAGTTACTCAGACCGGCCAGGAGGTAACAGCCATTGTGGCGGAAAATTTCCTGAAGGGGGATACTTCAGTATGCGCTATGTGCAGACAGTGCAAAGTGGATGTTTATCCTGTGGATGTGGGAATGGCACAGGATACCAGGGTTCGCGCAGATCTGAAGGTGGCATATGGAACAAAAAATATGACAAAGGGTCCTGCAATGACAGAGCAGGAGGCAGTACAGGCCATCGAAGCAGGAATAAAGGTGGCAGAAGAACTGAAAGAAAAGGGCTATCATATACTTGCAACAGGTGAGATGGGAATTGGAAATACTACCACCAGCAGTGCAGTTGCCTCTGTGCTTCTTGGACAGCCCGTGGAGAAAATGACCGGGAGAGGGTCAGGACTGACCAGTGAAGGTCTGGAGAGAAAAATAGAAGCTATTGAAAAAGCAATAAAAATCAATCATCCTAATCCTTCAGATCCTCTGGATGTACTTTCCAAAACAGGTGGCTTTGATATTGCAGGAATGACCGGTGTTTTTCTGGGAGGAGCAGCCCTCCATATGCCAGTTGTAATGGATGGATTTATTTCATGTGTGGCTGGTCTTATTGCTGCAAGGCTTTGTCCTTCTGTATCGGATTATATTCTGGCATCTCATGTTTCAAAGGAGCCTGCAGCCCATATGATTCTTGATTATATGAAGAAAGATGCCATGCTTCATGGTGATATGTGCCTGGGAGAAGGAACAGGAGCAGTGACTCTTTTTCCGGTTCTGGATATGGCTGCTGCCGTCTATCATTCTATGAGTACCTTTGAAGACATTCATGTGGATCAGTATAAGGAGTTAAAATAATGCTTGTTCTTGTTACCGGTGGGAGTGGAAGCGGGAAATCCGCTTTTGCGGAGGACAGAGTACTGTCATTCGGAGAGAAAAAAAGAATATACATTGCTACTATGCATCCTTTTGACCAGGAGAGTATAAAAAGAGTACAGCGTCACAGAAAGATGCGTGCTGGTAAAGGATTTGAAACAGTGGAATGTTATACGGGATTAAAAAATGTGTCTGTTCCAGAAGACAGTGTGGTACTACTGGAATGTATGTCAAATCTTACTGCAAATGAAATGTTTGAGGAACAGGGAGCCCACAGGGATACGGTTGACCAAATACTGAAAGGGGTCGGACATCTTTGTGCGCAGGCCAGTCATGTTGTGATCGTGACAAATGAAATATTTTCGGATGCATTAAGCTTTGATAAAGAAATGGAAACCTATCTGAAATATCTGGGCAGGATTAATCAGAAACTGGCGGAAAAAGCGGATGAGGTCGTAGAAGTGGTATATGGAATCCCGGTTTATTTAAAGGGGGAAATAAAACAGTGAGATCATTATGGAATAATTTCAAGGTGGCTTTTGCAATGTTTTCCAAAATTCCTATGCCCAAGGCGGACTGGAACAGGGAAAATATGAAATATATGTTTTGTTTTTTTCCTTTTATAGGAACTGTGATCGGAGCCCTTTCTGTGCTTATATTTTATCTGGGGGCACGTTTCTCATTTCAGAATGAGTTTATTTCTGTGGTCCTTGTTCTCATACCGGTTTTTGTTACAGGAGGAATCCATATAGATGGCCTCCTTGATACCTCGGATGCGTTAAGTTCCTGGCAGGAACGGGAAAGAAGGCTTGAAATACTTAAGGATTCTCATACAGGTGCCTTTGCAGTTATTACCGCAGCTGTTTATTTTCTTGTATGGTATGGGGCTTACAGTCAGATATACGGTTCAGGAAACAAAAGGGCCATTCTTATTCTTTCACTTGGATTTATGGTTTCCAGATGTCTGTCGGGAATTGGCGTGATTACTTTTCCAAAGGCCAGACCAGATGGCACAGTTGCCGAATTTTCCAGAAATTCTTCCGATGTGGTATCAAGAAATGTTCTGATCTTTTATCTTGCTGTTTTGTTTTGTCTGATGGTATGGATTCGTCCTTTGTATGGTTTTTGTGCGTTTATGGGGGCACTCCTTCTGTTCTGGTATTATCATCATATTGCTATGAAATATTTCGGTGGAACGACTGGAGACATTTCAGGTTTTTTCCTGTGCATCTGTGAGGCAGGAATGGCATTGATCCTGGCAGTAGTGTCTGATTTAATTTAAGTGAAAAGAGGAGAATGGGAAATGGAAATGATAATTGGCGGTGCATATCAGGGCAAAGAAGCTTATGCAAGGCAAAATTATCCTGGTATTGTGTGGAAAAATGGTGCCAAAATCAGCCGGGAAGAACTTATGAGTGCTTCCGGAGTGCTTGATTTTCAGGAATTTATACGAAAGGAATTAAAGGCGGGAGAGTCTGTTACAGATCTTGCAGAAAAAATCATAAGAAATAACCCTGATGTGATCCTTGTATCTCAGGAAGTGGGATATGGAGTAGTTCCTGTTGATGCTTTTGACAGAGAATACAGGGAAGCAGTGGGCAGGGTATGCACAGAACTTGCTTCATTTAGCAGAAAAGTGACACGGGTAACCTGTGGAATCGGGACGGTGATAAAAAATGATTAAAATATGGCTTATTCGTCATGGAAAAACAGAAGGGAATAAACTGGGACGTTACATTGGAGTAACAGATGAACCACTGTGCCAGGAAGGCATAAAATTTCTTGAGAATATGGAATATCAAAATGCACAGAGCATTTATGTCAGCCCAATGAAAAGATGCATCCAGACAGCTGGAATCCTGTTTCCGGATAAACGTTTACATATTATAGATGAATTTTCAGAATGTGACTTTGGAGAATTTGAAAATAAGAATTATAAGGAACTGGAAGGCAATGAACATTATCAGGCCTGGGTGGACAGCAATGGAACATTGCCTTTTCCGGGAGGAGAAAGTAAAGAAGAATGTAAACGAAGACATATCACCGGATTTCAGAAAGCAGTAAAGGGATGTATCCTGGAAGGGATTTCCTGTGCTGCTTTTGTCATACATGGAGGAACTATTATGAACATCATGGAAGAATACGCTGATATCAGCCGTCCTTTTTATGAATGGCATGTGAAAAACGGCGGCGGATATGAAGTAGAACTGGATGAAAAACAATGGCAGAATGGAAAAAGAGAACTTCTTGTCAGAACTTCTGTAATGGAAGGGTAGCTAAAAAATATTAAGAAAACCAAAAATATTTTGTATTTCCCTATTGATATTTCCTGGAAACTATGTTACAGTATTAGTATAAAATTCCGAAACATTAGGAAAAAAGCTGTAGCGAATTGGCGATTTTTAACAAGAAAGGGAGGAACTATATGCTTATTATTGGTAACGGAAGAATGATCACACGGGACGCATCCAACCCATTCTTTGAGAATGGTTCTGCTGCAATGGATGGTAACACCATAGTTATGGTGGGGGTAACTGAAGATGTTAAGAAGGCTTATCCTGATGCCGAATTTGTAGATGCCAGGGGTGGAATCATTATGCCTGCGTTTATTAATGCCCACGAGCATATCTACAGTTCCTTTGCAAGAGGATTAAGCATAAATGGTTATAATCCCAAAGGCTTTCTTGATATTCTGGATGGTATGTGGTGGACTATTGACCGTCATCTTACGCTGGAACAGACGAAACTTTCTGCATATGCAACCTACATTGATTCCATTAAGAACGGTGTAACTACTGTTTTTGATCATCATGCAAGCTTCGGACACATTACAGGTTCTTTATTTGCCATCGAGGAAGCTGCCAAAGATCTGGGAGTTCGTACATGTCTTTGCTATGAAATCTCTGACCGGGACGGCATGGAGAAATCCAGGGAATCCGTTATGGAGAATGTGAACTTTATTAAACATGCTCTGGCTGATGACAGTGATATGATCGCTGCAATGATGGGGATGCATGCATCCTTTACTATTTCTGATGAAACTATGGAATTGTGTAATGAACTGAAACCGGATGGAGTAGGCTACCATATCCATGTTGCAGAGGGAATTTATGATTTGCAGCAGTGTCTGAAAGAACATGGGAAACGTATCGTAGACAGGCTGTATGACTGGAATATTCTGGGGCCAAAGACTCTTCTTGGACATTGTATCTATGTAAATGAACATGAGATGGATCTGATTAAAGATACAGATACTATGGTGGTACATAATCCTGAATCCAATATGGGAAATGCCTGTGGATGTCCTCCAACAATGGAGATGGTACATAAGGGAATCGTAACCGGTCTTGGAACAGACGGTTATACGCATGACATGATGGAATCATGGAAGGTGGCAAATGTCCTTCACAAACATCATCTGTGTGATCCCAATGCTGCATGGGGAGAAGTTCCACAGATGCTTTTTGAGGGCAACGCAAAGATTGCAGGCAGATATTTCAGAAAACCACTGGGTGTGTTAAAGAAAGATGCAGCAGCAGACGTAATTGTCATTGATTATGATCCGCTGACACCAATGAATGAAAATAATGTAAATGGTCATCTTCTTTTTGGAGTAAATGGAAGTATGGTACAGACTACAGTCTGCAATGGTAAAATCCTTATGAAGGACCGGGAAGTTCTTGTATGTGATGAAGAGAAGATTATGGCAGACTGCCGTCAGGCTGCAAAAGAACTGGCTGACCATATTAATGGATAAAAGGAGGAACGGATTATGAGCGAAGTCATGACCTGCATGCCCTTTGAACAGTTAATGAACTGGGTGCTGGAGGAAAAAAGAACAAAAGGGACTGTATTTGGACAGCACAGAGCATATCAGGCAGAACCTGATAAATCTGTGCAGATATTTGGAAGAAACCTGGAGTCACCCATTGGACCGGCTGCAGGACCACATACACAGCTGGCACAGAATATCGCAGCAGCGTATTATGCAGGAGCCCGTTTCTTTGAACTTAAAACTGTTCAGAAAATGGATGGAAAAGAGCTTGCCGCATGCATTAACAGGCCCTGTATTCTGGCTGAAGATGAAGGTTATAACTGTGAATGGTCAACAGAGCTTTATGTTCCCCAGGCGATGGAGGAATATATCAAGGCATGGTTTATTCTTCATGTGATGGCTAAGGAGTTTGATCTTGGAGCGCAGGACGGGTTTCAGTTTAATATTTCTGTGGGATATGACCTTGCAGGAATAAAGGAACCTAAGGTAGACAGCTTCATCAATAATATGATGGAAGCAAAGAATACGGCAATTTTCCAGGAGTGCAAAAAGTGGCTCTTGGATCATGTAGATAAATTTGAGAAAGTAACCAGGGAGGATATAGAGGCGATTCCATCAGATATCTGTAATTCGGCCACCATATCCACTCTTCACGGATGTCCTCCCAATGAGATCGAGAGTATTGCCAATCATCTTTTTAAAGAGAAGCATCTGAATACTTTTATCAAATGTAATCCTACTCTTCTGGGATATGAGTTTGCCAGAAAAACCATGGATGAGATGGGATATGATTACATGGTATTCGGAGATTTCCATTTTAAAGATGATCTGCAGTATGAAGATGCCATCCCTATGTTTAAGAGACTTCAGGCACTGGCAGATGAGCTGGGACTTGCATTCGGTGTGAAGATTACCAATACTTTCCCTGTGGATGTGACAAGAAATGAGCTTCCCAGCGAGGAAATGTATATGTCAGGAAAAGCTCTGTTCCCATTGTCCATTTCTCTGGCTGCAAAGCTTTCCAGGGAATTTGACGGTAAACTGCGCATTGCTTACTCGGGAGGTGCAGACTACTTTAATATCGACAGAATTGTTGGCTGCGGCGTATGGCCGGTAACTGTTGCTACCACACTTCTTAAGCCGGGCGGATATCAGAGATTTACCCAGATGACAGAGAAGGTTATGTCAGAGGGTGTGAAAGAATGGAAGGGTATTGATGTGGATGCCTTGAATAAACTGGCTGGGGATGCTAAGAAGGATATTCATCATGTAAAGAGTATCAAACCTCTTCCTAAGAGAAAAACGGATTCAGAGGTACCGCTTCTGGATTGCTTCTTCGCACCTTGCCAGGAAGGCTGTCCGATTCACCAGGATATAACAAATTATGTGAAACTTGCAGGTAAGGGGGATTATGCTCAGGCACTTCGTGTGATTCTGGAAAAAAATGCACTTCCCTTTTCTACCGGTACACTGTGCTCCCATCACTGTATGTACAAATGTACCCGTAATTTCTATGAGGAACCTGTAAATATCCGTGGTACCAAACTGATTGCAGCAGAAAATGGATATGATACCGTTATTAAGGAAATCAAAACAGGAACTGCAGATGGTAAGAAAGTTGCAATTGTAGGAGCTGGTCCTGCTGGAATCGCATCTGCTTATTTTCTTGCCAGAGCCGGTGCCAGAGTTACTGTATTTGAAAAAGAGGAAAAAGCCGGCGGCGTGATCAGATATGTGATACCGGGATTTCGTATCTCAGAAGAAGCGATAGATAAAGATGTTTCCTTTATTGAGAAGCTGGGAGTAGAAATAAAAACCAATACAGAAATCAAGAGTGTGGCAGAATTGAAGGAAAAAGGCTATGATGCTGTAATCGTGGCTGTGGGAGCAAATAAACCGGGAACCTTGAAGCTGGAAAAGGGAGAAACAGTAAATGCTCTCAAATTCTTAAGAGATTTTAAGGAAAGTAATGGTAAGCTTGACCTTGGCAGGAATGTAGTGGTGATCGGTGGTGGAAATACAGCTATGGATACTGCACGAGCTGCGAAACGTACACAAGGTGTAGAGCATGTGTATCTGGTATACAGAAGAACCAGACGGTATATGCCTGCTGCGGAGGATGAACTTCTTGAAGTACTCCAGGATGGTGTGGAATTTAAAGAACTTCTTTCTCCTGTTTCCCTTGAAAACGGAAAACTTCTCTGCAAAAAAATGGAGCTTGGCATGATGGATGCATCCGGACGTGCTTCTGTTACAGAAACCGGGGAAACCGAAGAAGTTTTGGCTGATACCGTTATTGTTGCAGTTGGAGAAAAAGTTCCCACTGAATTTTATGAAGCTAATAAAATTGCTGTTGATGAAAAAGGACGAGCCCTTCTGAACAATAAAACTCTGGAAACCAGTATTGAGGGAGTGTATCTTGCAGGTGACGGGGCAAGAGGAGCTGCAGATATCGTAAAAGCAATCCGGGATGGACAGATCGTTGCATCTGCTATTCTGGGAAAAGATGTTACAACAGATCTTGCTGCACCTGGAACAGAGAAAGAATGCTTTGCCAAAAAAGCTGTTCTGAAGGAAGAAAGTAAGGCCGATAAAGAAAGTGACCGTTGTCTTACCTGTAATAAAGTCTGCGAGAACTGTGTGGATGTATGTCCAAACAGAGCCAATATTTCCATTAAAGTTCCGGGAATGGCAATGAACCAGATCATACATGTGGATTATATGTGTAATGAATGTGGTAACTGCAAGACTTTCTGCCCATATGCAAGTGCTCCATATAAAGATAAGTTTACACTTTTTGCATCAGAAGCAGATATGGCAGACAGTACCAATGATGGTTTTGTGGTATTGAATAAAGAAACAAAAGAATGTAAGGTTCGTTTCTTTGGCAACATTACTTACTGTAAAGCCGATGATCCTGAAGATAAACTGTATGAGGGACTTCGCAGACTGATCTGTGCAGTGATTGATGATTACAGTTATCTTATTATGAAATAACTATGATACTGTCCACAGTCTTAAGGCTGTGGACAGTATCTGTATTATGCTGCACCGGTGTATACCATACACAGGAGGCAGACAAGGAGGAAGATATGGCTGTATTTTTTGTGAATAATAAAGAATACCATGAAGAAAAGGATATGAAGCTGCTTCCATTTCTGAGAGACGTATGTAAGCTGAAATCAGTCAAGGACGGATGCAGTGAGGGAGCCTGTGGAACATGTCATGTTCTCATTGACGGCAAACCTACCAAGGCTTGTGTGCCCAGACTTTCCAAGCTGGATGGAAAACACATTCTGACCATTGAGGGTTTCGAGGAAGAAGAGAAAGAAATATTTGTACGTGCCTTTGGAGAGGCAGGTGCAGTTCAGTGTGGGTTCTGTATTCCGGGAATGGTAATCAGTGCAAAAGGACTTCTGGATAAAAATCCCAACCCTACAAGAGCAGAGGCAGCAGATGCTATTAAGAATAATATCTGCAGGTGTACAGGATATAAGAAAATCATAGATGGTATTTTACTGGCAGCTAAATATAAAAGAGAAGGTCTTCCAAAAGAAAAGGAGTATACCTGGAAACTGGGAGAGCGAGTTCCTCGTGTGGATGTACGGGAAAAGGTTCTTGGAACAGGTGAATACCCTGACGATATGGAAGTAGAAGGAATGATTTACGGCAGTGCGCTGCGGAGCGCTTATCCTCGTGCCAGGGTGAAATCCATTCACACAGAGAAGGCCAGGGCACTTCCGGGAGTAGTGGGAGTTTTTACCGCAGAAGATATTCCCGGCAAGGTTAAGGTGGGACATCTGAAACAGGACTGGGATGCACTGATACCTGTTGGAAAAATAACCCACTATCTTGGGGATGCTATCGCACTGGTAGCAGGAGAGACACGGGAGATCGTGGAAGAGGCGAAAAAGCTAATTGACGTGGAATATGAAGAACTTGATATGGTGCGAGATCCTTATGAAGCAATGAAAGAAGGGGCACCAAAAGTTCACGAGTCTGAGAAAGATAATCTTCTGGCTCACTGGCATGTACACAGAGGAGATGCCCAAAATGCCATAGAACATTCCAGATATGTGCTTACAGATAAGTTTCACACTCCATGGACAGAGCATGCTTTTCTGGAACCGGAGTGTGCAGTGGCAGTACCTGATGGAGACGGGGTAATTATCTATTCTACAGATCAGGGAGTATATGATACCCAGCATGAATGTATGCTTCTTCTGGGTCTTCCTGCAGAAAAGGTTAAAGTACGAAATAAACTTGTAGGCGGCGGCTTTGGAGGAAAAGAGGATGTGACAGTCCAGCATCATGCGGCGATGATCGCCTATCTCACTAAACGTCCTGTAAAAGTAAAGCTTTCCAGAGCAGAGAGTATTTTAATCCATCCCAAACGTCATCCAATGGATATGGAATTTACCTTGGGCTGTGATGAAAACGGAATCATAAAGGGCGTGAAAGCAACAGTCATCGCTGATACAGGCGCCTATGCCTCTCTGGGAGGACCGGTGCTTCAGCGTGCCTGCACGCATGCTTCCGGACCTTATAATTATCAGAACTTTGATATCGATGGAAAGGCTTATTACACCAATAATCCTCCGGCTGGTGCATTTCGTGGATTTGGTGTTACTCAGACCTGCTTTGCCATTGAATCCCTTTTAAATAAAATGGCAGATCTTGTAGGAATTTCTCCATGGGAAATCCGTTACAGAAATGCCATCCGCCCGGGCCAGGAGCTTCCAAACGGTCAGATCGTGGATGACTCAACAGGACTTGTGGAAACACTGGAGGCGGTAAAGGATGATTTTGAAAGCAGTCCTTATACAGGAATTGCATGTGCAATGAAGAACGCAGGTGTGGGTGTTGGTCTGCCTGACTGGGGCAGAGTACGCCTTCTTGTGAGAGATGGGCGTGTTGAGATTCACAGTGGCGCTTCCTGTATCGGTCAGGGTCTGGGAACAGTTCTTGTTCAGATGACAGCAGAAACGCTGGGACTTAAACGTGATCAGATTTACTATGATACCTCTAATACTTATGATGCTCCGGATTCCGGAACAACATCCGGTTCCAGGCAGACTCTGGTAACAGGAGAAGCTGTAAGGCGCGCCTGTGAGGAACTGAAAAAGGATCTGGCGGGACATACCCTTAAGGATCTTGAAGGAAAAGAATATAAAGGAGAATATCTTGCAAAAACAGACCCTATGGGATCAGATATAAAAAATCCGGTTTCCCATGTAGCATATGGCTATGCAACCCAGGTCTGCACACTGAATGAAGATGGCACTGTGGCAAAGATCACTGCAGCCCATGATGTGGGAAGGGCGGTTAATCCTCTTTCCGTAGAGGGCCAGATCGAAGGCGGAGTTATTATGTCATTTGGTTTTGCATTAACAGAAAAATATCCAATAAAAGATTGCAAACCTACCGCTAAATATGGTACACTTGGATTACCAAAAGCAAATAAGATTCCTGAAGTAAAGAGTATTATTGTGGAGAAGGAAGGACTGAATGTAGCCTGTGGAGCTATCGGAATTGGCGAGATCACTTCCATTCCCACTGCGCCGGCTATTGCAGGTGCATACTACAGAAAGGATGGTAAATTCAGAACATCCCTTCCACTGTCCGATACCCCCTATTCCAGGAAATAACAGGTAAGTAGCATGGTTCGGAGCCGGACGAAAGTTCTGAGGGGAACATTTTCCTTGAACTTTTCCGGCTCTTTTTTAACAGCAAAATGTATGCATGCGCATACCAAAAAATGAAAAGAAGGTGAAAACATGATTGGAAAGAGTGTTCCAAGAGTAGATGCTTATGACAAAGTGACAGGACG
>JAXEUE010000189.1:0-20035 GCA_034115005.1 Blautia sp.
AAGTCATTCTTGGACGAGAAAGAACGGATGGGGAACTGAGCCAAACGTATGCACTTCTTGCGATAGCGTATGTTATCACAGCAGATGGGTAAACAAAAATGGATATTGTACCTGTAACATCTGCGGAACCAAACATGACCATGTAACTATCAAAAAATCCGACAAACAATGCTATTGCGTGTACTGTGGTGCGATGTTAAACCATGTATGGAAGGATAGCGAAAACGGCAAACAATGCACTCTGTGCAAATCTGAATGTGCTCACACAGGTGGCTGGAAGGAAAAAGACGGAAAGTGTGTCTGCAAGATATGTGGTTATCAGACAAAGCACAAGTATGAGAAGAAATCGAACGACAAGTGCAAGTGTAAGAACTGTGGTAAAGAAGAAAAGCATGATTGGAAAAGCGGAAAGTGCAACCGATGCGAATACAAATGTACCCATCCAAAGGGAAGCAAGGAAAAGGGAAGCGGATGTGTCTGCAAGACATGTGGCTTGTGGCTGTCTCACCAGTATGAGAAAACATCGAATGATAAATGCAAATGTAAGTACTGCGGCAAAGAAGAAAAACATAACTGGACAAGCAGAGGCATGGGTTCTGGTGTTTCATTCAATATGTTCTGTACGAATTGCGGTTTTCAGTGTCCACACAGATGGAAAGCAAGTGGGACACAAGACGCCTGCATGATATGCGGTGTTGAAGTCGCTCATGACTGGAAGAAGACAAACAAATATCTGTATGTTTGCTCCCGGTGCAAAAAAAATCGTGTCAACTACACAGCAGAGCCGGTGCCTCCGGAAACGAAGACTGGATATAAATAATTATTGAGGACGTGCAGCCAGTAGGGATTTGAAAAAGGGATGCTTTATCTGTCCCTGCCGGCTGACATGTCAAACTTTCGTTTTTTTTCCAAGGGGTTACGGTACCTGTCCTCAATTGCAGATTTCTATGTGTTAAATATAATATAGATAAATTTAAAACTTTGAATGTGAGGTGAAATGATGTGGCATCTGCATACAGTGAAACAGTAAAAGTGTTCAAAGCATTCTGCGATGAAAATCGTCTGAGAATATTAGAGCAGCTTCGGACGGGCGAGAAATGTGCTTGCAAGCTGTTGGATGATCTGCATATTACGCAGCCTACGCTTTCCCATCATATGAAGATATTGTGCGATGCCGACATTGTACAGGGTCGTAAAGATGGGAAATGGGTTCATTATTCCATCAACCCCACTGGTGCAAAACGGGCAAAGAAGCTGTTGGAAGAACAGGTCACTTTGGAGTTTCCCGGAGTGCAGGATGATAAGTGTTGTGATAAATGATGAAATGCCATCTGAAATGATGGTTTTTCTTTGAAACAACATTTAGATAATTTTGAATTTATCTATGTGAAAGGAATTTTATTTATGGATTATCTACATTCTTTCTGGCTGTTTATAACGAAGTAAACGGATTCTGGGACACTTCAAAGGGATCTGGGCAAATATCATTTCCGCTTTGCTGGGCACGGTTATACCGTTCTGTTCGTGTTCGTCTATTCCTTTGTTTATGGGATTTACCAGTGCAGGTTTGCCCCTTGGAGTGACCTTTTCTTTTTTGATTTCTTCTCCCATGGTTGATCTGGGAAGCCTGGTGCTGCTGATGAGCATTTTTGGCATAAGAGTTGCTGTGGTGTACGTTATCGTGGGACTGGTGATCGCAGTTATTGGCGGAACATTGATAGAAAAGATGCATATGGAAAACTATGTGGAAGAGTTTATTCGTAATGCCAAAGGAAGCGTGGACATTGAATCCTCTGACCTGACGGTAAAAGACCGTCTTGTTTATGCAAAAGAAAAGGTAATAGAAACTTTCAAAAAGGCATTTCCTTATATTCTGTTTGGTGTTCCGATGTATGCTGATATTTTTGGAACAATACCTGTTGCGGAAGCTTTGCTTGCAAAAGGCGCGCAGCTTGGTACGATCCTTAGTTTTATGATGGCTGTTACAACGCTGAGCCTGCCATCTATGATTATGCTGAAGCAGGCTGTAAAACCGAAACTGTTGGGAATTTTCGTTGCAATCTGCATCATAGGAATTATCATAGTTGGTTATCTGTTTAATGCGTTTCAATATATGTTGATATAAGATTATTTGAAAGGAGAATCATTATGGGTTTATTTGGATTTGGAAAGAAGAAAGAAGAGGAGAAGACACCAGCCTGCTCTGGTGGTTAATGAGAAAGTAGTCTCTATGGGAAAAGTGCTGAAAGCAGCCGATGTTGAGATGTATTTGAAAGCTATTCTGAAGGAAGGTTGAATTTATCAATGAAAGACTATAAAAGAGTTCCATTTATTCATATGAATAACTGCAGGGATCTGGGTGGGTATGCCTGTGAAAATGGAGGCTTTTTCCAAAAGTATGGAGGAAAGTTATTATAAAATCGTGAAGGAAAGTCCTCAAAAATTGGTAAGTGCATTAAAAGAAGTTGCACAAGGCCTGGAAAAAGGTGCCGTTTTGTACCATTGTTCCGTTGGAAAGGACAGAACGGGAATCCTTTCCGCTTTTATTTATCTTATCTGTGGTGTGGACAAGATGGATATTGTGGCTGATTATCAGATCACAGAGACATATCTTTCTCAGAATCCGGTGATTGCCAGTCTGCCTGATTCAATAAAAGGTCTCACAAAATCAGACCCTCAGACGATGAAGAGCTTTCTCGAAAAAATAGAAACCGAGGACTTGTTTGGTATGTTGTATGATTCTGGGCTGACACAGAAAGATATTAAGATAATACAGGAAAAATGTGTTGAGTGATTTTTATGGTACCTGTCGACGATTGTAAGAATAAGGAGTATACAAAAGATTAATCATATGATAACATATGACTATAATCAAAAGTGAAATTTACATTATGATTAATCGATATTCAAAGGATAATCAATATAAGTGAAAGGAAGTGCATCTATGGCAAAAGGACTGCAGCACAAAGGAATCGTGCGTAGAAACAAAATGCTGCATGCGGCCATTAAACTGTTTTTGAAGAACGGCTATGAAAAAACCACCACGGCATCCATTGCCAAAGAGGCAGGGATGACGCCCTCGTCGTTCTTTGCGGCATTTGAAAGTAAGGAGGAACTGTTGCTGACTCTGGTAAAGATCATGTTCGGCAACCAGTTTGAAAGTGCGAGTCAGTTTGGAGAAGTATCAGATGATCCGGTTCTTCTTTATTCGACAGAAACTTCTCTGCAGATTTACACTGCCGAACTTTCGGAACCGCTCAAAGAAATCTATGTGATGGCCTATTCGCTTCCGTCCACATCGGAGTATATCTATGGCAGCATGGCGGGACGGCTGCAGAAGATTTTTTCAAGATACATGCCTGACGCGGAGCTGAAAGATTTTTACGAGATGGATATTGCATCTGCCGGAATAATGAGGGCATATATGGCTAAGCCGTGCGATATGTATTTCACAATAAAAAACAAGCTTACACGATTCCTTCAGAGCAGCTTAACGCTTTATTCCGTTCCGAAGGAAGTGCAGGCACAAATCATAGATTCTATTTTGAAAATGGATCTTCAATCCTATGCGGAGCAGATGATTCAGAGAATGGTTGAGATAGCCCAGAACGGTATTCCGCTGGTCAGTGAAGAATAAAATGATACAAGAGTTATCGCATTATGACCACTAAAGAGTAATTTTGATTTAAAGATTTGAGGAACCTGTCCCCATTGAAGGAGAAATATAATGCAGGCAATATACTTTGTTATGTTGATGATTTCCATAGGCTATGTACTTTTTCTGCTGAGCAGATTTCAAAAGCATATTTCAGTATATTATTTTCTTATGACGGTTGCGGTTGTCATAGAAAATCTGGGTTATCTGCAAATAGCTGGAGCCAAGACGGTGGAGGGGGCTCTTCTGGGAAATCAGGTGTACTGCCTGGCATATCCTTTTTCACTGCTGTTCATAATCCAGGTCATTGCGGATTTGTGCAATACCCGCATCCCGGCAGCTGTGAGAGGGCTGTGCATTTGTAATAGCTTTATCATATTTTTAGGAGCTTCTTCTGTTGGACGCGTGGATTGGTACTACCGCAGTGTGGAGATGGTGATACGCGATGGCTACACCTTTTTGGAAAGGGAATACGGTCCTCTTCATATGCTGAGCCCGATATACATCGTGATAACGCTGGGGTGTGGACTGTGTATTGTTGCCAATGCGCTGCGCAAGAAGAAGCATGTATCTCGTTTTGTCAGTGTGGGCTCTCTGTGCCTGCTGATTCTGTGCAGTGCTACCTTCGTGGGAGAGCGAATGGCGGGTCTGAAGATAGAATTGCTGCCAATCGCCTATACCGTTTGTGCTGGTGGAATTCTTTTGATGCTGAACCGGGTGGCCACTTATGATGTAAAAGGTATTTCCAGAGAAGCCATCGAGGAGAGCCGGGAGTATGGCTTTGTGATTTGTGATGGTAAATTCCGTTTATCCGGTGCAGATGAGCAGGCCAAGAAATGGTTTCCAGAGTTGAACAAACTGAAGATAGACTACCGAATTCAGGATTCTTCTACGGATTTTCTTCTTCAGCTAAAAAAAATGGGTTTTGAGAGAGGATCCTCAGGATATTGTCTACTTTGAGAGGGAGGGCAGGATTCTGGAAGTCTGTCACTCTGTTCCCGAGATGTACCGTAAGAAACTGCACTGCATCTGTATTCGGGACGACACTCCTCAACAGCAGTACCTCAGGCTGGTGGAGCGGTATAATGAGGAACTGGGCGCACAGGTGAAGGAGAAAACTGCCCGGCTGGTGGAGGTACAGAACGACATCATCGTCAGCATGGCAAGCATTGTCGAAAACCGAGATAACAATACTGGTGGGCACATCCGTCGCACCAGCGATGTGGTGCGGGTGTTCGTAGAACATCTGCTGGCCACTGACTATTCCTCGACGTTGACCCGGGAAATTGCGGATTATATTATCAAGGCCGCGCCTCTGCATGACTTCGGAAAGATTGCCATTCCCGACAGTATTCTCAATAAACCGGGCAAATTTGTTTCGGAGGAGTATGAGATTATGAAGCTTCATGCCCAGAAGGGCGCGGAAATCGTAGCTCGGATTCTGCATAATTCTGATGATCTTCAATTTAAGAACATTGCTGTGAATGTGGCTCACTATCATCACGAAAAGTGGAACGAAACGGGTTATCCCTGCGGACTTGCTCAGGAGGAGATCCCCTTGGAAGCACGAATTATGGCGCTGGCGGATGTGTTTGATGCATTGGTGAGCAAGCGGGTATACAAGGAGCAGTTTAGCTTCGATAAAGCTTTTGACATTATTGAGGAATCTTCCGGCAGCCACTTTGATCCGTCTCTGTGCAGAGCATTCCTGCAATGTCGTCTTCAAATCGAGAACCTGTACAACAGCAACATGGATTGAAACTTCGTTACCACAGAATATACCGGTCAGATGCTCCCTGCAAGATGAATAATTTAGAATGGAAGTAAGTGCATTAAAAGTGAAGAGGGGGAAGGTTCATTAAACGTTGTTAACGGTTACCTGTCCCTAATCCTTCGCTATTCCTGGGACACAATATTATTCCATACTTCTTCGTCTATTTCTTCATCATGAAACAATTTCTTTCGGTCATCGTCAGTAATTTCTCTGATGACTTTACAGGGATTTCCTGCTGCAATGCACCAGTCCGGAATATCTTTCGTCACCACACTGCCGGCTCCAATAACTACATTATTTCCAATATGTACTCCGGGGCAGACAACAGTGTTTCCGCCAAGCCAGACATTATCCCCGATAGTCACTTCCTTGCCGTATTCGTAAGCCAGATTGCGGATGGCTGGATGGACAGGGTGCCCTGCTGTATAAATAGCTACATTAGGAGCAAATTGGCAGTTATCGCCAATCTTGATTTTTGCAACATCCAAAAGAGTACAGTTATAATTTGCGAAGAAGTTTTTGCCTACTTCAATGTGTTTTCCGTAATCGCAATAAAATGGAGGATTAATGAATGCACCATCTGATTTTCCCAAAAGTTCTTCTACAATTTTGCTGATTCCCTCAAAATCAGAACGGTCCATGAAATTCAGTTTTTGCAAAATCTTCCTGCATTCCTGCTGTTCCCCAAAAATACTCTCATCTGCAATATATGCTAATCCAGCATCCCTTCGTTCTTTGTTTGTCATATATTTTTCTCCTTTTCTTTCACATATCGCAAATATTGAAATAATACCTTTTGTGTATTATACTGCTATTATAGTTTGAAAAAAATCCTTTTTCTTGCAATATATTAATATTATATGACACAATTCTGCTCTGTTCTTTGTCTGCATAAAGAAGAAATACATGAAAAAGCTGTATTCACTTGCCTTGGGACAAAAAGAAAAAGCAAAACATGGAGATGCTTTTTTCCCCGTGCAGAAATACATTACCAGACTTTCATCGGATTCTCCGGTTGTTACCACACATTGGCATGAGGAAGCCGAGCTTACTCTGATTACCAAAGGTAACTGCCGCTAAAAGATCGACTTGATAAAAAATGTTCTTGATTATATAGAAATACACTTTGCAGAATGGATTTCTGTTTCAGAACTGGCGAGACTATGCTACTTTAGTGATTATCATTTTATGCGCTTTTTTAAAAAGTATATGAATATGACTTGTGTAGAATATATAAACAATCTCAGACTGGAAAAGGCAGTAGAATTATTCGAACAGGGAAATACTTCTATTATAGATGTCTCCCTATCTGTAGGCTTTCATAACCTTTCTTACTTTCATAGGGCATTTAAGAAAAAATACCACATGACACCACTATCTTTTATCAGGAAATTAAAAGAACACTAGGAATACTATCTTGTATGTAATATCCGGAATCTGTCCCCAAAATTAAAACTTGACAAGGCTAATGAAATAGTGTACTATTTAACTAGTACATAGATACACGATACAAGATATTAATTCCTGCGGAAATGTATCAGAGAAGGAGGAAGATATGGAATTTAATCCGGCACTTCCAATTTATTTGCAGGTAATGACCGCAATTAAAAGGGATATTGTGACAGGAGATCTTTCACCAGGTGAGAAGCTTCCATCGGTACGGGATATGGCTCTACGGTATACGATCAATCCCAATACTGCCGGGCGGGTCTACAGAGAACTGGAAAGTGAAGGTGTCTGTTTTACCAGAAGAGGTATGGGGACATTTGTCACGGAGGATGAGGATAAGATTGAGCAGATGAAGGAAGAAATGGTACAGGAACTGGCAGTACAGTTTCTGGAAGGTATGAAGCTGATTGGAATTTCAGGGGAAGAAGCGGTTGAATGGATCCGGAAATTATCACAGCAATATTGTTCCGAAACAGAACAGAATGCAAATGGAAAGGAGTAACTATGTTAGAGTGCAGAGACATTACGAAGGTATACGGCAGGAAGACGGCAGTGGACCATATATCACTGCAGATTGAACCGGGCAGGATTTATGCCCTGCTGGGACCCAATGGTTCCGGGAAAACCACACTAATGAAAATGGCAATGGGAATTGTGAAGCCCACTTCAGGCGGATTTTATTATCAGGGCGAGCCTATCGGTGTAAACAGCCGTAAGGAGATAGCCTATATGTCTACAGAACCGTATTTCTATACATGGATGACGGTAAAAGATGCTGGAAAATATTATGCAGACTTTTTTGATGATTTTTCTATGGAGGAATATGAGAGACTTCTGGAACGTATGGAGCTGACGCCTGATATGAAGACGAAGTCACTTTCTTCGGGTATGATGGCCAAGCTGAAGATCGCAGTGACTATGGCCCGGAAAGCAAAAATATATCTTCTGGATGAACCATTGAATGGTATTGATCTGCTTGCCAGGGATCAGATAATGGAAAGTGTTCTGGAAGCAACAGGTCCTGATGTGGCACTGGTATTGTCAAGCCATCTGATTGATGAATTGGAAAAGATTGTGGATACTGCCATATTCATTAAAGAGAGTCATCTTGTGCAGGTATGTCAGGTTGAAGAGCTGCGTATAAAAGAAGGAAGATCTCTGGTGGATAAGTACAGAGAGATATACGGCCATAGCGGGGACGAGAACCGGATTCAATAGGAAACTGTGTGTACAGCAGTAGGGAGGAAATTATGCAAAAACTGATGAAATATGAATTTCGTAAAACTATGTTTTCCAAGGTGATACTTCTGGTAATTACTGCAATATCAGAACTGGCTTATCTGGCCGGTATTTTCCTGAAATGGGAAAATGGATTGATGATTGGCATCGTAGGTCTGGCATTATGCGGGATTATTGGAATTTTCTATATTGGAGTGGAAAGCCTGATTATTTTTCAGAAGGATCTTAATACGAAACAGAGTTATATGCTGTTTCTGGTTCCACGGAACAGTTATCAGATCCTTGGTGCAAAGGTACTGGAAAATGGGATTTCCATTTTCATTACGGGAGCTTTTTTTGCGGCACTTGCAGCACTTGATTTTACAGTGGGAATTCTCTATATTGGAGGGCTGAAAGAATTTATTGATGTGGTGACGAGAGCCTTTTCATATCTTTCTGTGCAGATTCAGGTGGATCCGGTTCACATGGTGCTGGTTCTGTTTTCAATGCTCACATCATGGCTTATGATGATCGTGATAGGCAATCTGGCAATTGTGCTTTCTGCTACCGTTTTTTCCGGGAAAAAGTTCAGCGGATTTATCAGTTTCCTGTTATTCCTGGTAATATCCTGGATTTCCGGTAAAGGACTGGATCTGATCTCCCAACTGGCATCGGGGAGGGTATCTGATGTGCTGGTAATCGCAGGAGGTCTTGTGATACTGGCATGTATGTATCTTCTGACGGGCTGGATCATGGAGAAAAAACTGAGCGTGTGATAGATGTTTCGAGTTTACCCGGGGACAGGTTCCGTCTGACCGATGGTACCTGTCCACGAGATTTCCTTTACTGTTCAACTATGGCGTCTGTCATTATATATTCTTCAAGTGAATTTTCTTTCACCTGAATACAAGCCCCTTACCGGAAAGGACAACGTAGATTTCTTCATTTTGTTTATGGGAATGAACAAATGGTACACCTTTTCCTGCAGGCAAATTGTTAATACTGATTTCAGCTCCAGTCAAAGAAAGCTTATCGTGAAGCTCAGTTCTTGGGTCATTCGATACCTTTACTTTACTATAATTCAAGTGTAATAGACTGTAATTCCTGTTCCATTGCATCTTGCACCTGTTTTAGTTTTTCATCTAAAATAGAGTGTATATTAGCACCTATGGGACAGGCAGGATTCGGGTTCTCATGAAAATGAAATAATTCACCGTTGTCTACACATTCAACTGCCTTGTATATATCTAAAAAAGTAATATCTTTTAATGGTTTTGTAATCGTTGCACCGCCCGAACCTCTCGCAACTTTAACAAGCCCTGCATTTTTAAGCTGTCCGAGGATTTTTCTGATAATGACGGGATTAACATTTGTGCTTCCTGCAAGAAAATCACTGGTAACTTTATATTTATCTTTGAATATATCAATACATGCAAGGATATGAACGGCTAGTGTAAATCTGCTTGAAATCTGCATTATTGGAGTACCTCACTTTTTTGTATATTATAACATTTTTTAGTGAGTCAAGGGGACAGATTTCGTCGGTCAGACGTATGATTCCGGTACCTGTCCCCAGAATTTATTTTTAAAGAAATCCATAGCAGGGCCGAAAATCAGAGCTGCAATGATGGTTCCTTCTCTTAATGTCCAGGGTGTCCTTGAAATCAGAGTCAAAAGCACAGTGACGATTACCAGAAAGATATCGATTCGTCTTCTGAGTGTTCCCATAGTGATTCCCATACGCTCTGCAACCAGCTGAATGAAACCTTCCATGGAAGTTCGCACAAAATGTGTTTCCAGAACCAGTGTGCATCCGAATGCCCCAACGAGGAATGATATTGTTGACAGGATGAGTTTGACTGGATAAATTGTTATAGTCATATTTTTTAACAGAGTGTATAAAACAAAATTTAATACCACGCCCCCGAACGTGATGTTGATGATCTGCAGCAATTCTATCTTTCGGAAATTCTTTTTTTCCAGTACAATCTGACCTATCAGGAAACTACCATGGAAGAATATTGCAACTGTTCCTACTTTGACATGCAGGATATTAGACAGAGTATTTATGGCAGCATCTACCGGAAGTACTCCAATTCCACATTTGATCGCAACACCTACAGCCGCGTAAATCAGAAAAATTCCGGCCAGTGTAGTCATAATTTTTTTAAACATAATTTATCTTCCTTTCTGAATCTTGATTCTATTTCATTTTCTTATTATAATATCAAATGAATAAATTGAAAAACCAAAATCTAATCTGAATTTAATATAATCGTATGAAATTAAATTATTTAACCCTTAATGAAAAACTGGAAGAAACCATATGTCATGGAACAGATGATTATCCACTGGAGATATATATCGATGAAGTGAACAAGTATCCGGAAGGTTATATTTGCTGGCACTGGCATAAGGAACATGAAATGCTTTATGTAATTAACGGTGAAGTGGAACTGTATACGGGTCAGAATGTATATTATCTGAAGAAAAATGAGGGTGCATGGATTGTGCCCAATATGCTGCATATGATAAAGCCTGTGTCTGTTGATCAGGAAGCTGTTATATGTGCTATTCTGGCAGATACATCCCTTCTCTGTGGATTCAGAGGAAGCAGAATACATCGAAAGTATATTATGCCTTTTTTTGAAAACAGAAGTATGGATGCATATATTCTGAAACCGTATGTATTGTGGCAGCAGGAGATGCTGAATTTATTTTCCAGATGTTATGATCTTTATCAGGATGAAAATCCAGGGTATGACTGGGAAATTGTGATTGCATTGCAGAAATCCGGTCTGATCCTTGTTAAAAATGCTGCTTCTGTGGAAAGAACAGTTAATGCATCTGATCTTGAAGACCATACGCGTGTGAAAAAAGCAATTGCCTATATACATAAACATTATCACGAGAAGATTTATCTTCAGGATATTGCCGATTCCGTTCCTGTAAGCAGGTGCGAATGCTGTCGGCTTTTCAGAAAGGTGATCCATCAGTCTCCGATGGATTATCTGATATCTTACAGGGTGCAGATGGCAGAATATCTGCTTATGAATTCTGATAAATCCATTCTTGATATAGCATTGGAAACAGGTTTTTCAAACAGCAGTCATCTTTCCAAAATGTTTCAGCGGAAATTGCACTGTACTCCTTTAAGATACAGGAAAATCATATGAAAAATCTTTTAAGGGTGGAATATCTAAATAAATAATGGTAAACTTGGTAACAGAAAGTGAGGGAAAAATATGTTAGCAACTATGAATGATATATTGCTGCCTGCAAAAAAAGGCGGCTATGGGGTAGGATTTTTTAACGCTGTAGATGTGGAGATGGCAAGAGCTGTAATAGAAACGGCAGAAGAACTGAATGCTCCTGTTATGATCGGAACAGCGGAGGTTCTTCTTCCTGCCATGAGTCTGGAACGTGTGGCAGAATATCTTATTCCAATGGCAGAGAAGGCAAAAGTCCCTGTAGTGGTCCATTATGACCACGGACTGACTTTTGAAGGCTGTATCCGTGCTTTAAGGGCAGGATTTACTTCCGTTATGTATGATTGTTCTGTGTGTGGCTATGAGGAGAATAAGGCACGTCTTGCCGAAATGGTAAAGATCTGCCATGGAATCGGGGTAACTGTGGAAGGAGAACTGGGTCATGTGGGAGATAATGAAGGCGCAGGTAAACTATCCAATCCTGAGGACTTTTATACAGATCCTGAGACAGCTGCTGATTTTGTAAGATCTACAGGAGTGGATGCACTGGCAGTTGCAGTGGGAAACGCTCATGGTGACTATAAGTTTCCGCCCAGGCTGGATTTTGACCGTATTTCAGAAATTTCTGCAAAAACAGGTCTTCCACTTGTGCTTCATGGTGGAAGTGGTCTGGCAGATGAGGATTTCAGAACGGCTGTCAAAAGAGGAATCTGTAAGATCAATATTTTTACAGATCTTGAGAAAGCAGGAAAGGAAGGAGCACAGAAGGCTCTGGAAGATGGAGTACCAAGCCTGACCAAAATGATTCCCTATGAGATAGAAGCAATGAAGAAAGTAGTAGAAGAGAAGATCCGTCTCTTCGGATCCGCAGGCAAGGCGTAATATGAAGAAAAAAATGATTGCTGCAGGTCATATCTGCATTGATTTTACACCAGAATTTATATGTGACAAACAAAAAAAATTTGAGAATATTCTTGCTCCGGGGAAACTGGTGAAAGTAGGAAAAGCTCAGTTTAATCCCGGAGGATCTGTTTCCAACACGGGACTGGCTATGAAATTCCTGGGAGCGGATGTGTCTCTTATGGGAAAAATAGGTCAGGATGCTTTTGGAACTATGCTGCTTAAGGAACTGGAAAAGAAAGATGCCGGTGGTGGAATCAGGGTTGTGCCTGGTCAGGAGACTTCATATTCAGTAGTGCTTGCCGTTCCTGGGATTGATCGTCTGTTCCTTCATAATTCCGGGGCAAATGATACTTTTACCTCAGAGGATATTGATTATGAAGAGTGCAGGCAGGCAGTTCTGTTTCATTTCGGCTATCCTTCCGTTATGGAGAAAATGTATCAGGAAAATGGCAGAGAACTTACGGAAATGTTTGCAAAGGTGAAAGAGTGTGGCTGCATTACTTCCCTGGATATGTCTGCCATTGATGAAAAATCTCAGGCAGCAAAAGCCGACTGGGAGACTATTTTCAGAAATACACTGCCATATGTGGATTTCTTTCTTCCAAGTATTGAGGAGCTTATGTTTGCACTTGACAGAAATAAGTATTATAAAATACTGAAGGAAGCGGATGGGAGAGATATGACGGAAATTATCTCAACAGAAAAAGACGTTGTTCCTCTTGCAGACCGGCTTCTTGAAATGGGATGCAAAATTGTACTGATCAAATGTGGAGCACCGGGTTTTTATTATAAAACTGCAGGACGTGAAGCATTCAGGCTACTGGAAGAACACAGTGGAATTGATTTTTCTTCTTTTACAGACAGAGAAGGATTTGAGAAAAGTTATGTTCCTGATGCAGTAGTTTCCGGAACGGGAGCGGGAGACACCACAATTGCGGCTTTTCTGACAGCAATTGTACAGGGGTATCCTTTTGACACCTGTTTAAAGTATGCATCTGCTACGGGAGCCTGCTGTGTGGCAGCAACAGATGCCATTGGAGGACTGAAATCCTTTGAGGAACTGGAAAAGAAAATAAAATCAGGATGGAAGAAGAATGAAAATTCTATTGACTTTGTAGGGAAAAGGGATTAGAATAATAAAAAGTGCAAAGGAGCCTTAGATGGGTTCTTTGCACTTTTTTTATGTCATAGGAAAGTACTCCATATTGTTCTATGAAGATTTCGAATTCCTATGACATAAAAAACGCTCCGCACAGGATCGCACTGCGGCGGAGAGGAATTATGTTGCAAAAGCAACCCGCCGCAGGCGGAGAATCCTGCATAGCAGGATTCTTTCTCGTACGAAATATCAGGAGGAAATAAGATTATATTGGGCTGTTATGTGGAGTTTTTCCGTGGAACTCCTATGATGGCTCAGGCTATGTTCATTTATTTTGGAAGTGCATATCTGTTTAACATTAATATGTCTATGTGGTTTGCAGCCATTTTTATTGTTTCCATCAACACGGGAGCATATATGGCGGAGACAGTCCGGGGAGGTATTCTTTCCATTGATGAAGGACAGACGGAAGGAGCCAAGGCTATCGGTATGACTCACGTACAGACCATGACTAACGTGATCCTGCCTCAGGCTCTCAGAAATATAATGCCTCAGATCGGCAATAATCTGATCATTAATATTAAGGATACCTGTGTTCTTTCCATTATTGGTACCGTTGAGCTGTTTTATACCACCAAGGGCGTAGCTGGTGCACTTTATACATATTTTGAAGCTTTTACCATTGCCATGGTAATCTACTTTATTATGACATTTACCTGTTCCCGTATCCTGCGTCTGTTGGAGCGTAGAATGGATGGTCCGGATAATTATGACCTGGCAACTACTGATACCCTGGCACATACCAGCGGTATGTATTCTTATAAGCAAAAGAAGGAGGACAGGTCATGAGTGATAAGATTCTGGAGATAAAACATCTTGGAAAAACCTTTGGAAATAATGTGGTACTTAAAGACATTGATTTTTCTGTCAGTCCCAGTGATGTGACCTGTATTATCGGTCCTTCCGGTTCAGGCAAATCCACATTGCTGCGCTGTATGTATCTTCTTGAGATACCTTCCTGTGGAGAAATCAGCTATCATGGGAAAAATATTACGGAAAAAGGTGTGAATGTTCCGGAATATCGGTCCAAAGTAGGAATGGTGTTTCAGAATTTCAATCTGTTTAATAATATGACCGTGTTAAAAAACTGTACAGTCGGACAGGTAAAGGTTTTAAAAAAGAATAAAGAAGAAGCGCAGAAGAATGCCATGTTTTTCCTGAAAAAAGTTGGAATGGCACCATACATAAATGCAAAACCCAAACAGCTCTCAGGAGGCCAGAAACAGTGTGTGGCTATTGCAAGGGCTCTTGCAATGGAACCGGAGATCCTGTTGTTTGATGAACCAACATCGGCCCTTGACCCTCAGATGGTTGGAGAAGTTCTGGAAGTAATGCGTAAGCTTGCAGGGGACGGGCTGACTATGATCATCGTTACACACGAGATGGCATTTGCCAGAGATGTGGCTAAGCACGTGATCTTTATGAGTAATGGTGTAATTCAGGAAGAAGGCACTTCAAAAGATATTTTTGAACATCCACAAAAGGAAGTTACGAAGGAGTTTTTAAGCAGATTCCGTAATTCCTGATATATGATTTGTAAAAGAGCATTGGATTTTAAATCTGGTGCTTTTCTTTATTTTGACATATAATAGGGAAAAGGAGGATTTAATATGCAGCAGGATAGAATTATAACACGTGGAGAACAGAAAAAAGAAAACACCTGGAATATGAAAGATTTATATGAGACAGATGATCTGTTTTATCAGGACAGAGACAGGCTTGAAGAAGTAATGGAACAATTCAAAGAAATGAAGGGGTCTCTTTTTGAAGGAGCAGAACAGATGCTTAAGGTTCTTATCCTTTACAGGAATATGAACCTGCTTTTTGAACGTATGTATGTATATGCGAACCAGAAATATCATGAAGATACCGGGAATTCCAGGTATCAGAAAATGAGCGGAGAGATGCAGATCCTGTCATCAGAACTTGGACAGGCATCCGCCTGGATGGAGCCGGAACTTCTGACTCTTACGGAAGAAACTCTTGAGGCATATTTCCAGGACAATCCCTCGGATCAGGGAGAATGCCTGACAGATTACAGACGGTTTGTGGAACAGATCACAAGAAAACGGGATCATGTTCTTGATGCAGGTATGGAGGCAATGCTTTCCAGAGTAGATGAACTTGGGCAGGCGCCTTCCAGTATTTATTCTATGTTTAATAATGCGGATGTTCGGTTCCCGGATATTGAAGATAGTAAGGGAATAAAACATGAACTGACTCAGGGAACTTATATTTCCTACCTTGAAAGCAGCGACCGGGTTCTCAGAAAAAATGCTTTTACTGCTTTATACAGTGTATATAGCCAGTTTCAGAATACTCTTGGGGCAACTTTTTATGCCAATGCAAAGCAGGCAGATTTTTTTGCAAAAGAGCGTCATTATAAAAATGCTCTTGAGGAAGCCCTGGATAGCAGTGCGATTCCCATATCAGTGTATACAAATCTGATTTCAACAGTAAATGATGCCCTGCCTTATATGCATCGTTATGTAAAATTGAGAAAAAAGATTCTGGGAGTTTCAGAGCTTCATATGTACGATGTATATGCGCCTCTTGCGGAGAAAACCGACAAAAAATATACTTTTGAAGAGGCTAAGGAAATTGTGAAACGGGGACTTGCACCGTTGGGTCAAGATTATCTGGCTCTTCTCCAGAAAGGATTTGATAATCGGTGGATCGATGTGTATGAAAACAGGGGAAAACGCACAGGAGCCTATTCATGGGGAGCATACGGGACACATCCTTATGTACTGATGAATTTTCATGGTACACTGAATGATGTGTTTACTCTTGCACATGAAATGGGTCATGCACTTCATTCCTGGTATTCAGACCATACACAGTCTTACCTTGATGCAGGATATCGGATCTTTGTGGCAGAGGTGGCATCTACCTGTAACGAAGCATTGCTGATTCATGATCTTCTGGAGAGAACACAGGATGAGAAGGAAAAATGTTATCTCATAAATTATTTCCTGGATCAGTTTAAAGGAACCATGTTCCGGCAGACTATGTTTGCAGAATTTGAAATGGAAACTCACAGTATTGTTGAAAAAGGCGGCATGCTTACAGCAAAACAGATCAATGAGATTTATCTGAATCTGAATAAAAAGTATTATGGTGAAGATATGGTTTCTGATCCTGAAATTGCTGTTGAATGGGCAAGGATTCCACATTTTTATACTCCTTTTTATGTATATCAGTATGCTACCGGATTTGCAGCTGCCATTGCCATCAGCAGTAAGATTCTAAAGGGAGAGCCTGGAATTGTGGAAAAATATAAACGCTTTCTGAGTGGGGGATGTTCTATGGATCCCATTGATCTTCTTAAAATATGTGATGTAGATATGTCACGAACAGAACCTGTGAAGGAAGCTCTTGAAGTGTTCAAAGAATATCTGGATAAGCTTGAGACTATATAAGGAGGACTATGATAATGAATAAATTAGAGAATTTAAAAGAATACCTGAGAGGACTTGGAAGTGTTGCGGTGGCTTTTTCCAGTGGAGTGGATTCCACGTTTTTATTAAAAGTTGCCCATGACACTCTGGGAGAGAAGGCAATAGCTGTGACTGCACAGTCCTGTTCTTTCCCGGGAAGAGAGTTAAAGGAGGCAGAAGATTTTTGCAAAAAAGAAGGAATCAGACAGATAATCTGTCATTCGGAGGAACTGGAAATAGAAGGATTTAAGCAAAATCCCCCTGACAGATGTTATCTTTGCAAAAAAGAACTGTTTGAAAAAATAAAAAAAATTGCAGCAGAAAATGGAATAGAATATGTTGCCGAAGGGTCCAATATGGATGATATGGGAGATTACAGACCGGGACTTAAAGCTGTGGCAGAGCTTGGTGTAAAAAGTCCGTTAAGAGAGGCTAAGCTTACAAAGGAGGAGATCCGGGAATATTCCAGGGAAATGGGACTTCCTACATGGGATAAGCCATCTTTTGCATGCCTTTCTTCCAGATTTGTTTATGGTGAAACAATCAGCAAGGAGAAGCTTGCTATGGTTGAAAAAGCAGAACAGCTTCTTCTGGATTATGGTTTTCATCAGGTTCGTGTCAGAATTCACGGAATGCTGGCAAGAATTGAAGTTATGCCACAGGATTTTCCAAGGCTTATGGAGGAGTCTGTCAGGAATGATGTAGTGCGTAAATTTAAAGAATACGGTTTTACCTATGTAACAATGGATCTTCTTGGATATCGTACAGGGAGTATGAATGAAACACTTAAAAATGGAGAAAAATTATGACACAATATGAAACAGTCAATGAGCGGATTGCTGCACTTCGTGTCTTGATGAAAGAGAAAAAAATAGATGCGTATCTGGTACCTACAGATGACTTTCATGGATCTGAATATGTGGGAGATTATTTTAAATGCAGGGAGTATATTACAGGTTTTACCGGATCTGCGGGAACCGCTCTGATTATGCAGGATATGGCAGGACTTTGGACAGACGGACGTTATTTCATTCAGGCTGCAGAGCAGCTGAAGGGAAGCTGTATCACACTCTTTAAAATGGGTGAACCAGGCGTTCCAACGGTTCGTGAATTTCTGGAAAGCAATATGGGAGAGGGGATGTGTCTTGGATTTGACGGACGTACAGTCAGTGCAGGGGAAGCACAACAGCTGCAGGATATTATGGGGAAAAAGAAAGCCCGTATCTGTGTAGATCTTGACCTGGTAGGAGATATCTGGACAGATCGCCCGGCAATGTCCTGTGAGCCTGTCATGGAGCTTGATATTAAATGGACCGGGGAATTAAGACAGGAGAAATGTAAACGTATCAGGAAGAAAATGAAAGAGCATGGGGCAGATGTTTTTATCCTCACATCTCTGGATGACATTGCCTGGCTTTTAAATATCAGGGGTGGGGATATTCACTGTTGCCCTGTTGTCCTTTCATATCTTTTAATGACAGAAAAAGAAATTTATCTGTATGCCAGTGAAGAAGCTTTCCAAGATGAGGTAAAAGCCGACCTTCAGAAAGATGGAATTACATTTCTCCCATATGACCATATTTATGAGTCTGTGAAAAAATTAAAAGAAGGCAGCAGGGTTATTCTCTGTAAAGAAAAAGTAAACAGTAGTCTGGTAAGCAGCATCTCGGAAAATGTGATCATTCTGGATGAAGAAAATCTGACTCTTCTTCCCAAAGCAGTGAAGAACAAAACGGAAGTAGATAATGAACGAAAGGCTCATATAAAAGATGCAGTGGCAGTGACCAAGTTTATATACTGGCTGAAAAAGAATGTTGGAAGGATTCCCATTACAGAAATGAGTGCGGCAGAGAAACTGTACAGCCTGAGAACGCAGCAGGATCATTTCTTAGGAAACAGTTTTGACCCTATTATTTCTTATGGGCCGCATGCTGCCATTGTACATTACAGTGCCGCACCTGAGACGGATATTCCAATAGAGCCGCAGGGATTTCTGCTTGCGGATACAGGAGGTCATTATCTGGAGGGGACAACAGATATTACACGAACCATCGTAATGGGACCTGTTACAGAAGAACAGAAAATATATTATACGGCGGTTTTACGGGGAATGCTGAATCTGGCAGATGCTAGATTTCTATATGGATGTACAGGACTTAATCTGGATTATCTTGCCAGGAAACCTCTCTGGGATATGGGAGCAGATTTTAAACATGGAACAGGGCATGGAGTCGGATATTTGCTTAATGTGCATGAAAATCCCAACAGTTTTCGGTGGAAAGTCCTTCCGGGAAGAGAAAATGCAGTACTGGAAGAGGGAATGATCACTTCCGATGAACCAGGTTATTATAAGGAAAATGAGTTTGGTATCCGGCTTGAGAATCTGATCCTTTGTAAGAAAGGAGAACAGACTTCATATGGACAGTTTATGTGCTTTGAACATCTGACAATGGTGCCCTTTGATCAGGAAGCAATCATTCCGGAACTCATGACACAAAATGAACGAAATCTTCTGAATGAATATCACAAAATAGTATACAAAAATATTTCCCCCTATCTTGAAGACGAGGAAAAGGAATGGCTGAAACAGGCTGTCAGGGAAATATAGTATAGAAAAAAGCTCCGGTTCTTACACGGGTGCTCATAAGAAAGTAATTGAAAAAATTACGATTATGGCATCTGTCAGACGGGGTTGGTAAACAAGATAACGGGTATTCGGTGAAAGCCGAGTACCCGTTATTTTTTTGCCCATGCGTGGAAGCAATAGATTTATTCACATTTTTCGAGTATAATTAACTCATATCTTTTCTATCCTTTCCATTCCGAGATTTTTCAAAAAAACTCAAAAATTTTGGAAACATTGGAACAATTCAGCCTTTCTCATGCCATACATAGTAGAGGGCTATTTCAAAACGATTGGAGGTGACGCTTATGGAAAAGCGGAAAAGCCCGAAAGGTTTCATTGTGGTATTGCCCGGTGAGATCATCGAAATACCGCAGGACAGCGATAAATCGTGGCTGACCCTGTTTTACAGCTTACCAAGAGAGCTTGTAGAAAAGTGGAAGCCCGCTTATGATCTGCCCCGCTGCCCCTATGAGGTGCTACGGACAGACAAGTATGACCACATCGTATGCGACGATATGTTTAAGCTGCTTGTGTGGGACTGCTACGCATGGAGCGCATGGCAGTTTTTCCAAGTGAAAGACCGCAAGGGCAATTATCGTGAC
>JAXEUE010000190.1:0-34513 GCA_034115005.1 Blautia sp.
AATAACGCAATTGACAACAATCAAAATTAAAGCAGCAGTTCCATTCCATAATCCAATAAATGCAGACAGCCAAAAAGGCAATGAATAAAGAATCCACATTCGTCCATTAGCACGGTTATAGGCAGGGATGTCTGCAATTTCCCCTTCTTCCACAGTCGAACCCGACCAGAACCACATTGGCTTTTTTCTGTGACATGCATAGATACCAATGATTGTAAAGACGGCACTGCACGGCACCATAATGATAAGCCAAACTACATTTTCCATAGCTGTAATCCTCCGATAAGTATAAACCTTCTCATTATTCGTTGTATATTTTATCTACCTCAGCTTCATAGACCGACTCTGTATGTGAATCAAACAATACCCATTCCACCAAATCAAAGCTGTCAGGGTTTTCCTTCAAGAATCTGTTTACTGTGAGAACAGCAATCTTTGCTGCCAGTTTTACCGGAAATCTATACACTCCTGTAGATATAGATGGACTTGCCGAATTGATGAATTTCATGCTTTCCTTTACCAATCGTATAAGCAGTGAATATTCCAATCTCGAAGTTTCTTCCTCATATTTACATTTTGTATTTCAACATAAAATTTCATTTTTCGTCTTTCAAAAAAGCCAAAAACATAAGGATTTCTTTCCTGTTTTGTGGTAAAATTAAAGTGTCCAATCAAAAAGATACTAAACAATAATCAGGAAAATCCCTTATGCTTAATTTTACATCAAACACCTACACTTTGAAACGGGAAATTTAATTTTTCCATATATAATTTCAAAACATCTTTCCAAACACGACAGAAAGTTCACCGCCGATATAATCTACAACATGCTTATCGCCCAAATCTACCTTCTAACAGATATCGTTGATCAGCTTCAAGAGAAGTCGAAAAAAGTTAATTCTGTTGAGCGTCTCGCCAAGCACCTTAACCAAGGGGATTCCAAAAGTACGAAGATAAATTTCTGGCACCTGCCCCTCAATGTCCACTAGCTACCACCTCCAAGCAGAGTCTCCTTCATCAATATGTTCCTGTGCTTCCTTCCATCTCTCAAAAGACTGACAGTATGCCGCAAATGCCGCCATTTTTCTGCATAATAAAAGGATCATGCATAAACTACACGATCCTCAAAAAATTTATCTATTTACACAGCAATTTCATAATGCTCTTTTAACTCATTCATCATGCTATGTTTAATGCAACCTTCATTCTGTAATCTACCAACCACAATTCCAGGAGCAATGCCTAGTATTTTTGCAAATGCTCGGATACTTGTAGTCGAAAAGCTAGCTTTCTCAACAAATTCATCAAAAGCTTCCTTTGATATCAATGTATCTCTCGACCACGCATCTGCATCTTTCTCATCCTGATCAGTTGTTCCATCTATCTGTCCAATATGTCCTAATACAATGTGTGCCAGTTCATGGAATAAACTAAACCAAAATTTATCTGCATCTTTTCCTCTGGCAGTAAGTCCTACAACTATTTTATTGCCATCCATAAAAGAAGCTCCTTGAAGGAAGGATCCTTTTAAATGTGGTAAAAAAACAAGTGCTATTCCGCATTCAGCTAACATATTTTTTATCTTAGGACAAAACTCCTTAGGTTTCAAAACTGTCATGGATCTGATTTCTGGAATAATATTTATCAATCCCTTGATATTAATTGGTGATGTTTCGATATTTCTTGCTTTAATCTTTGCTTCTTGCGCCCAAGCCAGTAATGCAAAATCACTCTTTTCAGTTACCGCAAGTCTTCTACATGCAATTCGCGTAATCTGCTTATTCTCTAATAATGATAACTCAACAACCTCAAAATATTTTCTAAGATTGATAACTTTTTCCTTTGAATCTCTTGTTTCTGGAATCCATCCAAACTTAGCCATTTCACTGTAGGGTAGTTGCTTGGCTAAAGCTTCATCTGCATCCATTGCATTTTCAGCTTCAGCTTTTATCAGTTTCTCTCTATATACAGCCTCAAGATTATTCCAAAACTTTGCAGGTACTCCTAATACTACCTCTAATCTAACAGCCACATCTGGAGTCAACTGAACCTCTCCATTAATGAGTTTGCTAATATGCTTTTCAGACATATCCATCCTTGCAGCAAACTCTTTCTGACTCATCCCTTTGTCATTTAGCTGCTCCTTAATTGTCGCTCCAGGTGGCGTTGCAATGAAACTGCGACTTCTCACCATAGTGCTACCTCCTATTTACTTTTCTCTTTTTAATGGTAATCTACTATCTCCATTATATGCGCTACTTGGATTTCATTACCATGTTTTTCAAATACCAATCTATACGGATGCACCAAGTCAACTGCATATTGCCTCTTCCGATTATTGGTTAATGGATGACATCTTCCAATGTGATACTTGATCATTTCTTCTACAGTATCTGCAGCTTCAATTTCTCCTATACGCATCTGGATTTTTTCTGACATTTCATTTCCATATGTTCTATCGGATATCTTGGCATCCGTACAAACCTTTTCAATCTTCTTGTTTTTGTACGTAATATCCAATGCATCACCTCTTACATGAATTTACCTTTGAGGTAAATACATAATATCACAAAAAAACGAATTCGTCAATCTCAATGTTTACCTCTGAGGTAAACCGATAGCATAATTGAACCCTCATCTTCAACAACGCAGTCATATTGCTCCAATCACGTGTGCCACCTTTACTCGAAGGCAGCTTGTAATGGATCTCCCAACCAGAATACATCAGCTGTTATTCTCCGATAAGTATATTGCTCTGAAGATACCTGAGCAAATCCTCCCGGACCGCATGGTGCATTTTCATCTGAACCTTTACGATATCCCGATATTTACCCTTATTATCTTTTTTCTTTGATGGTTTCATATCCATAATGTCAAACTGTCCCATATAATAAAAGTTGCTTTCTGCATCACTTTTTTTAATAAGAAGATGTCTTCGCTTTGCATCTGTCACATCAGCTATATACGAACTGTCAATGCCTCGTCCGATCTGTGAATCCCAACGAAATATCATATCATCTTCAAAGACATCTGCATAATCCGGTTTCCCATCTACATATTCCCTGTCATCCGAACTTTCCTGTTTGTGATAGGTAACAAAAAGAAAAACATCTTCACCAATTCGTTTCATTCCATACATAGTTGATGATAAATCCCTGCCGCAATTCATAAGAAGACTTACATCTCTTCTGGAATATTTTTCATAAAGAACAAATGGAGAATCCACTTCTGAACTATGTTTATATTTTTCAGAATAACGTTTCAATCCTACTTCAACAATATCATCTATCTGCTTATAAAATTCCGCATGTTTAATTCTTCTGGAGAATCCTTCAAGTCTTCTAAGCATACGATTTCCGGTTTCTGAAACAATATCAATATGGCAATACTTTTTATATTCCTCTTCCTTGCTTACGAATTTACCCTGCAGGACTTCTACTGCATTATCAAAAGATACCAGGTCTATTTCATATCCATATTTTTGATCAAAATCCCTTCTGAATTGATCAAAATCAATGGCGCTTGATTTGAGCAGCCTCCTTAATATTTCCAGTTCATATGGTCTGATGCCACTTAAAATTGTCTTAGATAAATACTCCAGTGTATCCATTTCCTCATCAGAAATCTTGCCTGCATAGGTATCTTTTTCCACACTGACCAGAAAATTCTGATATGTTTTATACTCTTTTATGATCACCAGGGGATCCACTTCTCCATTCTCGTAAAAGTCCATAAGATATGGCACTCTTCCCAGTCTGTTCTTCAAAGAAACATAGCTGTCTCTGATAATGGTTTTCATTCCTTTGATCTTATCAATAGATGCAAAAATCTTATCCTTTGCAATCTCATCAAAATGAACAGTTGAGGCTCCCGGAATGATATGATTGCCGCTGATAACATACTTTCTGATTGTATCCGGATTATAAGAACGATCTCCGGATAATGCAACAGGAATCATAAAGTTATTATTATAATTTCCTATAAAATCCAGAATCACAACAAACTCTTTTTCCTGAGCTTTCCTGAGTCCCCTTCCAAGCTGCTGGATGAATACAATAGGGGATTCAGTGGGACGAAGCATAATTACCTGATTCACTTCAACGATATCCACACCTTCATTTAGAATTTCAACAGAAAAGATGTAGTCCAAGGGTGTTTTTTCTTCTGTCGCATCTTCCTCCTTCATAGCAAGTCTCTCAAATGCGTTTTGCCGTTCTTCTTCTGATGAATCACCATTTAAAGCAATGGTTCTGAAAAATGCACCTGTCTCCGGGTTGATTACCTGGTTAAACTGTTGAGACAATGCTATGGATTCATCAATTCTGCTGCAGAAAACAAGTCCTCTGACTTTATCACCACTGTACCCGAAGTAATTGGCTTTTTCAATAATATGTTTTACTCTTTCTTTTCCTGTGAGCATATTAAAATCTCTTGCTGTTAATTTCTTTGCACTGATCTCTTTCTCACTTAATAAAGACACATCACTGATTCCGAAATAATGGAAAGGGCACAGCATATTTTCTTCCATAGCCTGCTGCAATCTGATCTCATATGCAATCTGATAGTGAAAAATTTCATAGATATTTTTTCCGGCTTCATTCTCATCTCTCTTATCCGGTGTAGCAGTCATCCCAAGCCACAGCCTTGGCTTAAAATAATTCATGATCTTCTGATAGGTATCTGCTGATGAATGGTGTGCCTCATCCAGAATAATACAATCAAATTCATCTGGTTTGTATTCCATGAGATGAGAATCTTTATTCAACGTCTGAACCGTGGCAAATACGTAATCCCTGTCATATTCATGATACCCCGCACCAACAAGACCCATAGATACTGTTTTTGGAAAAATTTTTTCATATGCTTTCTTTGTCTGTCTGGCAAGCTGTCCTCTGTGTACCAGAAACAACACTCTTTTAAACCCTAAATCACGCATTGCAAAAGCAGATGCATAAGTCTTACCTGTACCTGTGGCAGAAACAAGAAGTGCACGGTCTTCACCTGCTTCCAAAATCTTTCTTAAATTAGAAATAAATCCAATCTGCATACTGTTTGGCTTCAATCTATATTTTTCAATAGATATGATCTGATCCTGCTTTGCAATTTCACGCTGACGTTTTACGATCTTAAACTTTTGCTTATAATTCTCATAAAACTCATCAAATTCAAGGGCATATGGAGATGACCACAACTCATGAAATTCTTCCAGAATTGCATTAGCTACCTCTCCCTGTTCAGTGGAAACAAGCTTTGTATTCCATTCCCGATTGGTTGTCAGTGCAGACTTTGTCATATTAGAACTGCCAATAATAATCCGATAGATTTCCTCTTTTTTAAAAATATATCCCTTGGTGTGAAATCCTTCCTTTGAAGTATCCACATCATACATTTTAAGAGTAATATTATGAAGTTCATGAAGTTTTTCCAGTGCCTTGGGTTCACTGAAATTCAGATAATTGGTCGTTAATATTTCACCGGGAATGTTCTTATTCTCCAGTTCCTTCAATGTCTGAAGAAGTGGTTCAATACCACCAAGTGTAATAAATGCAACACTGATCTGGAACCGATCACATACCAGAAGTTCATCTTCAATAGAAGACAGAACTTTCTTTCCTTCTTTATAATTATTTGACACAAATTGTGGCTTATATGCCAGATTTGATGCGACTGTTTTATCTATGTATGCTGTTTCCAATCCAAGACGTAATTCATCTGTTTCGCTCATAATCGTATACTCCTTCTGTCCTGTCAGGAGGCAAAATCGGAATTTCCTTATTGTGGAAATTATATCATTATACGCAATTTTAGGCAATCATCATTACTTCTCATTTGAAGGGGTATTTTTGATAGTCAGTTCCTGCAGTTTTTTTATTCTGACATTCTGCTCCTTCTTGGGGCTGAGGAATTCCTGTAAGCCTGAGAAAAGTATTTCAATGAGGGTTTTAAGCGGAGAAAATTCTGAGTTTATATAAGAGTTTCTGGTACCTGATACTTAGCTCACTGTTATAAAAGGAGCTGTTTTGATATCAAAATATTTTCAGAAAGCAGATTTAGTCTGCTTTTGAAGACAGATGTACACAACAAAGAAAAAAAGCCTCTGTCTTATCAACAAAAGGTTCTTTTCCAAGTGAATAAAAATTTTTTAATTTTCAGCATTATTACTATATGTTTTTTCATACCTGTGAACAGTAACACTTACTCAATTGCAGAACAAGATGCAGTTTTTGAAAACCCACCGCACCATAATATTCATAATACATACAACAGCATTTCCGCACAAACTTCGCTCTGAGTCTGTTTTATAATATTTTCACCAAACTTTCATTTAATATTTTTTCTTTTTTCCCTTATTTCTGGTGCCTGACCCCACTGTGGTCGAAAGAACTTTCAGATTATCTACATCGGGTATACCGTTATCCGTTTCCCATTTTGCAACCGCAGAACGGGAAACACCCAATTTTTCAGATAACTGCTCTTGGGAAAGACACGCCTGTTTTCTTGCCTCTTTAAGTTTTTCACCTAATGTCATTGTGATAGCCTCCCACCATTGTTTTGATGAACCCAATGTAATCCTAAGCGTCATCAAATGCAATAAACTATCTATGACAATGCTGTTACTCTGCGTGACAAAGCAAAATGAGCAACGCATTTTTCCTGTTGGTTACAACCTACTTTGTATCTTTTCCTTTTCTGAGGCATTCGTTCATTCTTTTTATTTTGCGTTTCCAACTTAGATATTGGGCTATCCAAACGATGACAAAAATTACAACGAAAATGCCTACATAGGAAAGGACACCGGCAATAGAATGTTTCATCCAGTTTGTTATATAGGCAATCGGCAGCATTATAATACAAGCAATCAAAAAGTATATGCCGCTTTGTTTGGCAAGGCTCCACGAATCAAGTTCCCAAATAATAGAAGCCATTGCAAAACCTGAACCCATTATCCCACAGAGAACAGTCTGTAAAATGACGGCATTCAACTCATTACCCATCGAACCGATTAACTCCGGCGTGACAGGATAATAAAAACCATCTCCAATGCAAGCGGAAATAATCAAGGTAATCACGAAACCAATGGCAATTCCGACAGGAAATCCTACTAATCCACGCGAAAGTATCTGCTTTTTCATCTTAACACCTCATATTCCTAATAATTGTTTAATTTTGGCGACATATCGCCTCGAAACATAAGTTACCGTTCCGTTTGAAAGAGAAACACAAATGGTTCCGGTAAAACTCAGGTCAAAGCCTCTTACTTTTTTGAGATTGATGATTTCGGAATTTGATATTCGCACGAACGAATTGCTCGCAAGGCGTTGCTCCGTTTCATATAGCCTTAGCCTGATAACATATTTTTGAAGTTCTGTTTCGGCATATACTTTCCCGTTTGAAGCATATATACGGCAAATTTGATTTGGCTCCAATATTGTCACTTGTTCATCTTGGAAGCCTGCAATCATTTGTGTTTGTTCCCCGGCAAGCTTTTTCATTATTTCATTAACCTCATCAGTCACCTTGTTTGTCACAATGGTGATTTTCGGTTCAGTGCAGTATTCATCGATTTTAATCTCAATCTGCATTTGCTTTCCTCCTTTCCACGGCTTTAGTATAAGAATATCGGGAAACAAAGTCTACTGTTTCCCGATAGATGGTTATTATTTGACCATAGGTGGTATTTTATAAAAAAGCAAAATGTTCTGTGTACTAAGTAAAACAATCCGCTCAATTCAAGAATATGTGTATCATAAACCCGATTAAAAAGCAAACCGCCGCCGTAACAACAGCACTGATGATAACTTTTAATACATTTTGGTACGGACGTTTTCCTGCTTCAACCATTCTTTGAATTTCATCTATGTTCCGATACCGGTATTGGATATCTGCTTTTTTATCTCACGCTGCATACGCTTTGGATTTATGTGCTTCTCTGCAACAGCAACTTCAACAGCCGGACTAAACTGCAAACTGTAATAGTGTTTCAAGACCAAATCATAAACTTCGTAATCCTTCGGTTCTGCACCGAATGTTACCTTAGCTACAGATAGTCTACCGTCTTCGATTCTCTCAAAAACGCCAACCCAAAACGGGTCTTCAAAAAACACCGACAGTTTGCCTACAGTCTCGCCCATAAATATCCCTCCTTGAATTTAATGAGCAAAGAATGGACAACCCGGAGGGGCAGGTTACTTACCCCATCGAAAGCGATGGGACGGCCGGGCTACCTACCGGCTCTGGCACATTAAATGTGCGTTGCGTTTTTATCCTTGCTTTCTATATAAAGTGCAAAGCACCATATAGCTAATTTTCTATATAATCTTCTGAGAAAGACCCGACATTTCGCCTTTACAAGCAATATCTTTTGATGTTACAGTAACAAGCTTACTAAGGTCCTGTGTGGAAAGTTCACCGATTTTTTGAAATATGTTTCCTGCGGCTTGCGTTTCTGTCAAAGCAATCATCACTCTGGAATTGTCACCAAGAGCAAAATATTTTCCTGCTTTAATTAAACTTTCCTGTAAAAGACATATCCTACCGCATCAGCCAACAACCAGCCTATTGGGATAGACAGCCATATAGCCAACACCCCGAGCGGCGTATGCGGTGCAAGCGCATAGGACAAGGCAACACGGGTGCCAAGAGAAATTACGGTCAAAATAAGAGATATATTCGGCTTGTTTATACCTCTGAAATATCCGTACCAAAGGAACAAAATACCAATACCTGCATACATTGCGCCCTCTATTCTCAAATATCTTGCACCCTCGGCTATTATCTGTGTTTCAGACGAGTCAATGAAAATACCCATCAGCCCGTCTGCAAAGATACAAATTACTTATCACCTCCATGATTTTCCTGTTATCCCCTTATCTGTCCTCCCATAAATTCTGTGGGTAAAGACCTTCATCCTTCATCTTCTGGATAGCCGCTACTACCACAGGTTTATCTTCTTTATAGGTTACGCCATACCATTTATCCATGGACTTCAGAACTTTTACCGTTGCTTTTTTCTCTTTCAGAAGCTCATCCACCACAAACGGCAGGAAATACTCACATTTCAGCGGATTCTTCTCCAGATTTCTGTCAAGGAATGAGGCAAATCGCTCCTTCAGTTCCTTAAGAATTCCTGCACTGAAACCCCACATATTCATGGAAACGGTGGTATCCAGTGCAAGCTTAGTCCAGGTTGCACCATCATCTTCTGTGTAGGCAGCTCCCCCGTCCTTTTTCTCAATGTGCGTGCGCTCCACGATATCCATCAGGTAACCGTTTTCATCCGTCACACAGACTCCTCTTGCCACATGTCCATTATCCGTCAGTGTATTTTCCAGCTTATAACCTACCATCATATACTGGTAAATACCGTCTTCATCCTCATGGTTCATAAGGAAATCATATGCCATCTGGAACGCATGGCTGCCGTAATAATCGTCCGCATTGATTACGACAAAAGGTCCGTCCACCTTTCCCAGACAGTTCATCACTGCATGTCCGGTTCCCCATGGTTTCACACGTCCTACCGGTACCGTGTAGCCTTCCGGCAGACTGTTAAGATCCTGGAATACATATTCCACTTCAATCTGGCGGCTCATGCGGTCGCCAATGGCAGCTCTGAAATCTGCCTCGTTTTCTTTTTTGATAATAAATACAACTTTTCCAAATCCGGCTCTTACAGCATCGTAAATGGAGAAGTCCATGATGATATGTCCGTCTCTGTCAACAGGATCGATCTGTTTTAATCCGCCGTAACGGCTTCCCATACCTGCTGCCATAACGACAAGAACTGGCTTTTTCATATTCTTTTTTCCCTCTTTCCCTTTTTTATTCTTTTACACCGCCGGAGGTAAGTCCGCCTGCCAGATGCACGCGTCCGGCTTTATTTCCGGCTGATTTTGCGCTCCCTGAACTGCCGCAGCATAACCGATCATAAGAACTGCCACTGTAAACAACATAAGAATTTTTGCCCTGTTTATATAATCTCAACCTGGCACCCGCGCATAGCCTCAATGGCCGTCCGATGAGTTTGTGGTGTCACACCTGCACAGGCCTCCTCAATCACACGAACGTCTGCATTCATTGCGGCCGCCTTTGTCAGAAATACATTGCTGATCACACAAATGTCTGTACATACTCCAACAAAATCCACGGTAAGTCTCCCATCCTCCGGGTATTCCTGTCCCAGCTTACCGATCCGGTCTGCCAGCTCTTCACTCCCAAAGCAGGGCTTGTCAATGACGGTAATCTGTTCCTGTTTATAGTTTTTCATAACAGATTCCATGACATCTTTCTGGATCTGCCAGCCCTCCGTGTTTTTTACTGTATGAATAACCGGAAGCTTTCGTCCCTCCTGTGTCTTTAAATAATCCTCCCCATGGGTGTCTCTTGTCAGAAATACCTGATCATAATTCCCTGTCTCAATCACATTTACCACAGAGGTTACCACTTTCTGACAATCTTCGTTTCCAAGAGTGCCGGTGATGAAATCATTCTGCATGTCCACAACTACCAGTACACGGTGCTGTTCCCCACCATCCAGATACTCCTTCTCCAGGCAATCATTACACCCAAAAAGATTTTTCCCATTAATTGATTCGTTCTTCTTGCATTTTGTCTGCTGTGCCATAACTTCCACCTCATTATTTCTTTTTTATCCGCCTGTACAGTGCTCGTGAACATTTACTTTTCTTTAATAAATATACTCGTTCTTGATTATTTTTTCAATTCCAATTTACACATCTTCATATTCGGTTACCTGACCCCTTTTTACTATATCGACCAACAAAATGTTAAAAATAGGATAGAAAAGTAAAACAGGATATTGCATAATAAGCATATATCATATGGAATATGACAAAAAGAATCAATTGGGAGGTTATTATGAAGTTAAGAAAAAGAGGATTTGTGGGTTCTGTTTCGAATGAAGTGACAGAGCGGGAGACAGAAAACAGAAAAAAAGCGAGACAGGCAGCAACAGAAGGATTTGTTTTACTGAAAAATGAGGACCATGTTCTTCCTCTGGAAAAAGGCTGTAAAATAGGCCTTTATGGTGCCGGTGCAATAAGAACAATCAAAGGAGGAACAGGCTCGGGTGATGTCAATGAACGTGACTGCGTCAATATTTACCAGGGAATGAAAAATGCCGGATACGAAATAACGAGCAAAGACTGGCTGGAGTCCTATGATAAGCTTTTTGTTCAGGCAAGACTGGACTGGAAAGAGGAAATTTACAAAAAAATGCCGGAATATGGAAACAATTTCTTTTGTGCATATTCCGCAACTCAGTTCCAGATGCCATGCGGTGATCCGATCAATGTAAAAGTGGCAAAGGCAGATGGAGCAGATACAGCAATTTTTGTATTGAGCCGTATTGCAGGAGAAAATGCAGACCGTCAGGCAGCAGAAGGAGACTACTTTATTACAGCACAAGAAAAAGCTCTTCTTACGCAGATTTCTGAAGCATACAAAAATGTTATTCTGGTGATCAATACCGGTGGTTTGGTAGATCTTGGTTTTACAGAAGAGTTTACGAATATCCGGTCAATTCTGCAGTTTATGCAGGCCGGTCAGGAAGGAGGAAATGCTTTTGCTGATGTTATAAGCGGTGATGTGACACCTTCTGGAAAAATGACAGATACATGGGCTCTGTCCTATGAAGATTATCCGAACGCTTCTTTTTTCAGTTATATGAGTGGAAATGTTAATACAGAGGAATACAAAGAAGGACTTTATGTAGGTTATCGGTACTTTGATACCTTTGATGTACCTGTCCGCTACTGCTTTGGATACGGACTTTCCTATACGGAATTTCAGATGCAGGCTGATAGGATTCAGATTAACGGAATTAGTACTTCAAAACCGAAAGTATCCATAGATGTGGAGATAAAAAATATTGGGGATACCTATGCAGGAAAAGAAGTGGCTCAGATTTATGTATCCTGTCCTCAGGGCAAACTTCCAAAAGAATACCGCCGCCTGGCCGGATTTGGAAAAACTGCCGTGCTGAAACCTGGAGAAACACAGAAACTGCGGATTTCTTTTGACCTTTATCAGCTGGCTTCCTACAGCGAAGAGCTTGCTGCTTGGATTCTGGAAAAAGGTGCCTACGGAATCTGGGTTGGAAATTCTCTTGATTCAGCTGAATTAGTGGGCACTCTGAAACTGGATGAGGACGCTGTCATGGTACAGTGCGAACATATTTGTGAAAAAAAACAGGAAATGGATGAGATTCATCCGGATCCAGAAAAGGTGATGGCAAAAGAAGCTGCGTGGCTGAAAAAAGCAGACAAACTTCCAGCTGTGGAACTGAAAGCAGCAGAGATCGTGTCAGAAAAAATCAGTTATTCCCATATTCCGGACAAACTTCTGGGAAAAGCAGGTGAGATTACAGAAAGTCTTTCCCTTGATCAGCTTGTTGCATTTGCTACCGGAGATGTGAATTCAGGGCAGAGCGAACTGGGTTCTGCCGGACAGACTGTTCCCGGTGCAGCAGCAGAAACGGTTTCCGTAGCTGCAACGGATCCATGGAATGTGGCAAGCATTGTACTGGCAGACGGGCCGGCAGGTATTCGTCTGAAGCAGTCCTATCAGGTATTTGAGGGTAAAATTGAAGCAGGGGATATCCTGGAAGCTCTGGAAGGCGGATTTTTTGCAAGGGATAGAGAAAAAAGAGGAACAACTTACCATCAGTACTGTACAGCCATTCCTGTGGGAACGCTTCTTGCCCAGACCTGGAATGTGGATCTGATCAAAGAGATTGGAGAGATGATAGGTCATGAAATGGAATTATTTGAGGTGACTCTGTGGCTGGCACCTGGTATGAATATTCACAGAAATCCTCTCTGTGGAAGAAACTTTGAATATTATTCTGAGGATCCTCTGCTGTCCGGTATGATTGCATCTGCCATGACACTGGGCGTACAAAAGGTGCCCGGATGCGGAACAACGATCAAGCATTTTGCATGTAATAATCAGGAAGACAACCGCCTGGGCTCAGACAGCGTGCTTTCGGAGCGGACACTTCGTGAAATTTATCTGAAGGGCTTCGAAATCTGTGTAAAAAATTCCCAGCCTATGTCCATCATGACCTCTTATAATATGATCAACGGTGTTCATGCTGCCAACTGCTACGATATCTGTACAAAAGCAGCCAGAGATGAATGGGGGTTTGCCGGTGCAATTATGACAGACTGGACGACTACCACAGAGTCCACAGCAGGGGAATGTACCGCCTCCGGATGTATGCAGGCAGGAAATGATATGGTAATGCCCGGTGCTCTTTCAGATCACGAAAATATCCGCAAAGCACTGAAAGAGGGAACACTGGATATTCGTGAACTGAAACGCTGTGTCTGCAATACAATAAGAATTGCACTTGCGTCCAATCAGTATGAGGATGCAGTAAGCTATCTGGAACAGTTTGAAAATCTGGACAGCTATATGACTGTAGAAACTCTGTAAACAGGTGCAGAAAGCCCACAGGGACAGGTATTTAGTTACCTGTCCCCTTCTACTTTCTTTTTCTTTGTCAGAAGAACAGAACTTGTCAATGCGGTAAATGGCGCAACGGTAACCAGTCCGAAACTTCCTACAATGGTATCAAGAATTTCCGAAGAAACATACTTATAATTCAAAATGTGATCTACAGGCGTTCCCTGTGCCATGAAGGTCATAAGAAGGGCAATATAGCCTCCGGAATATGCCAGAAGCAAAGTTGTCGTCATAGTTCCCATAGCTGCACGTCCCACATTCATACCAGAATGTGCAGCTTCCCTCCAGCCAATGCCAGGTTTCTTCTGGATGACTTCATTGACTGCGGAAGTGATATCCACCGAAAGGTCCATCATGGCTCCCGATGCTCCGATAAAAATGCCGCTCATAAAGATCTTTGTCAGATTAAGGTCCTGATAGCCGGAATAAAGAAGGCTTTCTGAATAGGACATAACCGCCCCGTGAATTTTGAAAGCATCTGTAAAAATGCACCCCATAACGCAGGTCACCATGACTCCCAAAAGGGCTCCACTGCTTGCCGCGATTGTTTTTCTGTCAAAACCATATACCAGAAATATAATGAGCAGGGTGAGAAATACAGTGATCAGAATTCCGCACCAGATAGGATTCACTCTCCGCAGATAAGCAGGTGTCATTATTTTCCAGATAGACAGAATCGTAATGACAAAAGAGTATACTGCCCGAAGCCCATTTCTTCCGGCAAAGACAATCAGAAGTGCCACGAACATTGCAGCCAGGAGCATTTCCTTATCGAGGCGGTAATGATCACTCATTGTCACAGATAAAATCTTATCCTTTTCATAGCTTACCACTACCAGCGCTGCATCTCCCACAGAAAACATCTTGTCAGATTCCAGAGAGCCGCTGAGCATGTTTACTGCTTTGGCTGTCTGTTCCCTGATAAATAGCAGCATCCTCATAGCCCGTGGGAAGGACCATGAGGATGATAATCAACAGAATTGCAATTATGGAAACAGAATTCTTTTTCAGTCTGTTTTTCATAAAAATTTTATTCTCCTGTTTTTACTCTACTCCTGTAAGAGCTGCTACTTTGTTATAAATATCTGTGTTGTCATAGTATCCGGCAAAATCGTCCTGGCCAACGCCCATTGCCATAACCTCTACAGGAAGACCGGTATGTGCATAGGAAGAGAAATTGATACCGGATTTGTTATTCAGAATATGAGTAATCGTTACAGTCAGTGGCTCATAGCTTCCATACAGCAGGTATTCTTCCTGGCCAAACTCTTCTTCCTCGCCGGTACGCGACATCGTCTCATCGTAAGCTGCCTTCAGCTTATTATATTCATATTCTGTCATAACCAGAGAACCTGTATCTTCGGATTCCGGATGTACATCCTTGCTGTCAGCCTGATTGGCTGTTTCTGTCTCGCCATCTGGTGCCTGAAGGCCGAAAAGTTCTGTAATATCTGCCATAACCGTGTCAAAATCTGTTTTGTTCTCTTTGTATGATGCTACATAATCAGAGTCAAATTTTGCATAGGAAATTTTCTGGTTCTGCAGATTGGTAAGGAAAGTATCATAATCTGTTCCTGCAAATCCGATAGTCAGACCACCTGTCTCATGGTCGCCTGTTACCAGGATCAGTGTTTCATCCGGATGCTCATTATAGAAATCTACAGCCTTACCTACCGCATCGTCAAGTGCCAGTGTATCCGTGATAGTTGCAGCAGCATCATTGGCATGGCAGGCCCAGTCAATCTTTCCACCTTCAACCATCATAAAGAAACCTTTGTCATTGTTCAGAACTTCAATTCCTTTTTCCACATAATCTGCAAGGCCCCACTCGCCTTCTTCCAGATCCATGGCATAGCTCATAGCATCATCATCAGCAAGGGTTTCGTCAATTACAATGGCTTTTCCATCATCAGCTGTCAGTGCTTCTGCCTCAGCCTTTGTCTTGATTACCTTATATCCGGCCTCTTCTGCAAGTTCATAGAGATCCTGCTTATCACCATCTGCGCCGGTTACTTTCCTCAGTCCGCCTCCTGCAAAATAATCAAATCCACTATCGATCATTTCCTGTCCGATTTCATAATAATTATTTCTGGATGCCTGATGAGCGTAAAAAGCTGCCGGTGTTGCATGATTTAAGTTTACAGATGAAAGAATTCCAACTTTGTAACCAAGCTGAGATTTTAATTTTTCTGCAATGGTCTCATAAGGAGTCTCCATTTTTTCATCCATATTAATGGTTCCGCTGTATGTTTTATGTCCTGTAGCAATGGAAGTTGCCGTGGAAGCGGAATCCGGGCAGAAAGATGTGCTGTCATAGGTCTGTGCGGAACCGGAAACAGGGAAATTCATCATATTCAGATTGCTCTGACTTGTAAGAATCTCATCTCCGTCATCTGCAAGAGCACTTTCATAATAATTTGTAGTCTGAATCTGAGGATAGCTCATTCCGTCACCAATAAAAAGAAAAATATATTTCGGAACTTTCTCTTCTGCCATTACTGTCTGTGCCGGAGCTGCACATGTGGTCATCATAGTTGCTGCAAGTAATAATGCACTGATCTTTTTTGCATTCATAATCTACTGTTCTCCTTTTTTCTTCAAAAGTATTGTTTCAAGTTTCAACGGTGATGATTGTATCAGTGCAATGTAAAATGCTCACCCTGATCTGGTAAAATCTTCATCAAACTTTAAAGGAAAATGTAAAATAATTGAAAATAAAAAAAGGACAGGTTCCTCGGCTCTTATGAGTCGAGGAACCTGTCCCCCCTTATCTCAATCGCTTTCGTCCAGACCTTTTTCCTGTTCTTTCTGAATTTCAGGGAAAGCGGAAAGTATTGGTTTTATGTTTTTGCCTTTAATCTTCCTGTCCACATAGTTCTTAGTGATATGCATAACTACAGGAGACAGAGTGATTACACCGATCAGGTTGGGGATTGCCATAAGTCCGTTAAATGTATCGGAAAGATCCCATGCAAGATCAAGGCTCATGGTAGCGCCCCCAAGAATAAATACAATAAAGATCACACGATAAATAATGGTTGCATTGGAGCCGAACAGGTATTCAAATGCCTTTGTTCCATAATGGCTCCACCCAAGTACAGTAGAAAATGCGAATAATAAAATGGCAAGAGCAATAAATGCAGGTCCTGCGCTTCCAAATACAGTGCCAAATGCTTCTCCAACAAGAGCTGAGCCTTCTGAAGCGGAGATCACTGCCCCTGTCTTCAGATCCACCAGACCGGAAGATAATACAGTAAATGCGGTAAGACTGCAGACAACGATAGTATCTGCAAATACTTCGAAGATTCCCCACATACCCTGACGAACCGGTTCTTTTACATTGGAACTGGAATGAACCATTACAGAAGAACCAAGTCCTGCTTCATTGGAGAATACGCCTCGTTTCATACCCCAGGTGATAGCCATCTTCACACCTGCACCGACGATACCGCCGCCAACTGCTTTCAAAGCAAACGCACCTTTGAAAATAGCGCCAAATACAGCTCCGAACTGATCTATATTGATAACACAGACAATCAGAGCACCTATAATGTAAATAATAGCCATGAATGGTACGAGTTTTTCTGTTACGGAAGCAATTCGTTTGATTCCCCCCAGAATTACAAGTGCTGCTAGAACCATCAGAACAATACCTGTAACAATGTTTGGAATGCCAAATGCGGCTTTCATATTTCCTGCAATAGAGTTGATCTGGCTCATATTTCCGATACCAAAAGATGCCAGCAGACAGAATACTGAAAACAGTACTGCAAGGACAGCTCCCACATTCTTCATTCCAGACTTGGAACCAAGACCATCCCGCAGATAGTACATAGCGCCGCCACTCCATTCACCTTTTTCATTCTTTCTACGGTAATAAATGCCAAGAACATTTTCAGAATAGTTGGTCATCATTCCGAAAAATGCCACGATCCACATCCAGAAAATAGCTCCGGGACCACCTGCGATAAGTGCGGAAGCCACACCTACAATATTTCCGGTACCAATGGTGGCCGCCAGTGCTGTACAAAGAGACTGGAACTGGGAAATGGATTTATCCTGGGCTCCGGTATGCTTGGTAATATGTTTGTCCGTAAAAATACTGCCAAGTGTGTGTTTCATCCAGTACCCTAAGTGGGAAAGCTGGAATCCTTTTGTCAGAATTGTCATCAGAATGCCGGTACCGACCAAAAGAACCAGCATAGGGAGTCCCCAGACAAAACCGTTGATTTTGCCATTGATATTGGAAATCATCTCAACCATAATACTTTCTCTCCTCTTCCTCTATAATGTATTGGTCAATCCGTGAATCCATACCAGATCTTACAAGTATTCCGAAATGTGACAAAAAAAACAGGAGACTCATAATGAATCACCTGTCTTAATAAATATCTGTTTACTCCGCATACGCATATGACGACAGGTACGCATAATAAATTAAACCAGCCCCCACGTCTTTGTAAGCATCCAGCTGTTATTATACTTCAGAATTTTCATAAATTCTGGTCACAATTCACTTTATTTATTTAATTTATCACAGTGGGAAATAACTGTCAAGATTTTTTTCCACATCTGTGATTTTCATTAAAAATCCTATGAGATAAGTGCCTGAATTCTGGTATAATAGGAGCAGATTTATTGCAGAGGGATACTAAGGATAAACTGTACAGGAGGATTGATAATATGGCTATAGCAAAAACAAAATAACGATCGTGGGCTGTGGCAATGTGGGTACTTCACTTGCATACTACCTGGTAAATAATCATATCTGCAACCGGCTTCTTCTTGTTAACAGAACAGAGCAGAAGGCCTGGGCAGAAGCAGAGGATCTGAAACACTCCCTTGGATTCAGCAACATAAAGATGGAGATAAGAAGCGGATCCTTCCAGGACTGCGGTGATTCAGATATCATCATTATTACCGTGGCGGCAATGTACCGTGAAGGTATGTCAAGGCTTGATATGTATGCAGAAGCCTGCAAGATTATGGATGAAACCATTCCCCCGATTATGGACAGCGGTTTTCAGGGAATATTCCTTGTTGTCACAAATCCGGTGGATCTGATCACCCAGTACGTACAGAAATTATCCCAGCTGCCGCCACAGCGCGTGATCGGTACCGGTACATCTCTTGATTCTGCACGTCTGAGAATTTATCTGGCTGAACTGATGGATGTGGATCCCAGAAGCGTCAATGCCATGTGTATGGACGAGAAATGGAATCAAGGAAACTGTGACCTATCACCTTACAGACGATGAATTAAACAAATTCCGCATGTCAGTACAGAAACTGAGAGATGCAGTGAAATAACAGCCTCCTGTTTTCATTCAAAGTAGTTATCTCTGCTTATAGTCTCCTCGTGCTGCTTTTACATGATATCCTGTTTTTTCAATCCTTCTCTGCATACATAGCCTGCATTCGGCTGCTTCATCTCCTGTACATATCTTCCCATCGTATAGGAGATATTTACCCCGGACCTCTACAGGGGAAAGATTGGGCATGACTACATTTGCCCCTGCAAGAATTCCCATTTCTCTTCCTAACGGATGAATGGTTCCCAGGGCAGTGGTTGCAGGAATCAGCGCATGGGGAAACATAAGGCGCAGAATCCCCAGAAGATGTAAAGTGTCGTCCAGAGTCCCTGATTTCTGCCCTGCAAAGGGCGTATCCTTGTGTGCAATAAAGGGGCCGATTCCGATCATATGCGGTTGAAGTTCATGCATAAACAGCAGATCTTCCACAAGATATTCCGGTTTCTGGCCGGGCGAACCTACCATCATTCCACATCCTACCTGATATCCGATCTCCTTCAGATTCCACAGACACTGCTTCCTGTTTTCCAGGCTGAGCTGTCTGGGATGAAGCATGCGATAATGTTCACAATTGGCAGTCTCATGCCGCAGAAGATACCGGTCAGCTCCCGCATCAAAAAATGCCTTGTAAGAGTCATATGACTTTTCCCCGATGGAAAGCGTCACTGCACAATCCGGATATCTTCTCTTAATTTCCCGTACGATTGAGCAGATTTTGTCATCAGTAAAGTAACCATCTTCGCCTCCCTGCAGCACAAAAGTGCGAAATCCCAGATCATAGCCTTGTTCACAGCACTCCAGAATCTGGTCTTTGGTCAGGCGGTAACGTTGGGCATGGGCATTGCTCCTGCGTATGCCACAATAATAGCAGTCGTTTCTGCAATAATTTGTAAACTCGATCAGCCCTCGCAGATAAACGTCTTTTCCATAGACGGATTCTCTTACCTGCCTGGCCTGTTGGTACAGATACTCTTCTTCCTCATGATTCCAGCCACTTAAGAGTTCCACAAGTTCTTCCTGTGGAAGTATCTGTTCTTTCTTTAATTCATCTACCAGCTGTTTCTTTGTCTTCATTACTTTTCCTCTCAAGGATACGCTTTGCCTCTTTTGGTTCATACCGGCTTACGATTTTGCTTACATAATCATAGCCCAGATTTGAGATATACCCCGTCGCAAACGCATTCAGCTCGAATTCACCATGTGCCGCAGCCATAGTAATGGCTGTGTCATTGGCACAGACACGCATGGCGACCTGCATAACCATCTCCGTAATAACAGGAATAACTTTACCCGGCATTATACTGCTTCCCTGCTGAAGAGCTTCCAGCCGGATCTCTCCAAGCCCTCCATCCGGCCCTGAATTCATAAGTCTTAGATCATTTGCTATTTTCATCAGATTGACTGCCAGAACTTCATCACAGGCCTGTACAATTGCATGGTAAACCTTTTTTTCCAAATGAAAATTATTCATTGCCCGGACTGTATTGATCCCGTAAAGTGCATCCTCCGGAATCTGAACACTTCCCAGTGCATCCTCCTCTGTCCAAAATCCGCCTTTCTGTTCCATATCTCTCCCGTCCCTTTCTCTAAATTAACTCCTCCTGCAAATACGGAAAGATTTCCAGACTTCTCTTAAGAATTCCCTGCATATATGCGATGGCAGTTCCATAGTTGGTAACAGGAACCTGCTGATCTTCTGCACATTTCATGCGGTAACGCATCTCCCTTTCTGTCAGCATACATCCACCGCAATGAATGATCAGCGAATAGGGAGCCAGATCATCCGGGAAGTCCTGACCGGAACTTGTTTCAAATACAAGATCTGCCCCTGTATAGTTTTTCAGCCACCTTGGAAGCTTTACACTTCCGATATCATCACACTGTCTGTGATGTGTACATCCTTCTGAGATCAGTACCTTATCCCCATTTTTCAGTTTTTCTATGGCATAAGCGCCATGCACGGCAATATCAAGCAATCCCTTATATCTTGCCAGCAATATGGAAAAAGATGTAAGGGGAATGTCAGAGGGTACATCTGCGGACACCTTGGCAAAAACCTGGCTGTCTGTAATTACCAATGACGGTTTTTCTGCCAGTTTTTCCAGAAGCCCACGAAGTTCATATTCCTTCACACAGATTGCACTGGCATCTGCCTCAAGAATATCCCTGATCACCATCTGCTGGGGAAGTATAAGACGCCCTTTTGGGGCAGCTTTATCAATAGGGATCACAAGAACAACAAGCTGATCCGGATGGATCAGATCCCCCACAAGCTGTAATTTCCCTGCATCTGATTTTACCAGCGTGCCGATTTCTTCTTTTAATTCTTCAATATGAATTTTTTCCGTAGCACTGACATAGATCTTATGATCCTGTGCAGATGGAATTTCTTCCAATAGATCACACTTATTAAATGCCATCAGATATGGAACTTTCTTTTCCTGGATCAAAGACAGTAATTCTTCCTCACAGGTACGCATTCCTGTACTGGCATCTACAACAAGAATGGCAATATCGATCCGGTTTAACACCTGTCTGGTCTTACGAACCCGCATTTCTCCCAGAGTGCCTTCATCATCATATCCAGGCGTATCGATAATCACAACCGGCCCCAGAGGCAGAAGCTCCATTGCCTTTCGTACCGGGTCAGTGGTAGTTCCTTTTATATCCGAGACCACAGAAAGATCCTGTCCTGTCACCGCATTCACCAGGCTTGATTTTCCTGCATTTCTACGTCCGAAAAAACCGATATGCAATCGTTCTGAAGAGGGTGTATCATTCATTCCCATAACACTTTCTCCTTATCATCCATCCATTTTTAATCCAAAAGTTTCAACAGATCCGGTATTTCTCTCAGATAACACCTGCCGGAAAAAGCAGCATGGGCAAGCTCATAAAAAGTGCTTTCTTTCGGACAGACAGGCGCATACAAAGGATCCGCAACAATATATTCAGCATTTGACAGGGCCTGTTCCATTGCCCCTTCCCCTCTTACCAGAAGATCTCCTTCTGCCAAAAGCTCCCTGCTTTTCTCTATCGGGGTAAAAAGGCGGACGCTGCATCCATATTTTTGGGAAATGGCCCAGGCAAGAGAGCCACCTGTTACCGGCTCTCCGATAAGAGCCACCTGTGGCTGCCCATTATATTTTCTTCGATTACAAAGAATGATGCTTCTTTTTTCTTTTTCAGCCTTCTTTAACTGTTCTGTCACCATATCTTTCACAGGGCCAAGCGGCACGCCTGTTACGTAAGGAATCTGAAAATGTTCTTCCATATATTTTGCAGCTGCCATCCCTGTCTGTGAGACTACCAGATTTACAGATGCTTCCCCCGACGTACTTAAAGTATCCAGAGAATCACCCATGGCCCACACACTCTGAACTGTATATCCTGCTGATTCCATAATTTCTCTCATAGAAGAAACAGAATCCGAAGAGGCATAATCCAGTGGAGTCATACCAAGGATATTGACTGCTCTTTCTTTCTTGCATTTCGGCTTTTTTATAAATCTTTCTGCAATTTTCTCCCAGGCTTTTGAAGCACCCTGTACATAATCATGGGTTCCATTTGTCTCCACTGCAAATGAAGGAATGCCTGTCTCACTTTCAATGATCCTGGCCAGTGCATTAAAGTCCGTTCCATTCAAAAAAGGCACAGGAGATCCGCATAATGCAATGAACTTCGGGTGGAGCCTGTCTGCGGCATCTATCACATCATTGATCAGCTTTCTGTCGTTTCCCATGACGGCATCCATTTCTGTAAGGCCTGATATGTAGATCAGACTGTCCTGATCATACCAACGCGTCTCATCATGAGTGTTATATGTGGAATTGCATCCGGACGGATCATGCATAACAGTCATGCCGCCAAGCTCAAACAGGGCAGAACATACTCCCGACACATCCGCCGTATACACAGGAATGATACGATATGCATTCTCTATATGCAACTTTCACACCCCCATCCTTTTCGTATGATCAGATTTCTGGTATCCTTCGTCTCCAGAAAAGCTTCTTCCATTAATTCCATGGTTTTTCGGATGCCATCGAAACCAAACAACCCTCCTCCCTGAACCACGTTGACGAAATGTGAAGTCCCCGTAAACCAGGCAGCCTTCTGTCCGATGGCCAGCATATCCATCCGGTCCCTTTTCTTTACACGGCATTCAGGTTTCATTGTTGCCACTAGTTTCAAGTCAGGTTTGTGCTTTTTCAGCCACAGAAAATCCTTTTCTTCCTCCTGAAGAATGCTGTCCAGATAGATCTCTTCCACTCTGAAACCATGTTCCAGCAATAATCTGGCAAGACCAAGTGGTCTTGGATGAAAGGTATAATCAATAGCAATGGGTGTCTGCCCAATAACATCATAAGCATGTCTGATTGCAGATTCACAGAAATCAATTTCTTCCTTAATTCTCTCCTCTTTAATATGGATGTCAAACAGTTCTGCAATCTGACCCCATTCTTTTGTAATCTCCTGATAGTCAAAACTCATAGGCACATATAAAAAAGTCCTTCCCAGCCGTGCTGCCAGCTTTTCCCCGCCTGGTTTTCCTGAAGGGTAAGTCACCACAATGGCCTGGCTTTCTCCAATGGAATGATAATCCTGATAATCTTTTAATTTACTGACTTCTTTCAGCATACCGCCTGCTTCATTTACCAGCCTGATAAGATCACTGTCCTGATACAGGGGAAGATCACTGCCTGTCAGGCTGATCAGTCCCTTTCTGACCGGTGAAACCCTGATGGGATCATACATACTGGTTCTGAGTTTCTGATCCGGTGTGGGACCTTTTTTCTGGAAAAGGCAATCCATAAAACACCGGACAAAAAAGATATCCGGAAACTGTTCTTCCAGTTTTTTATAAATATAATCCAGATCACACCCCAGAAACTGATGAACACAAACCGTAAATAAAAGCACCACCGGAGGTCTTCTGTTTAATTTGCGGATACACTCAGCCACACCCTCTATGGTAATATTCTCAAGTTTTCCGGCGATCATATCCTCTTCATCCAGAACCACAAAGGAAAACCTCTCCTGCTCATTCATCTCTGCGGCAGTAAGGACAACACCTCTCATACAGTTATATGCGCAGACGTATATCTGCTGTGCTTCAGGAACCAGCATTCCTGTATGTACAATATTCCAGGTTCCATGTGCCGGCGAGTTAAATTCCAGACAATTTGCAAAAGGTGCAGGATAGGACGCATTCTTTATCCGGACCTCCATATCTCTGGTTGAGTGTGGTTTTATCTGTTTGAGCATAGGCTATTCCTCGCCAATAATATTTGAATACGCGGTTTTTGCAGATACTCCGGCAAGACGCCCGATCTTACCGGACAATGCACTGATAATATCCTGTGGTGCATCGATGGCAATACTGATAATATTGATTTTTTTCTGTTTGTATGGGATTCCCATACGCCCGATAATATACGGTGCAGCCATATGAAGGTATTCGTTAACCTGACTGACTGCTTCCGGATTTTCTATAATAATCGCAATAACTGCTACTCTTGTTCCCATTACGGTTCCTCCACAAATTACTGATATAGCGTTAACAGATTCTTGGCAAAAGCTCTCCGCCAGGCTGTGCAAGGATAGTCTGTGCACCGATTTCTGTTGTGACAACCACTTTCCCCGGATGTTCCTGCGTAACTTCTCCAATGATGGCAGCATCCTGTGAATATGGACATTTTTTCAATACTTCCAGTATCTTTTGAGCCTGTTCTTTGGGTGCAGTCATCACAAGTCTTCCCTCACATGCCAGATACAAAGGCTCCAGCCCCAGCATTGAACAAACGCCTTTTACTTCTTTTGCTATGGGAATATCCTGCATACGAAGTTTCACTCCCACATGGCTCTGCCCTGCAATCTCGTAAAGAACAGTTCCTACTCCTCCCCGTGTGGCATCACGAATGACATGAATGTCTTTGGTCTCATCCAGAACAGCTTTCACCGTACCCCACAGAGGTGCACAGTCACTTGTCACATCTGCGTCAATTCCAAACTCCTCCCGGGCAAGCAAAATTGTACAGCCATGTCTGCCAACATCACCTGTTACAATAATGGCATCTCCCGGCTTTGCATATGCACCGGAGGTGGAGACTCCATCTATGATCTCACCTACACCTGTGGTTGTGATAAACACTCCATCCACCTGACCTTTTCCAGCCACCTTGGTATCACCGGATACAATGCGGATTCCTGCCTCCTTAGCTGTCTTTTCCATTGCTGAGGCGATCTCCTCCAGTTTATCCATGGGGAAACCCTCCTCGATCACAAAAGCACAGGAAAGATATAAGGGTCTGGCCCCCATACATGCCAGATCATTCACCGTTCCGCAGATAGAAAGCTTCCCGATATTCCCGCCCGGAAAAAAAGCCGGTGAAACAATGAATCCATCTGTGGACATAGCCATTTTCCCTGCAGGCGGCAAAAGAACCGCTGCATCATCTGCTGTAAGATCCGGATTGGCGAAATGAGCACCAAATACCTGGTCGATCAATTCTGAAGTCTGTTTTCCTCCTGCTCCGTGAGCCATAGTTACCATCTTTGTCATTTCATATCCCCTCCATACTGATAATATGCTGAGCACGCACCTTCATTTGAAACCATGCATGCACCCACGGGATGCTGTGGATTACATGCCTTCCCAAAGCAAGGACAGTCTGACGGTTTGCATTTCCCCTGAAGGACCTCGCCGCATCTGCAAGCCGGATTCCCATGTCCCACAACAGGCTGCATCCGGAAATGCTTCCTTGCATCAAACTCTTCATACTCTTTCCTGAGTTTCATTCCGGACTCAGGTATCATGCCAAGGCCTCTCCATTCCATATCGCAGGGCTCCATCAGCTGCTCCATAAGTTCTTTCGCCTTTTTACTTCCTTCTTTTGTTACTACACGGGGATACGCATTTACAAAAAATGGCTTCCCCTCTTTTGACTTCTTTACCGCAACTGCCAGAGCAGTCAGAATCTCATTTGCCGTAAAGCCGGTCACAACTCCACTGATTCCCTCTTCTGTCATGGACTGGCAGGTTTCAGTCCCTGTGATCGCATTGACGTGTCCCGGATAAAGATACACATCTACACTGTCCTTTAACAGACGATAAGCACTTGGCATAGTTTTATTGGCTGTCAGCAGGGAAAAATTTTTCAGCCCTTTTTCTCTGGCCAATGACACAGCAAGACAGCTGGAAGGCGTAGTGGTCTCAAATCCCACTGATAGGAAAACAACCTCCTGGTCAGGATGCTCCTGTGCATAATCCACAGCATCCATAGGAGTATATACAATTTTTACATTTGCCCCTTTTGCTCTGGCATCGGCAAGACTGCTTTTGCTTCCCGGCACACGGATCAGATCGCCAAAGGTACAGACTACCGCCTGATACTCCACGGCCAGTGCAATCGCTTCGTCAATAAACCCCACCGGTGTGACGCAGACCGGACATCCGGGACCGGAGATGAGTTCAATCTGTTCAGGCAGAATTTTGCGGATTCCCAGACGGAAAATCTCATGGGTATGGGTTCCGCAGACTTCCATGATCCGAAGCCTGGGCCCCTGATACGACTGAATGATATCCAGTGCTTTCTGTTTCACGTCCTTTTCCATTAAAGTAAATCCTCCATTACATTCTCTGCTTCATCCTCATCATCATCTGTGATTTTCGCAATGGCAACTCCTGCATGGACCATCACATAATCTCCAGGCTGAAGGTCATTGAGCAATTGTGCCGACACTTCTCTTCTGGCTCCATTTACATCCACCATTGCAGTCCCTGCCTGCAGCCTGACAACTTTTCCTGATACTCCTACGCACATAGTATTACTCCTCCTTTTCCTTTGGGTTGCAGGCTGCATAAAGTGCCTGTCCAATTGATATTCCCCCATCATTTGGCGGAATCATATGATGTATGTACACCTGAAATCCTTCTGATTCCAGCATACCCTTACACATTCCCAGAAGCAGAGTATTCTGAAATACACCGCCACTTAATAAAACTACATTTCTGTCCACATCTGCCCGGATCTTCCTGCAGGCTTCTGTAATCATCTCCGCCAGTTTCTGGTGAAAAACATACGCAAGACAGGCTGTATCTTCCCCTTTCATTTTCTGACAAATGATCCAGTGTACCAGATCCTTTGTGTTAAGAATTAATCCTGGCTCTGTTTCCTGTTCTTTTTTTATAGTCAATTCTATCCCGGCTGGCTGTGGTTTCCCATATTTCCTGTTCTCTTTCTTTTCCAGATATTTCTCTGCCCAGAACTGAAGCGTGATGGATGCCTCCCCTTCAAAAGATGAGCTTCTCCGGATTCCAAGAATAGCACTGACTGCATCAAAGATTCTGCCCGCACTTGTGGATTCTACCCCATTCAGCCTGCGCTTTGCCATCTGATACTGTACCTGAAATGTCTGACGGTCACACAGATTGAGAGCCTCTGCCATATTCCATGCATCCTCCAGATTTTCTGACATATCGGCAATCATAGACACGGCAATACGCCATCCTTCCCTGGCAGACACATCTCCTCCAATCTGCACAAACGGACTGACTGACGCGGCACGTGTAAATCCATGAGTGTCCGCAAGTAAAATCTCACCGCCCCAGATAGTCCCGTCCGTCCCGTATCCGGTACCGTCAAAGGAAACTCCGATCACCGGATCCAGGTAATCATTTTCTGCCATACACGAAAGAATATGTGCAAAGTGATGCTGCACCTGGATCACAGGAATACCCAGTTCCTGTGCCACCTCCACAGAGTGATACAATGGATGAAGATCACATGCCACGACCTGTGGTTTTACTTCCAGAAGCTTCTCCATACGCCCAATTGTTTCTTTCAGCGCACGAACCGTTCTGATATCGGCCAGGTCTCCAATGTAAGGAGAGGGATAATAGAGATTTCCTGCTTTCAGAGTAAAACTGTTTTTTAATTCACCGCCAATGCCAAGTACACAGATGTCCTTACCATTTTCCACAGAATCTGTAACCATAAACGGAAGGGGCGCATATCCCCTGGATCTTCGAATCATATACGGATGTCCCTCAAAAACATCCATTACCGTATCATCCGCACGTATTCGGATATCCCGGTTATTAGAAAGGATCACGTCACACAGCCGGGAAAGTGACTCTCGTGCATCTGCGTCGTCTCTGCAGATAGGTGCTCCCGATTCATTGCCGCTTGTCATCACAAAGCAATCCGGCATATCCAGTCCGTCATCGTACTGAAACAAAAGCAGCTGTACAGGTGCATAAGGAAGCATAACACCCAGTCTGGAATTATCCGGTGCACAGATATCTGCCACTTTACCGGTTTCTTTGCGTTTTAATAACACAATAGGTTTCTGATGTCCGGTGAGAATATCTTCCAGCTCCTGTGTAACCTCACACTCCCTGTGCACCACATCCATATCTCTCATCATAATGGCAAAAGGTTTGGAAGGTCTGTTTTTCAGTCTGCGCAGTTTTTCCACTGCTTTCTCGTTTGTTGCATCACAGCAAAGGTGAAAGCCGCCAATCCCTTTTACTGCAATAATCCCACCTTCTGCAATGGTCTGACGGGCAGTCAGTATGGCATCTCTTCCCCGTTTCGGGCTTCCAGGCAGATAAACCTCAGGTCCGCACTCTTTGCAGCATACAGGCTGAGCATCATACCTTCTGGTATCTGGATTTTTGTATTCCGACTCACATTTTGGGCACATGGGAAATTTTTTCATACTGGTTCTTTCCCTGTCATAGGGAAGTGCATCCAGAATAGTCATCCTTGGTCCGCAGCAGGTACAGTTGATAAAAGGATGCAGATAACGGCGGTTTCCAGGATCAAACAGCTCTTTTTTACAGTCATCACAAATTGCAATATCAGGAGAAACAAAAATCTCTCCACTTGTTTTCTCACTTTCTATAATTTCAAATCCATTGCAGGAAGACACTTCTTCCTCCTGTGGGTGAACGTCGATCTTCAAAATCGCCGCCCTGCGGGGAGGTTTTTTTCTTAAAAGTTCCAGAAAATGATCTGTCTGCTCCTTTGTGCCCTGTGACATAATCTCCACATAAGGTCCCTTATTGCACACATATCCGCATATGCCGCAGGTTGTTGCATGACGGCTGACAGTGGGTCTGAATCCCACACCCTGTACCACGCCATATACACGTATCCGTAATGTTATTACATTCCCTGCCATCTCTTTCATTCCTCACACAGCCTTCCTGAACATGCAAAATGGGGAATATCTATAAAAGATATATTTTCTGCAAACACAGGTTTTATCATATTGTCGGCAATCACAAGGTTGTAATCTCCTTCATCTGCCAGTCTGACCAGGTCGGCTTCTTCTTTTAACACCAGGTCTCCCTGTTCCTTCCATTCCGGCTTCATCATAAAGAAGCCGGCAACTGTAATTTGTATATGTTCTCCCAGTTTTTCACGAAGAAATCTGCGTACCTCATTGGCAAGAACCTGCTGATGGACGATCAGTATTTTCCACTCTTTCCCTTCATCCGGAAACATTACATGGGAAAAGAACTCCGCAGCCACAGGATATCTGACCTCATACGGTGTTCCAAAGCTTTCTTTCAGATACTCTGCCGCCTTGATGCCCGAAGGAGAAAGTACCAGGTTTTTCTCCGCTTTTGATGCCTGGCGGACCATATCCAGGCCATCACCCATTCCATAACACACAATGTGCTTGTCTTCTCCCAGTGCACGTTGCAGCTTTTTCTTTATCTGAAGGCTGCTGACTGACAGAGGGGTGGCTCCGATTACTCCGATTCTTCCTTTCTCCGTTTCCATTTTCTCTGTTGCAAATGTCTGAAACAATTCTATGTAAGCCATTTCTTCTCCTGCATCATACTGACGGATTCCTGATGTCTCTATGGTCAGTACAGGAAGTTTAATCTGCTTCTCAGCCATTCGTTTCAACGCCTGATAATCTGTTCCGATCACTGCCGGAACCGGTGTTCCGATCAGACAGACAAAGGCTGCTTCTATCTGTCCGGCCGCCTCAGTAAGTTTTTCCACAAGCTTGTCGTCTTTTCCAAATATTGCATCCATATCACGAAGGCCTGCACTGAAAATACAGCTTCTCTGCAGAAACCATCGTGGCTCATCAAATCCGCACACATTTCCCGTACAACCTCCTGCATCGCAGATCACCAGAATTCCTCCCATCTCATATAGAACGGAAGAAGCTCCGGAGATATCCGGGGCAAACGGCGGAAGATATTTTCGTAACCCTCTCATTTTTTATGCCCCCTTTCCTGCCTCTGAAAGTTCCTCAAACAAAAGCCTTACTCCAGCATAGCCAAACGGCTGTACGTCTGTCTGCCACAACACTGGAGGAACATTTCTGTTATAATAAGCTGCATCTTTTCCAATGACAAAATCAACCTTATCCTCCGGCTGGTAAAATATCATAGATGGATCCAGATTGGAATAAACCCTGGTCTCAGGGCTTAGCTGGGAAAGCTGGGATATGAAGTTCCAGTTTTCTTCTCCAGGTGTGCCGTACACTGCCTTTACATCGAAACCATATTTCACCAGTGCAAGGGCCATCTCAAATGGATCTCCGTTCATAAATTCTCCTACTGCAAAGGCAGCTCCCGGATGTAATTCTTTAAAGTGTGCCACTGCTTCCAGGGCCTTTTCCCTGTAAGGCTCATCTTCAAACGTTACTCCCAGTGCTGCTGCCAGTGCCCCATACTGGCTGGATATTTTATCGATCTGGAACAGCCTTCTAAGTTCAATAAAGGGAATTTTCAGTCGTTTCTCCAGATCTGTGGCTGCACATCTTGCTTCCGGGTTTAAAACAAGATTGAAGTTCGCTTCTGCCATAGACAGGTATTCCTCATAGTCTTTACATCGTGGCAGCTCCCTGATCTGCTTTACCCCGATGCTCTTTAATAGATCATAAAGCTCACAGTCTTTCTGCAACGGGCCAAAATATCCCAGCAGATTTACGCTGGTCCCCCGTTTTTTCCTGGGCTCAAGCAAAGAATATAAAGACTGTCTCACATGCACCATAGGCGGTTTTCTTCCCTCTCTGGTCAGTGCATACATGTAGCACGGTCTGACAGGAATTCCTACAGCTTCCTCAGCTTTATGGCACACACGCTCCATATCCGTTCCAAGCAGTGCGTCTACACAGGTAATACAGATCATCACAACCGAGGGTTTCTTTTTGCATGTATTTACAATTTCCTCTACAGCTTTAGGAATTTTCTTCAGATGTCTTCCTGTAACCAGATCTGTTTCCTCCATCTGCAGGTAAAACATCCTTCCTTTATAGGCTGACGCGTTTCCAAGCCCTGTAGTATTTCTTCCGCAGCATCCCGGTGATACCAGCAGCATAATAGAATCAGGTATTGCAAGCCCGGCTCTCTTTACCCCGAATCCTTCTGCTCCAGGTGAATTAAATGCCAGTGCAGCAGGCGAACTGTAGATCAGGTGTGTATTTGTCCGATATGCTTTGGGCAGTCTGTCCAATCCTTTCTCTGCCAATTGTCTGGTTGTCTGATAAAAAGGGGACGTACTCATCTATCTCTCCTCTTCCTTTAATAAATCCTCTGCCAGTTTCATAAATATCCTGCTCACTTCAAGCCTGGGATCGCCCTGTATCACAGTCATTCCCTGATCCTCATAACGAGTGATATCGTTACTTCTGGGTATTTCTCCCAGTATTCTGAGATGATTTTTCTGTGCAAAATTATTTACCTTTTCTGTTTCATTTTCCACATTTCTGTGATTCAGGATAATGCCGCTCACTGTGGCATAATTACGATCTTCAAAATTCTTCACTGCCTGATAGATGTTATTGGCCGCATAGAGAGCCATTTTTTCTCCGGATGTGACGATCACTACCTTCTTTGCATATCCCTCCCGGATAGGTGCGGCAAATCCTCCACAGACCACATCCCCAAGGACATCATATAAAACAATATCCGGTTTCCAGGTCTCAAACAATTCCAGTTCCTCCAGAAGCTGGAATGTGGCAATGATTCCACGTCCTGCACATCCAAGCCCCGGTGTAGGCCCCCCTGTCTCAATACACAGAACGCCTCCGAAACCCACTCGTGAAATCTCCTCAATGGTCTGTGGCTCTTCATCCTGCTCCCTCATATAATTCATAACCGGAAGCAAAGGCTCTCCTCCCAGCAGATTAATGGTAGAATCCGCTTTCGGGTCACAGCCGATCTGGATCACACGTTTCCCCATACTTGCAAAAGCCGCTGCCAGGTTGCTGGTCACTGTAGATTTTCCTATTCCACCTTTTCCATAAATCGCTATCTTTAACATTTCTCTTCCTCATTTCCTGTATTTTGTTTTGTTCACATTGGGATCTTCGGGAAGGATTTTTGCTGTATTATAAGTACGCAAAAAAGTCCCTCCACTCTGTGGAAGGACATTACGATTTCATGCACACATAGATAGCTGCAAAAACAGCTACCTGTATAATTATATTATTCCTGATATCAAATGTCTTCCGGATCGAAATAGGTCTTTCCGTCAGAGTTTTATCACCATAATTATACATTATTTTGTATAATTTATCAATTTCTTTTTAAAACATATACTGTACTTCTGTAAGAACCCTGTCGTTCCAGAATACCCTGGTCAACCATCTGACCAAGAATCATCCTTGCCCGTCTCTGTTTCACATCAAGTAACAGCTCTGCCTGATGAGATGTGATTTTTCTCTTTTCCGATACAAATTCAAAAATTCTCCTTTGCTGTGCCGATAAATTATTTATCGGCATTTTATCGGCACTAATCGGCATTTTATGGGCATTTCCATTTTCTCGTATCAAACGATTATTAACTATAATATCATAATCAAATGAATATTCATCATCCAATGGCACAATAATTCGGAACACATCTCCTTCTATAAATTTCGGTTTCTGTCCTGAATAAAACTTACTGTACTTAAACAAATTACGAACACCAGAACCAAGCTGATCCGCATATCCAATATTTCTGAAAAACGCTGCAATAATCGGATTCTTCGGATTCGGCTCCAGATTATCCACTGTAATATATCCATCATATGCCGCACGATTTGCATTTTCCACATACATACGATCTTTTTCTATTACAAACTTGGACGTATAGCTGCTGGAAAATTCACGATGCATCAAAGTATTACTTACCATTTCTCTTATAATTATATTTCTCAGACTTTTATTTACAGTGTCTTCTAAAAAGAACTTGTCCGGCAGATGCTTTCTTCCAAATTCAAGAAGGCGATCATAGCTTTCAATCAAATTTGTCTTAATAATTTCACGGTCATCATACCGATCCATGTTCACTTTCCGAACAAGTGCATCTGTTACATAGGCAGGAGCCACATTCAAAATCACATCATCTTTGCCGAGCAGCATAATCGCAGCAAGATTATATCCTTCTTCTCCTGTGGCGATGTCACGTCCATATAATCCGGCGCTTTTCAGCAATTCCTGATCATCCATATTAGCCCACGGATGCTGTCCGCCTGCATGATTCTGCGCCATAATACGAATTCTCGGCAATAAATCCAATCGCAAATCTTCCATTGTGGCATATGGATATATCTTCTTTTCTGTAAAAATATTCTGTTTGCGAATATACATCTGGGCAATCGTTTTTCCGGTACACCTGAAACTGTCCCATCATCCAGAACACCCAGGAATATGTCTCCACCGAAACGATTCAAGAATGAGCATACCGTTTCATAAGTATCTGGTTCAATTCCGTTTCCGCAGCGTTTGAATTCAACTGCAACGGTTTCTCCAATTGTAAGAATAGAGTTTACAGTTGTTAGATCCATATCACAACCTCCCCCATATCTATATTCCTATTGACAAGCTGAATGGGATAAAAACATCTCATAATTTTTTCACAAACTCCATTGCATTTACCAGATCCTGTTCATCAGGGTGACCTTTGGCAACTCCTCCAATCAATTTAAAGGGCCCAAAGGTGTCATATCCCTTACAGCCAAATTTTCCAATCACGCTGGCATGTTTTCTTGCTGCAATTTCCTCTATGGATTTGTAATTTGCACTTCCTCCATAGGTACAGATCAGAAATATTTTCTTGCCTTCCGGCAGATTATCTTCTGCAAATTTTAATATCTTTTTATGATACTTTGAATAAAAAATACCAGATGCGAAACCGATCAAATCATAGCCGGATAAATCAGCTTTTGATACCTGTACAGCATCAATCAGGTCTGCATCCCATTCTGCTGCAATCCTCTCAACCAGCTTCTTTGTATTTCCATGATGCACTGATGCAAAAATAATTACCTTTCTCATAAATACCTCCTGATCAATAGTGTTTCTGTCATTATCTATTCCAGATCTCATACCCCTGCCTCCTGGCTGAATCATATACCGGACGCATATTTTTCTCCAGAATATGATAAAATTCTTCTCTTGAATTTCCCTTTTTATACAATTCCTGGCCTGCCCAGATAGAATGAAGATTGTCTCTGTAACAGGCTTCAAAACGCTTATGCAACTCTGGTTTTTTGTGAATCAGTTCATACATCAGATACTGATTACCGGCAAACACTGCAAAAAAAGGATTCCACTTTGGAAGTCTGTTGCTTTTCGATGAATTCAGAGATGAATCCACAGGCATTAAGTTCCATAATTCATCGTTCATCACGAAGGACCAGGGAATAAAATGATCTACATCATATTGCTGGGATACAATTGGTTTTCC
>JAXEUE010000191.1:0-7121 GCA_034115005.1 Blautia sp.
TGGTAACAGGTGCCGCCCTGCTGATCATCGTTGCACTTACTACCAAACCGATTAAAGGTGCCGTTGTAAAATAAGGAGGACGATTATGGGTGAAATATTATTAAGAGCAGAAAACATAGATAAACACTTTGGTATCACACACGCCCTGGATCATGTTTCCTTCACTTTTGAAAAAGGGGAGATTCATGCACTGATTGGCGAAAACGGCTCAGGAAAATCTACTCTTACATCTTGTCTGACCGGTATCTATAAAAAAGATTCGGGAAGGTTTATCCTGGATGGCAAAGAGATCACTGCCAATAATCAGGTAGAAGCCAATCGCCAGGGAGTAGCAATCATCGTACAGGAAATGGGAACTCTTTCCGGACTGACTGTGGCAGAAAACATTTTCCTTGGAAATGAAGACATGTTTATAAAGCACGGAATCAAAAATGCCTCAGCTATGAACAAAAAAGCCCAGGAATACCTTGACAGCTATGGATTTAATTATATTGACGCCTCCAAGGTAATCGATGATTACAATTTTGAAGACAGAAAACTGGTGGAAATCGTAAAGGCAACCTATTTTAATCCTAAAGTTCTTGTTGTTGATGAAACGACTACCGCTCTTGGCCAGAAGGGCCGTGAAGAACTGTTCAAGGTTATGAACAAAGTACGTGATGCAGGAAACTGTGTAATCTTTATTTCCCACGACCTTGAAGAAGTAATTGAGCATTCTGACAACATCAGCGTACTCAGAGATGGTGTAAAAATCGGTTCTATTTCCAAGGCAGAGGCAACTCCCGACAGACTGAAAGCATTAATGGTAGGCCGTGAGATAGGAAATAACTATTACAGAACAGACTATGGCGAAAAGATTTCTGATGAAGTTGTACTTTCCGCTAAAAATGTGACAGTTAAGGGACAGATTGAAAATCTGAATCTGGAACTTCACAAAGGCGAAATCCTTGGAATCGGAGGTCTTTCCGAATGTGGTATGCATGAAGTTGGAAAAGCTCTTTTCGGTGCTTCCTATTTCCGTGAAGGAACAGTTACCTTAGGTGACTCAACTCCCATCAATTCCATTCCTGATGCCATCAAGCACAGTATTGCATACGCATCTAAGGACAGAGATAACGAGTCTCTTGTAATTAATGACACTATTGGAGATAATATCTGCCTTCCTTCTCTTGAGAATCTGAAAACACATGGATTCCTCCGCAACAAAACAATGAAGGAATTTGCCAATAAATATGCGAAGCAGATGAGTACAAAAATGACAGGAGTTGACCAGTTTGTATCTGCTCTTTCCGGTGGTAACAAACAGAAAGTCGTTCTTGCCCGCTGGGTTGGAAAAGATTCTGATCTGATTATCCTGGATTCCCCTACCCGTGGTATTGATGTCAAAGTTAAGGCAGATATCTATGCTATGATGGACGATATGAGGAAAAAGGGAAAATCCATTATTATGATTTCCGAAGAGATCATGGAGCTTCTGGGAATGTCAGACCGTATCCTGATCATGAAAGACGGAAAAATTAATGGAGAATTCCTTCGCTCTAAGGATCTGAAAGACACAGATCTGATAGAGAATATGATTTAAGGGGGTAAAAAAATGGATACGACAAAAAAACAATCAGTTGATAAAATACCATTTCTGGAACGTCCCATTGTACGTACTATCCTTCCTATCGCCGGATTTGTTGTGATCTGCATCCTGTTTGCGATTCTGACAAAAGGCAAGCTGTTCCAGCCTAAGAATATATCTCTTCTGCTCAGCCAGTCCTATATGCTTCTGATCTCATCCATCGGAGTATTTATGGTTATGACAATGGGCGGTCTGGATTTTTCCCAGGGCTCAATGCTTGGTGTGGCTTCCATCGTAGTATGTTATCTTTCCCACTATAATATCGTCCTTGCTATTATCGGTGGTATGGTAACAGGCGGACTGATCGGACTGATGAATGGTTTTTTCAATGTAAAGAGAAAAATTACAAGCTTTATTGTTACGATCTGTAATATGTATCTGTTCCGCGGAGTCTGCGCATATGCCACAACAAACTCTCCGGTTTATGGTGCAAGTGATATTTCCAAATACAATACGCTTCCGTTTATGCTGACTTTCACCATCATCATTTTTGTCATTGCTTATCTTGTATTCACATATACAGGACTTGGTTCCAGACTGAAAGCGATCGGTGCAGGTGAAACTGCTGCCAGATTTGCAGGTATCCGTGTGGAGCGTACAAAAATGCTGATCTACACAGCTGCCGGGTGTATTACAGGTCTTGCAGCATTTATCAATTCCGTAAAGGTAGGCTCTGTTACATCTACAGCCGGAAACCAGCTGGAAACTCAGATCATGATTGCCCTGGTACTTGGCGGAATGCCTGTAAACGGCGGTGCCAAAGTTAAATTTTATAACATCATCCTTGGTGTTATGACCTATAAAGTTCTCTCAAGCGGTCTTGTAATGCTTATGATTCCCACACAGCTGCAGCAGCTGATCCTTGGAATTATTTTCCTGATTGAAGTTGCACTGTTCAGCGACAGAAAGACCGGTATGATCGTGAAATAATACCATACATATATTCACATTTTTACGCACAGAGGGTGCCCACTGCAGTTCATGCAATGGGCACCCTCTTTCATTTGATTTAAAACAATAACTTCTGCTGTTCTCCTACTTCAATTCTTGATGGAATAATGGTATCCGGCTCTTCTCCCCTGCGGTGCTGGGCCCTGAGATACTGCATGCCTCCCCTTAAGCTTGCCGCAATAAGATTCAGAACATAAATGTTGTCGAACCGGCTATAGATGGATTCTCCTCCAAGGCCTGTAAGACAGATCAGCTGGGTATTTGTTTTCTTTGCCATATCCATTAAAGGCTTCAGAAGATGGGCAGCATTTGTCTGGGCAAAGGGGTTATCCATAACCAGAACTTTCCCCTCATTTCTGTCTGCAAAAATATCTGTGTCATCCTTACGCATATAATATAAAAGACTGGACAGGATTACAAAGGCTGACAAAAATCCTTCTCCTCCGGAATTTCTGGCAACTTCTGCCCACGTAATAGGGTATTCTCTCTGCTCTTCGATCTTATACAGGCGAATCTGTACGTTACCTATCCCCACAACTTTATCATACAGAGTTTTCGTAGTGATCCTTGTTCCGAAGTACTCCTGCGCATTTTCATTTTTCTCAAAAATTTCCACACCCTTCAGGGTTACTTCGTCTACATAATCTTCCAGCCTGATATGATACAGGCTTGCATTTTCATCCCAGTCCGGAAGATCGATCTTCAGCATTTTAACCGGCTTGTCCCGGATTACTATGGTAGAATTATGATCAATTTTCCCAAGGTTCCTGTGGATCTCCAGAACATAATCTTCCATCAGTTCCACAATCCTCTCTTTTTCCTTTTCCACAAGGGAAATATCCACCTCTAGCTTTTCCATAAGGCTGTCATAGGACTGTACGGTAGTCTGAAGCTGCATCAGGACTCTGTATGGATCATTACAAAGCTCCAGCATTTTCTCCAGCGGTTTACGGTAAAAATCATCCTGAAAAATTTCCATACGAACTACCTGATTGAGAAACTGCGCCAGTTCCTCCTTGTCTGCCTGGGAATCGTGAATTCTCTGGTTATAATCACGGATCAGAATTCCTTTGAAATTGCGAAGGCTCTGAGAATTCATGTCTATGAAATCCTGCTCCCATTCTACCTTTTCTCCCAGTGGAATTTCATTGTATTCTGACAGTGCTGTAAGATTTTCATCATAACTTTGGAGACGTTTTTTCAGACCATCTTCCTGCTTCTTTTCCTCTTTGATCTGAAAAATAAGCTGGTTTCTTCTGGACTCAAAGTCCTGGCTCACAATATCCCCTCTAGGCACAGGTGCATCCTGTCTGCACATAGAATGAATACGTCCAAGCAACTCTGAAATCCTGCTTTGATAAACAGCGATCTGCTTATCCTCTTCATTCCATAGCATATTTTTTGTTTCTATCTTGCGTCTGAAATCTTCAAGAACAGCCTCCTGATGGTTTTCTTCCTTACGGTCATAAACCATATCTTTCCACAAATTTTCCTTAAGATGATATTTCTGCTGAAGGTGTTTCAGTTCATCTACTGCTTTGTGAAAGCGCTTTGCACATTTTTGTTCCTGAGACTCCAGCTCCTGAAGTTCCTGGGAAAATGTGGCCGTAATAGCTTCGTATCTTATCTCCATCTGCTCCGGGGACATTTCCAGATTTTCAGGAACTTCCTCAGGTTTTTCATAAGTTTCATACCTGTGGTATTTCTCTTTCAGCCTGTCATTTTCCCTGGACATCATATCCAGCTGTAATTCCAGAGTTGTTTTCTTTTCCAGTAATTTCTCTCTCCTGTCTCTGGATAATTTCTGCTGATCTTTACATTTATTTTCTTCTTTTTTACATTTCTCCAGTTCTTCACGGTCGGCTTCATAATCTGCGTAAGAATTTTTCAGATTGTTGAAATCTTCTTTCTTCTGATTCTGTTTTTCAACCTCACGACTAAGTTTAAATATCTGGTTCTGAAGATTTTCTATGGACTTTTTCAGTTGAGAAAGTTCCTGGGAGCGATTGCGGATTTCTTCCTCCATATCCCTTTTCTCATCTGCAAGCTGTGCCTGAATGGTCTTAATATTATCCCATTTCTCCCTGGTCACAGACTGATTTTCCACCATCTCCTGGCGCTTAAATGTCTCTGTGTATTCCTTCTGGCGAAGGTCAACGGCCTCCCTGATTCTGCCAAGCTGCTGCTGTTTTTCCCAGATCATCTGCTGAAGCATTTCCTCATCCAGAAGATTTTCATTAAAGAGAATATAGAAGCTGATTCCATCCAGATGTACTATTCCATCTTTACATTTCTGATCAACCTGCTCAATCTTCTCTCTTTCTATGATAGGCACAGGAAACGAAGTACAGATATTTCCGGCATTCCCTGCAAACTTTTCCATCTCCTGCCTTGTCATGATCAGTGCATATGGCAGAAAAGGATGCCTTCTTACAAGCTCCTGATTCTGTTTCTGGGTATAGCCGTTCTTTTTCAGCCATTCCATACCATAGACTATCTGAATATCCAGATTCTTCAGTTCTTCTTCCAGCTCCCCGGGAAGTTCAAGGACTCTGCCGCTTTTCAGACGTTGATATTCTTTTTGAGTTTCATCTTCTTCCTTTTCCAGGTTTCTTCGGATTCCTGCGATCTCTTCCAGCTTACGCCGTGAAACATGAAGGATTTTATCTCTGTCAAAAAGATAGGGTTCTTCCAGATCCAGATATTTCAAAACTGCCCTTCTTGCTTCCAGCTCTGATTCATAAACTTCATACTGTTCCTGCTGTTTTTGAATCTCCACATCTTTATGAACCAGTTCTTCTTTTTTATCTTCCAGGGCACGCTCCAGACTCTTCTGTCTTTCCCTTAATTCCTCCAGCTCCTTTTGTGCTGATGCTCGGTTTCTGACAGTGTTCTCCAGTTCCCGGTCATAAATCTGCTGCCTGATTTCCAGCGTTCCTGGTTCATATGTCCCAAGAATACTGCGTACAAGCTCCTCGTGATATCTGAGATTAAACCTTTCTTCTTCCTTATCATAGCCTTTGACAAGGCTGTTAAGACTGCCCTTTCTGGAAATGATCTCTCTTATTTTCTGTTCCAGTTGGTCTATCTTTTCAGCCTCTGCTGCGGCATCTTCCAGCACTTTATCCCTCTTTGTCTCTGTATCGTTTTGACGGGTCTCATTTTCTTTTAACTGATTTTCGTAATGACATTTCAGAGAAAATCCCAGGGCTTTTCTCTCAGGTTCAAGATCCTGTCCCTGCTTTCTGGCAAGGGTTATTTTCTGGCGAAGAATATCCAGATCTTCCTGTTCTTCCTGTACAGCAGCCTGCTGTTTGGCACATGAAAGAAGGTGTAATCTGTTCTCAACTTTCTCTGCCTGAGAGGTCAGGTTTTCCCGTTCCATATCAATCATATCCCGGTTTCCTGTATGAAAATCTTTCTGATCTTCACACTCATAGACCTGGCTGGAAAGCTCCTCATACTGCACACGTTCCACTTTCTGTTCCAGTTGTTCAATATGTTCCTGAACTTTCCCATGCTGTTTTAAAGTTTCCTCATGAAGAGCGTTTAAATCATGAATAAACCATGCAATTTTATTCTCCTGAGTCCTCTCTTCTTCCTTTGCAGACTGATATTTTTCTGCTCTTTCCCGCACTTTCTCTGCCTGTTCCTTAAAGGCACGGATATGATCCCGGCGTCTGATCTTTGACCGGTTATCTTTATACTGTCCTGCATATTTTTCCAGAATAGACTGGAACTCTCTGATGCGGTTCTGGTCTTTATTCAGCTTATTTTCCACTGCATCCAGAAACCATTTCTCCACAAGACCTTTTTCATCCTTACAGTCGGAAAAAAGCTCCGAAAGGCCTGACTCCTTCAGATTAATCTTCTTAATAATAGTCTCCCATTCCTTATAATTGATCTGGTATTCCATCAATTTATCAAAATACTGTCGGGACTGGGCAGAATTAGTCAGGTCATAATAGAAAAACTTCATGGTCCTGTCTTTCTTGAAGGTTTCAAACAGCTGCTTACAGGCATTATAATTTTTCAGTATAATTTCTTTTTTTCCTTTTTCCACAACCGGAAGGTGGTGAATATCCTGCAGACATGGGCCCTGATATTCGCTGACGATCCCTGTTATATCAAGGTTTTCCGTGCTGCCCTCCTGCATATCCTGAGTCCTCCTGACCATAAGGCCTGTGAGCACATAACCTGCCCCCTGGTCAAGCACCCATTCCACCAGTATAAAAGAAGGTTTATTTGTAGTAAAATAGCTTTCAAACGGGCGGTCCTTGGCATCCCTGTACCTTTTATGCACAAAAGGTGCCATCATCATCTGAACCAGAACGGACTTGCCACCTCCGTTTCTCAGCGAGATCAGAGTACTTTCTCCATTGAAATGAAGACATTCATCGCTGATACGGATGGAATTATTGTTATAATTTACATTAATAAGTCTTACTGCATTGATCTTACTCATTTTCTTCCACCCCCAGAACGCGAAGAACTCTCTGATAATTATTCTGATTCAACAGATTCCAGTCCATAAAATTATCCA
>JAXEUE010000192.1:0-15064 GCA_034115005.1 Blautia sp.
GAGATAGAAAATCATGGCAACTAAAATTGACATTATTTCAGGCTTTCTTGGAGCCGGTAAAACTACACTGATCAAAAAGCTTCTGAAGGAAGCCTTTCAGGATGAACAGGTTGTACTTATTGAAAACGAATTTGGAGAAATCGGTATTGATGGAGGCTTTCTGAAAGAATCCGGAATTCAGATCCGTGAAATGAATTCCGGATGTATCTGCTGTTCCCTGGTGGGAGATTTTGGCACATCACTGAAAGAAGTGGTGGATAAATATCATCCGGACAGAATTCTAATCGAGCCGTCAGGAGTAGGCAAGCTTTCTGATGTGATCAGAGCTGTGCAGGGAGTTCAGAAAGATGTGGATATTGTTCTGAATAGTTACACAACAGTGGTTGACGCAAAAAAATGCAAAATGTATATGAGAAATTTCGGAGAGTTTTTTGATAACCAGGTTCAGTACGCTGGAGCAATTATTATGAGCCGTACAGATATTGTAGATGAGAAAAAAGCAGAACAGGCAATGGAACTTCTCCGCGGAATGAATGCAAAAGCTGCCATTATAACAACTCCGATTGATAAACTGGACGGAAAGAAGATCCTGGAGGTAATGGAACATCCGGTTTCTCTTTCAGATGAGCTTATGGAAGAAGCTGAGCATGAGCATCATCACGATCATGACCACGAAGAGCATGAGCATCATCATGACCATGACCACGAAGAGCATGAGCACCATCACGACCATGACCATGAGGAGTGTGGCTGCGGACATGACCATCACCATCATCATGCAGATGAAGTGTTTACAAGCTGGGGCCGTGAAACAATTAAGAAATACACCAGGGAAGGACTTGAAAAAATGCTGGAGGCTCTTTCTGAATCTGAAGAATATGGTACTATTCTCCGGGCAAAGGGAATGCTTCCTGCAGAGGACGGAACATGGATCTATTTTGATATGGTTCCGGAGGAAACAGAGATCCGTGAAGGAGCACCGGAATACACAGGGCGTCTCTGCGTGATCGGATCCAAACTTAATGAGCATAAACTTGCAGAGCTTTTCGGACTTGCAGAGGATTAAAATATGGATGAGATAAGAGTACCAATTTACCTTGTTACAGGTTTTCTGGAGAGTGGGAAAACTACTTTCCTGGATTTTACATTACAGCAGGACTATTTTGCCATTGATGGTAAAACCCTTCTGATCCTTTGTGAAGAAGGGGAAGAAGAATATGATATGAATAAACTGAAACTTGCAAATACTGTGGTTGAAGTGATTGAAGATGAAAAGGATTTGACACCGCAGCGTCTGGCTGCCATGGACATTATTCATCAGCCTGACCGTGTTGTGATGGAATATAATGGAATGTGGCTTGTAAGTAAGTTTGAGCAGATGAAACTTCCGGATGGATGGGGAATCGAGCAGGAGATCACCTGCGTAGATGCCACGACCTACCAGGTGTATATGGCAAATATGAAATCTCTGTTTATGGATATGGTAAGAAATACGGATATGGTAATTTTTAACCGCTGCAGTCAGGATGATCCGCTCCCTGCATACAGAAGAGGCATTAAAGTGGCAAACCAGAGTGCAGAGGTGATTTTTGAGGATGAAGAAGGGGAGCTGGATGCTTTTCAGGATGAAATGCCTTTTGATGTCAATGCTCCCATAATTGATATAGCACCGGAGGATTACGGAATCTGGTTTGTGGATGCCGAGGATAATCCGGATACGTATGTGGGGAAAATTGTCCGCTTTAAAGGGCGTGTTATGAAACCCCGGGGAATGGGAAGCAAATTCTTTGTACCGGGACGTACTGCAATGACATGCTGTGCGGAAGATACCACATTTCTGGGATATGTATGTAAAAGTGATGATACGCCTCACCTTAAAGAAGGAAGCTGGGTAGAAGTTACAGCGAAAGTTGCTTTTGAAAACCGAATGGAATATCAGGGCGAGGGTATTGTTCTTTATGCGGACAGTGTGAAAGTATGTGATCCATTGAAGGACGAAATGGTATATTTTAACTAGGGGAGTAAATATGTACTTAGTAGTTGGTTTGGGAAATCCCGGCAGACAGTATGAGGCCACACGTCATAACATGGGGTTTGACACAATAGATTGTCTTGTGGAGAAATATGATGTTCCCCAGAGTGGTGTGAAATTTAATGCTATGTATGGCAAAACAGTTATGGGTGGAGAAAAGGTGATTCTGATGAAACCCCTTTCCTTTATGAATTTAAGCGGCGGACCGGTAAGAGATATGGCAAACTTTTTTAAAATTGATCCGGAAAAGGAACTTATCGTAATCTATGATGATATTGACCTGAATCCGGGACAGATCCGCATCCGTAAGCAGGGAAGTGCAGGAGGACATAATGGGATCAAAGATATTATCCGCCAGCTTGGTACCGATAAATTCCTCAGAATAAAAATAGGAGTTGGATCCAAGCCTGCAGGATGGGATCTGGCAGATTATGTTCTGGGGCGCTTTTCCACACAGGACAGAAAAATTGTGGATGAAGCTATAGAAAAAGCTGCACAGGCTGTGGATGTAATGATTTCTCAGGGGCCAGATGCAGCCATGAATGAATACAACAGAAAAGCAGGTACCGCTTTGACAGCGAAACAATAATTTCAGTGAGGTTGGTATGGAAGCTTTTTTGACACCTCTGCAGGGGCTTGCAGAGTATGAGCAGATTTGTGAACAGAGCAGAAATAATCATGGAATCATACAGATCACAGGATGTATGGAATCTCAGAAGGCCCATCTCATTTATGGGCTTTCAAAGATGACATGCTGTCATTTGATTCTGGCTGAAGATGAGAAACGGGGAAGAGAATTATACGAAGATTATCAGTTTTATGATAAAAAAGTACTTTTCTATCCGGCTAAGGATCTTCTCTTCTTTCAGGCGGATATTCACGGAAATCTTTTGATTCGTCAGAGAATGAAGGTAATAAAAGCACTTATAGAGGAAGAAGAATGTACCGTTATTACCAGTATCGACGGATGTATGGATTATCTGGAACCTCTTGAAAAAATTAAAACGCATCTGATTCATTATAAAAACAACAGTACTGTAGATATTGAACAGCTGAAGGAACAGCTTGTAAAACTTGGTTATGAACGTATGGGACAGGTGGAAATGCCCGGACAGTTTTCTGTCCGTGGAGGCATTGTAGATGTTTACTGCCTTACGGAAGAAAACCCATGGAGAATTGAACTCTGGGGAGATGAAATCGACTCTATCCGCAGCTTCGATGCAGAGAGCCAGAGGTCTCTTGAAAATCTGGAGGGCATTACGATTTATCCAGCTGTCGAACATATCCAGGAAAAAAATATGGTTTCTTTCCTGGATTATTTTCCGGAAGAAAAGACCATGGTTTTTCTGGATGAACCTAACCGTCTGACAGAAAAAGGACAGGCAACAGAAGAAGAATACCAGCAAAGCCGGAAACACCGGGAGGAAAAAGGGGAACAGAATCTTTCAGCTAACTGGATCTGTTCCTTTGATAAGCTTCAGAAAGAGCTGAACAGGAGAAACTGTGTGTCGCTCAGCACTCTCGAGCCCAGGCAGACGGGATGGAAGATCCAAAGTAAATTCTGCATGGAAGTCAAATCTGTAAATTCCTACAACGGGAGCTTTGATCTTCTGGTAAAAGATTTGCATCAGTATAAAAAAAGAGGATACAGGATCGTGCTGCTTTCCGGTTCCCGGACCAGGGCTCAACGGCTGGCCAGGGATTTGCAGGAAGAGAATCTGAGTGCTTTTTATGGCCAGGATTACGACCGTGAAATAAAACCTGGAGAAATCATGGTTATTTATGGTCATGCAAGAAAAGGATTTGAATATCCGCTGGTCAAATTTGCAGTGATGACCGAATCGGATATATTTGGCCAGGAACAGAAGAAAAAGAAAAAAAAGATCTATAACGGAAAACGCATCCAGAATTTTTCAGAGCTCTCCATAGGAGATCTGGTGGTTCATGAGAAGCATGGACTGGGCATCTACCGGGGCATTGAAAAAGTGGAAGTTGACAGAGTCGCCAAGGATTATATCAAGATTGAATACAGAGGGGGCAGCAATCTTTATATTCTGGCTACCCAGCTGGATTCTCTTCAGAAATATACCGGAGCAGATGCTGATAAAGCTCCGAAACTGAATAAACTTGGAACCCAGGAATGGAATAAGACAAAAACCAAAGTCCGGGGTGCTGTGAAGGATATAGCCAGAGATCTTGTGGAACTTTATGCGGCACGCCAGGAAAAAGAGGGATATGTCTGTGGTCCGGATACAGTATGGCAGAAAGAATTTGAGGAAATGTTTCCTTACGAGGAAACAGAAGATCAGCTTAGTGCCATTGAAGATACAAAAAGAGACATGGAGAGCAGTAAGATTATGGACCGGCTTATCTGCGGCGATGTAGGATATGGAAAAACAGAAGTAGCCCTCAGAGTTGCTTTTAAGGCAGTACAGGAAAGCAGACAGGTGGCATATCTTGCACCCACAACTATTCTGGCACAGCAGATCTATAATACTTTTGTTCAGAGAATGAAAGAATTTCCCGTACGGGTTGATCTTCTCTGCAGGTTCCGTACACCTGCCCAGCAGAAAAAGACCATTCAGGATCTGAAAAAAGGACAGGTGGATGTGGTGATCGGAACCCACAGGATTCTGTCAAAAGATGTGCAGTTTAAGAATCTGGGCCTTCTTATTGTGGACGAAGAACAGCGTTTCGGTGTTGCCCACAAAGAGAAAATCAAGCAGATAAAAAAAGATGTAGATGTTCTGACTCTGACGGCAACTCCTATCCCCCGTACTCTTCATATGAGCCTTATAGGAATAAGAGATATGAGCGTTCTGGAAGAACCACCCATGGACCGGATGCCTATTCAGACATATGTCATGGAATATGATGAGGAAACTGTCCGTGAGGCTATTAACAGGGAGCTTCGCAGAGGAGGACAGGTTTATTATGTATATAACAGGGTCACAGATATTGCGGATGTGGCTCTTCGTATTTCCAGGCTGGTGCCGGATGCGAGAGTGGATTTTGCCCATGGACAGATGAGTGAACGGGAACTGGAAAATGTTATGTATGGATTTGTAAATGGAGATATAGATGTTCTGGTTTCCACAACCATCATTGAGACCGGCCTGGATATCCCCAATGTGAATACTATGATCATTCACGATTCGGACAGATATGGGCTTTCCCAGCTTTATCAGCTGAGAGGGAGGATCGGACGCTCCAACAGGACAGCATATGCCTTCCTTATGTACAGAAAAAATATGATGCTGAAGGAAACTGCTGAAAAGCGTCTGGCGGCTATCCGGGAATATTCAGATCTGGGCAGTGGTTTCAAAATAGCTATGAGGGATCTGGAGATCCGGGGAGCAGGTAATCTGCTTGGAGCACAGCAGCATGGACATATGAACGCAGTGGGATATGATCTGTATTGTAAAATGCTCAGTGAAGCTGTAAAAGAAGCAAAAGGAATCCATACTATGGAAGATTTTGAGACCACCATTGATCTTAATATGGACGCATTCATTCCTGATACTTATATCAGTAATGAATTCCAGAAACTTGACATTTATAAAAGAATTGCCGGAATTGAAACTCAGCAGGACTATGATGATATGCTGGAAGAACTGCTGGATCGGTTTGGAGAGCCAGGCAAAGCGGTTCTGAATCTTTTATCTATTGCGAAACTGAAAGCAGTTGCCCACAGGGGCTATGTAACAGAGATCAAGCAGACAGGTAAAATGGTTCGTATCACACTTTTTAAAGATGCAAAACTTAATCCTGCAGGGATTCCTGTTCTTATGCAGAAGTACCGGAGAGGCCTTCAGTTTAAAAATGAACAGGAACCGAAATTTATTTTTGAACCTGGGAAAGATATGATAACTTCACTGATGGAATTTTGTCAGGAGCTGGTAAGTCTTGTAGAGGAATAAAACGTGATAAATATGTGAATTGAGGCACATATTTTCTAATTTTCCTTGCTCTTGTAACAAAAAAAGATTATACTCTATTAATAGCACAGTTTTGGATATTCCGATCCGAACTGATGAATCTTGGGAAACATATGGAGGAAGAAATGAAAGGAATAGTAAAGAGAACAGCTGTGACAGCATTGGCCGGAGTGATGGCGGCGGGAATGTTAACAGGCTGTGGAAGCAAGACATTAGATGGCTCTCAGACAGTGGCAACGGTAGATGGAACGGATATTCCTCTGGGTATTGTCAGTCTGTACGCACGTGAGCAGCAGATGCAGACAGCAGCTATGTATGCCAGCTACCTGGGAAGTGCAGCTGAGATCTGGGATCAGAAAGATGATGATACAGGAGAGACGTATGGACAGAAAGCAGTTTCTGAGACTCTGAAGTCTGTGGAGCTTATGTATGTATTAAAAGAAAAAGCTCCTGACTATAAAGTGGAAGTCACTGCAGATGATGAGAAAGCCATAGAAGAGGCAGCATCAGAGTTTATGGCAGCCAACAGTGAGGAAACCATTAAGGAACTTTCTGTTACAGAAGATCAGGTAAAGACACTTCTGGAACTTCAGACTATCCAGCAGAAGATCTATAATCCAATCAAGGCGGAGGCAAATGTGACAGTTACTGATGATGAAGCTAATCAGTCTGCTTTTACCTATGTCAGCGTATCTACAAGCGGTGATGATCTGACAGATGATGATAAAAAGAAGAAGAAAGAACAGGCCCAGGAAATACTGGATAAGGTTAAAGCCGATCCATCCGGAGATATGGATGAGATAGCAAAAGGGGTAGACGACAGCTATTCTGCACTGACCGGTACTTTTACCACTAAGAAGAGTGATGATGAAGATTCGGAATCTTCTGCATATCCGGAAGAGGTTCTGGATGTACTCAGAGGATTAAAAGAAGGTGAAGTGGGATCAGATCTTATCGAAACAGATACGGGATATTATATTGTCCGCCTGGATAAGGAACTGGATGAAGCGGCAACCAAGACCAAGAGAGACTCCATTAAGGAATCAAAGGAATATGATTATTACAAAGAGACAACAGATAAATGGCTGGATGATGCAGAAGTAAAAGAGTATAAGAAGGTTCTGAAGACATTAACGATAACAGATAAGCATACGTTTACTGCTCCAACACCAACACCAACTCCTGTACCGGAGACAACAGAAACTACGGAAACCGAGACAACAGAAATTGAAACAACAGAAACCGAGACAACAGAAATTGAAACAACAGAAGAAGAAAAGTAGCAGGTTTATAAGAGGAGGCTGTTCCAGTGGAACAGCCTCTTTTTAAAAGATAACAGTGTTTCGTCCGTGGGTTTTCCCATAATAAAGTTTATCATCCGCCTGTTTGACAAGCTGTGTAAGATCAGAATGGTAATCATATTCTTCCACGCCAAAGGTCATGGTAACATGATGAGTTTCATTCTGATACACGATAGGACACTTGGAAACAGCCATGTTGATATCGTTCATTAATGCACTTGCTGCATCAAGATTCATATTCGGGAAAAAGAAGAAAAATTCCTCGCCTCCCCATCTGCATACATGCCCAAGTCCGAGGGTTTTTTCTTTAAACAATGCAGACAGATCCTTTAATACCTGATCTCCGCAGTTATGCCCATATGTATCATTTACGGATTTAAAGAGATCAATATCACCCATTGCTATTGAAAAAATATTAGATGGATTAGCTGCCATATGATTGTTTACAATTTCTTCCATTCGCCGGCGGTTATACAGAGTGGTAAGAGGATCCGTGCCTGCCTGCTGACGTAATTCCATATTGTATAGCATGAGATGCTTTTCTGCTTTCTGAAGATTGGCGCTGAAAGTGATGCATATCATAGCCATGACTATAAATGACAGAGCAGTATTTACGGTCTGCAGAATCATCATCTGGGTTTCAGTAGGATTATAAACGGACTGATGAGACTGCCAGTACAAAAACAATCCCATTCGAAGCAAAAACAGAAAAACAATGAAAACAATTTTATTAAAAAGACTGTCGTATAAGGAAAATACTGAAATGATCACTAATGGCATAATAAAATTGATTCCGCCGCAGTTCCATCCAAAAAGACAGATAAAATAGGAGACCCATCCTGCACATATAACAGAAAAAAATAAAATATTCCACCGGATCCGGATGCGTTTAATATGATAGTCTGCCAGACATGTAACAATAAGCCATGGGAGAACAGCCAGACATGTTTTCGGCATTCTGAAAATTAACATGCAAACCATAAATACAAGGAAATAAACGATCATTACCCTGTAAGATCGCCGCATGGCGAGAGTATAATATACAGGAGTAGTATCCTCGTCATATTTCTGATCTTTTTTATTCATAAGACTGTCCCTCCGTATCAGAAAGATTATCTTTGGTGTACACACGAATTCCATTGATCTCCACATCATCCTCCATGGGGATGACCAGACATTTCCGTCCGTTTATGATTTGTGTTTCTATAAGCTCTGCCCGCTCAGGTTCTACATGAATAACCACATCCGGTGTTTTAATCTCAAATCGTCTTGTATTAGTGATGTTTGAAGCCATCAGGGAAGATTTCTCTCCTGCGGCGATTTCGTACTGTTCATCAAAGGACTGAAGCCTGTCCTCCTCAACACCGCAATCCTCAAAAAGACGCCTTACTTCATTCTTAGTCAGAACCACAGGCTCAGGTTCATCTTTCTGAGATTCAATCAGATCATTAAGGTGTTCATGGATATTCAGTACTGTATCGTAAACACAGGCATTTCCAAGTGTATCTTCTACAAGTGTGTTAAAAGAATCTCTCTGCCCTCCGGCAGAAAGAGGAACTGTACATCCAAGAAGCTCCTTTATAAAATTATCAGGAAGTTCATTTGTGTTTTTACTGTAATATAATACTCCGTGAATATCTGTGCTTCTGTCATTAAACTGTGGAAAAAGAAAGCCGGTATCAGGCAATTCTACGATCCAGTCACGGATTCTGTCCTGTATACTGTTGGTGGCCGCGTTATAACAGAGTCCGGCTTTGGATAATTTTACCGGACAGATGCAGCATAGTATGTATTCAAAAACCTCATCGGAAGCATCAAACATTTCTGCTCCGTCAGAAGATTTACCTGGAATATCATATGAAGCATGAACCAGAATTATGTAATAATTTTCCGGATAGTTATAGCACTCAATGACTCTGTCGTAAAATTCTTCGATAAGATCATCATCTGTCAGTCTGCTTTCTCTGAGCTTCATCAGAAAATACTGCGTACCCCCTTCAGATTCCTGCTCAAGAGGAAATTCCATATTCATCAGATTTTTGCCGATGGTTCCGGAGAGAGCTTTGCGGAATATTTCCATATATTTAAAAATTTCTTCTTCAGTAAGAGAAAGAAAAGCTTCTTTTAATTCGGTTTTTTTATTCTTATCCCCATCAACATAACAACCGCAGATACGTGTGATCGTGCAGTTTTCAGGAGTAAATTGTTTCTTTATTTCTGATATTTCTTTTTTGTTCATCTTAGTTATGTCCTTTATGAAATTCTGAATCCATTATAGCTTAATTCTCGAAAATGAGCAAGAAATACAGTGTAAAATATATAATAATATATAAATAAAACATAATAAATTCGTGAATTTTATTTTTTAGTGTGATATAATGTTTACGGTAAAATGGATTGGGAATTATGAGGTAAAATTATGAAAGCATATCAGTTAAAAATAACGGCCAGATATACGAATCCGTCCGTCTGGAGACGAATAATTGTTCCGGCGGATCTGAGCTTTGCACAGTTAAGTGTTGTGCTTAATGAAGCTATGGGATGGTTCGGAGAGCATCTGTACTCATTTGAGTTTCCTGATCTGCAGCTGAGACTTGAAGAGCTGAATGAAAACTATGATTATTTTTTTGAAAATATGGATGTAGATGACTCGTCGGAAATTATGCTGGAGGCATATCTTGATCTGGAAAACAGATTTACCTATGTTTACGACTTTGGAAATGAATGGCGTTATACAGTGGTGGTCGAGAAAACTTTTACAGATTATGACAGGAATTATCCGGCTATTCTGAAATACAGAGGAGATACTCCCTGCCAGGACAACATTCATGAAATGTATGACCTCAAAAAAGTAAATCAAAAATTAAAGAAAATGTCTCTGACAGGTATAAAGAGTAAACCTATGACTCAGGAAGAGATTTACGATTCTTTGGAAAAGGGAAAAGGCTTTTTTAATGTTCAGGGCAATTATCTGGGAATCTATGACTGGGATGAGGAAGATGATGCGGAAATGCTCAGATCCAATCCTGATCTTCAGGATGAACTGGAAAATATCTGGATGAGAATCCAGGATTCCGGGCAGGATATAAAATCTCTTCGTGCAGATGTCAGATTACAGGATATTTTTATGGATTACAATAAGGAGAATCTGATTGAAATTGCAAGGCTTCACCATCTTAAAGGGTATTCCAGGCTGAATAAAGAAGAACTGATCAGATTTCTGGCTTCCAAACTTCTGGAAAAAGACACTATGTGTGCTTATTTTTCATATCTTACAGACGAAGAAATCAGTATTATTGACAAATTCTCAAAACCTGTGAGCCGCCTGAAGACTGGGGAGGAAGAGATCAGTCGGGGCATTGCGCTGGTTTCAGGAGGTTATGCAGGGGCCAGCTGCCTTGGTTATATTGTTATTCCTGAGGAAGTGAGACAGGCATATCATAAAAACTGCCGGGATAAGGAATGGAACGATGAAAGACAAAAAAAACAGGAACTTGCCATATATTTAAACGGAGCAGCTGAGCTTTATGGTATATGCCCTGTGGAAAATGCTCTTGAAATATATACAAAATATACCGGTAAGTCGGCACAGGCAGACGAAATACAGGAATTCTGCAAGCCAATTCCTGAAAATAAAAAAGATTATATATATGACAATAACAGACTGATTCATAAATCTTTCGTAAGAGAAGAGGACAGACAGGAACTGGAAAGAGTACAGAAAGGCAAACATTACTATATGCCATCCAGACAGGAAATTGAAACACTGGGAAAAGAAGGGTATCTTCCTTTTGACTCCAGTATGAAAGCGTTAAGAAGCTTTTTTACAGATTTTCTAAAAGGAGATGGCGGTTATGCTGAAGATCTGTGCAGATATATGCAGAGAGTTATCCGGGAGGGAGGTACTATTCAGGAGATTATTGAATTTTTAAGCGGAGTCGATGTGTTGGACGAATTCTGTGACCGAAAAACAATTGAAAAGGTAAAACAGCTTTTGCACAATGTGTGGAACCGGACCAGAAAGATGCAAAACAGAGGAAACATGTCTGAGAAAAATGTCAGACAGCAAAAATCAACGGGAAATATTGTGAATTTTCCTGCAGATTTCAGTAAATGGAGGAATAATTAATGAAGGAAGCATTAAAAAATCTTATTGAACGAAGAAGCATAAAAAAATATAAAAAAGATCTTGTGCCGGAAGAGGTTCTGGAAGAGATTTTAAAGGCAGGAGAGTATGCGCCCAGCGGAATGGGGTGTCAGGGAACATTGATGGTAGTAATACAGAAACCTGAGATGGTTAAGAAACTTTCCAGAATGAATGCCCAGGTAATGGGAACCACCAGCGATCCGTTTTATGGTGCACCTACCGTGGTTGTTGTTTTTGCAGACAGCAATATGGGTACTTATGTGGAAAACGGAAGCCTGGTTATGGGCAATCTTTTGAATGCGGCTCATGCCCTTGACGTGGATTCCTGCTGGATTCACAGAGCAAGGGAAGTTTTTGCATCACCGGAAGGACAGGCGTTAAAAGCAGAATGGGGAGTGCCGGAATCTTATGTGGGTATCGGAAACTGTATCTTGGGCTACCGTGATTGTGAATATCCAAAGGCCAAACCCAGAAAAGAAGGATTCGTAATCAGGGTATGATGATCAGAAAGCATTACTGGTTTTCCGGGAGAGTTCAGGGAGTTGGATTCCGCTATCATGCTTATTATATTGCTCAGTCTTTGGGGGTTACAGGCTGGGTCAGGAATAACTGGGATGACCGGGTGGAAATGGAAGCGCAGGGAACCAGGGAAGATCTTGCGCAAATGGTAGAGATGCTCAATGCTCAGAGGTATATTTATATTGAAAGTATACAGGACAAAATAATTCCTCTTGAAGAGGAAAACAGTTTTTGCATAATATAAGTATTCTGGCAAAATTTTACTGTTGGATTTTGGAAAAACATGCTAAAATGACTTTGTAAAATTATACTGATTTAGGTTATATTTTACAGTTAAACGGTTTAAAAGGGAGGATTTCTTATGAAGAAAAAGATTATGACTTTGGTCGCAGCAGCAGTGACTGCTTCTATGATCGCAGGTGGTGCTGTAAGCATACCTGGTGCAGAGGAAACAGTTCGTGTTGGCTCTCTGAAAGGTCCGACTTCTATGGGACTTGTCCGTATGATGGATGAGGAGAAGGATGACAATACTTATTCATTTGAAATGGCTGCAGCGGCAGATGAGATTGCAGGCAAATTCACTTCCGGTGATCTTGACATTGCACTGGTTCCGGCAAATATGGCAAGTATTCTCTACAATAAGACCAAAGGAAATGTACAGGTGATTGATATTAATACCCTGGGTGTACTTTATGTGGTAACTTCTGATGACAGTATTACCGGCATAGCAGATCTGAAAGGAAAGACTGTATATTCTACAGGTAAAGGACAGACTCCTGAATATGTTCTGAATTATCTTCTTGATGCAAATGGCCTATCTCAGGATGATGTTACGGTAGAGTATAAGTCAGAACCTACAGAGGTTGTATCTGCATTGACACAGACAGAGGGGGCAGTTGGTATTCTTCCCCAGCCTTTTGCGACTGCAGCCTGCAAACAGAATGAGAACCTTAAAGAAGTCTGTGACCTGACAGAGGAATGGGACAAAACAGGAAAAGGTACTCTGGTAACAGGTGTTACCATCGCAAAGAAAGATTACATTCAGGAAAATCCTGAAGTTGTTGATGATTTTCTGGATGAGCACGAAGACTCTATTGAGTTTGCAAATGAAAACACCAGTGAGGCAGCAGAACTGGTGGCTGCAGCTGGTATTGTAGAAAAGGCACCGGTGGCTGAGGCGGCAATCCCGAAATGTAATCTTAAGTATCTGGATGAAGAGGAAATGAAAACGGCATTAAGTGGATATCTTGAGGTACTGATGGATCAGAATCCTGAATCTGTCGGTGGCACACTCCCTGGAGATGATTTCTATTATATAGAAGAAGAGGATTAAGCATCATAAGGGAAGGGACAGCAATGCCCCTTCCTTTTTTTTCTTCACGGATAACAGATGAATAAAATGGGAGAGATCAATGAAAAGCAATAAGGAAACAGGAAAAAAGATAGTGGCGGTAATATTCTGGCTGTGTGTATGGCAGGCTGCAGCTATAGTAATGAAAGATTCTATTGTTTTTGTAGGCCCAAAGGATATGCTTGTGTCTTTATGGGAGCAGATGAAGGGGACAGAATTCTGGATTTCCATCCAAAATTCTGTATTAAAGATTATGGGAGGTTTTCTGACTGCGTTTTTTTGCGCCATTATCATGGCAGGCCTTGCATTTCGGGTGCATTGGATCAAAATTCTTCTGGATCCTGTCATACAGCTGGCAAAGTCTGTACCTGTGGCTTCTTTTGTGGTGCTGCTTCTTATTTTGGCAGGATCTGAAAAACTATCTTTTTTTATTGTGTTTTTAATGGTTTTTCCGATCATATATGTAAATATGGGTCAGGGGCTAAAATGTGCAGATGACAGTATGCTTGAAATGGCCTGTGTGTTTAAAATGAATCCCTGGAAAAAATTCCTCTATATATACAGACCGGCGTTTATGCCATTTTTGCTCAGTGGTTCCCGGGTTGCTCTGGGAATGAGCTGGAAATCAGGTGTTGCAGCAGAGATTATTGGTGTTCCCAGCCACTCCATAGGGGAAAGACTTTATATGTCAAAAATTTTTCTTAATACAGAAAGTCTTTTCGCGTGGACACTGGTGATTATATTGCTGAGCTTTCTGTTTGAGAAGATATTTCTATATATATTAAAAGTTTTTGGAGGAAAAGCTCTGAAAGGAGAGACTCAAAGATGAAAATATATAATGTCTGCAAAAAATATGAGGATCATCTGGTTCTGGATCATCTGAATATGACGCTGGAAGAGGGAAAAGTCTATGCCCTTATGGGCCCGTCGGGATGCGGAAAAACAACATTGCTTCATATTATTCTGGGTATTCTTAAGCCGGATGAAGGTATCATAGAGCTGCCAGGAGAAAGGCGCATATCTGCAGTATTCCAGGAAAACAGGCTTTTTGACTTTATGACAGCCTGGGAAAACGTGGCAGTGGTGCAGGAAAAACCCCATAATGTGAATGCGATTAATGCAATACTGAAAGAAATACTTCCTGAGGAATGCCTGACACAGAAAGTTTCAGAATTCAGCGGAGGAATGAAAAGAAGGGCGGCCATAGCCAGAGCGATGATAACACAGTCAGACCTGATCGTTATGGATGAACCTCTTACAGGTCTGGATGAAGAAACAAAAGATCAGGTAATAAGGTTTATTATGAAATACAGAAATGGAAGGACTCTTATATTTTCCACTCATCAGGAAAAAGAGGTGGGACGGTTTCAAGCAGGGAAAATTATGATCGCACCATAAGCACAGGCCGGAAGATTAAAAAAATTGAAAAAGTATGTTGACAAGTGTCTTTCAGAGTGGTAATATACAAAAGCTGTCGGAAATAATTGATTCTGAAAAACAAACAATTAAGATTATTTACAGAAAAATAAAAATAGTTGTTGACAGATAACAGACGATATGATATATTAGTCAAGTCGCTGAAAAAGAGCCGACAATTTCACAGAACATAAGCTTACAGGAAATTATAAAAAGTTTAAAAAAACCGAAAAAACTTCTTGACAAAGCAAATGAGATGTGATAAATTATAAAAGCTGTCGTTAAGACAGAAAACCTTGATAACTGAACAGTGAAACACATACGATTCTCGAAAATTCTTTTACATTCAAGAACGGTTGA
>JAXEUE010000193.1:0-7102 GCA_034115005.1 Blautia sp.
ATCCCATATCTGAAAAATAAAAAAGAAGAGATCCTTCAGCCGGTGTTTACCGATGTTATGGAGCTTGATAAATTCCTGAAGGGCAAAAAATTAAGGGTAGTGAAAGTTCCATTTTCCAAACTTCCGGATCTGATGATTGAAAATGCCAATGCATATGTAATCAATCCTATGGGATTCAATCTTGTATTAAACAAAGATCAGCTTAAGAAAATAATCGGATAAATTATTTTACAGAAGAGAAAAGATATAAGAGCGCAACAGACTCTTATATCTTTTTTTGAATAAAATACCGGGAAACGGTTTTCAAATCACCTTCTTTGTGCTAGAATATGTGTAACAAACGAAAAAGAGGTAAAATAAAGGATGATTGAAATAGATTTCAGCAGTGACGAAGCAATTTACATTCAGTTGACCAACCAGATCATCCTGGGGATCGCAACATCCAGACTGCAGGAGGGGGATGTCCTTCCTTCTGTGAGACAGCTTGCTGATACAGTGGGTATTAATATGCACACAGTAAATAAAGCATATTCTCTCTTAAGACAGGAAGGGTTTGTTACCATAGACCGAAGACGTGGTGCAGTGATCTCCATAGATGCAAATAAACGCAAGGCTCTGGAGGATATGAAACAGAATCTCAGGATCGCACTTGCCAGAGGGTGCTGTAAGAATGTGTCCAGAGAAGAAGTGCATCAGCTGATAGACGAGATTTTTGACGAATATAATAAAGACAGATAGGAGACATAATGGATAGTAAATTTACCAGACAGGCAGAGAATGCCCTAAAACTGGCAAAAAATACAGCCAGATCCTGTGGACATGGATACATTGGAACAGAGCATCTTCTGGCAGGACTCTTAATGGAAAGTGAGGGTACAGCAGGAAGGGTTCTGACAGAATTCGGGGTGGAAAAGAACAAGCTGAAAGAGCTTATTGAGCAGTTTATTGCACCGTCCCAGGGCCAGACTGCCCTGAAAGATCCGGATTACAGTCCAAGATTAAAATATGTAATAGAGCAGGCCATGTCCGATGCACAGAGTATGGAAATTGAAACGGGTACGGAACATCTCCTTCTTGCCCTTTTAAGAGAAACAGACTGTGTTGCAACAAGGCTTCTGTATACTATGGGAGTAAACATTCAGAAGCTTTACGCAGCTTTGCTTTCGGCTATGGGATATGACAATGATGAGATTGCCCAGGAATTTCAGATGGCAAGAAACAGAAAAATGACAAGTACACCTACACTTGACCAGTACAGCAGAGATCTTACTGCTATGGCAGCTGAGGGGAAGCTGGATCCTGTAGTAGGAAGAGAGAAGGAGATCAATCGTCTCATTCAGATCTTAAGCAGAAGAACCAAGAATAATCCCTGCCTTGTAGGGGAGCCTGGTGTAGGCAAGACTGCTATTGTAGAGGGACTGGCACAGAGAATCGTTATGGGCATGGTACCTGATACAGTGAAAGAGAAACGACTTGTAGTTCTTGACCTTTCCAGCATGGTTGCAGGAAGCAAATACAGGGGAGAGTTTGAAGAAAGAATTAAAAATGTAGTTCAGGAAGTAAGAGAACATCAGGGAATTCTGCTCTTTATTGATGAACTCCATACCATTATCGGTGCCGGTGGAGCAGAAGGAGCCCTTGATGCTTCGAATATTCTGAAGCCTTCTCTTTCCAGAGGAGAAATTCAGCTTATCGGTGCAACTACACTTGAAGAATACCGTAAATATATTGAAAAGGATGCAGCACTTGAGAGAAGATTTCAGCCTGTAACTGTAGATGAACCTTCTGAAGAGGAAACTATTGAGATTTTGAAAGGACTGCGTCCATACTATGAACAGCATCATGGTGTGGAAATCCGGGATACTGCTATTGAGGCAGCGGTGAAAATGTCCATTCGGTATGTCAATGACCGTTTTCTTCCGGATAAAGCTATTGATATGCTCGATGAGGCTGCATCTAAAGTGCAGCTTTCCGGTTATGAATCATCACCTGAGCTGGATTCCTATGAGATGGAACTGGTCAATCTGAAAGAAGAGAAAAAAGAAGCAGTGAAATCTGCAGATCTTCAGAAAGCAAAAGAAGCCGGACAGCGTCAGAAAGAAATTGAGGATAAGATAAATGCCATTCGGGTTAAAATGGAACGCAGGAACAGACGAAAGGCAATGGTGGTAGATGAAGGGACGGTTGCACAGATCGTTTCTGACTGGACAAGAATTCCTGTACAGCGCCTGACAGAGAGTGAGACAAGACGCCTTGCCCGTCTGGAAAAAGAACTTCATAAACGTGTGATCGGTCAGGATGAAGCTGTGAAAGCTGTTGCCCAGGCGGTAAAAAGGGGACGGGTTGGCCTTAAGGATCCGGGCAGACCAATAGGATCTTTTCTTTTCCTTGGTCCCACAGGAGTTGGAAAAACAGAATTATCCAAAGCTCTTGCCCAGGCAGTTTTTGGAGACGAGCGTGCTATGATCCGTGTAGATATGTCAGAATATATGGAGAAACACAGCGTATCCAAGCTTATTGGCTCTCCGCCCGGATATGTTGGATATGAAGAGGGAGGACAGCTTAGTGAAAAAGTCCGGAGAAATCCATATAGTGTTATTCTTTTTGATGAAATTGAAAAAGCACATCCTGATGTTTTCAATATTCTGCTCCAGGTATTGGATGATGGCCATATCACAGATGCACAGGGAAGAAAGGTTGATTTTAAACAAACCATTATCATTATGACTTCCAATGCAGGCGCACAGGCAATTATGGAACCCAAACATCTTGGTTTTCTTTCCAATGATGACGAGAAGAAAGATTATGAGAGAATGAAGAGTGGTGTGATGGAAGAAGTCCGCCGTATCTTTAAACCGGAATTTCTGAACAGAATCGATGAGATCATTGTGTTCCATGTGCTGAATAAGGAACAGATCAGAAAAATCGTTTCCCTGCTGCTTGTAACACTGGAAAAACGATGTCAGGATCAGATGGATATTCAGCTAATGGTTACTCCTGCGGTGAAAGAATACATTGCCCAAAAAGGTTCAGACAGCAAATATGGAGCAAGGCCTTTACGACGTGCCATTCAGACTATGATAGAGGATGCCCTTGCGAATGAAATCCTGGAGGGAAGGATCAGAAGAGGAGACCATGTCCGGGTAAAACTTCATAAAAATCAGATCTTCTTTGAAGTAAAAAAAGAGGAAGAACAGTCTGGTTCCTAAATGTGAAAATAGTATAAAATATCCCTTGGGACACTGGTCAAAAAATGGGATTTATTATATAATAACACAATAAAGGGTGGATGCCGTGACCACGTTGAATGACTGAACATCATGGCAAACAAAAGAGTCTTAGGGAGGACATAAGGAAATGGCAGTAGTAAAAGAATTAATCCGCACAGAAGAGAATGGAGCAATCAGCTTTGGTGATTATGAGCTCGCACAGAAGTCCAAATTATCTGATTATCAGCACCAGGGTGATATGTATAAGGTGAAGACATTTAAGGAGATCACCAAACTCGAGAGAAACGGAATGTTCGTTTACGAATCAGTTCCGGGAACTGCAGTATTTAATCTTACTCAGAATGGAACAGAGATGGATTTTCATGTTGAGGGACCCGAGGATGCACAGATTACTGTGGAAATGGAACCGGATACAGAGTACGAAGTGTTTATTGAAGAAGCAAGCACAGGTAAAATGAAGACCAACCTGGGTGGCAAGCTTTCATTTAGTGTGGAACTTGGAAATGCAGCAAGAGTAGAAGTAAAGATCGTAAAATGCTGAAAAATAAAAAAACAGTATACTTCTGTCAGGAATGTGGATATGAGTCAGCCAAATGGATGGGACAATGTCCAGGCTGTAAGGCATGGAACACTTTCGTGGAGGAAACTGTTCCTGCGAAGAAATCTGCTTCCAGTACAGGAGTAAGCTCAGGCAAGAGGCAGGATCCGGTGATCCTGAATAATATCAGCTTGTCTCAGGACGAGCGGATGAAAACTGATATAGGTGAACTTGACAGGGTGCTGGGCGGCGGTATCGTCCCTGGCTCCCTTGTTTTAGTAGGAGGAGATCCTGGAATAGGAAAGTCTACTTTGCTTTTACAGGTATGCAGGAAGCTTGCACAGAAACAGGTATCTGTTCTTTATATTTCAGGGGAGGAGTCTCTGAGACAGATAAAACTCAGGGCGGACCGTATCGGTAATTTCAATGAAAAAGTGAAGCTTCTCTGTGAAACGAATCTGGAAACTATTCAGGACGTAATTCAAAGGGAAAAGCCAGATGTTGCAATAATTGATTCCATCCAGACTATGTATAATGAAGAAGTGGGTTCAGCTCCGGGAAGTGTTTCACAGGTCAGAGAATCCACAAATATTCTTATGCAGATTGCCAAGGGAATGGGCATATCTATTTTTATTGTAGGACATGTGACCAAGGAAGGAAGCGTGGCAGGTCCCAGAGTTCTGGAACATATGGTGGATACAGTCCTGTATTTTGAAGGAGACAGGCATGCTTCATACCGTATTCTCCGTGCAGTGAAAAACCGGTTTGGATCCACGAATGAAATTGGCGTCTTTGAAATGCTAAATTCTGGACTGGAAGAAGTAAAAAATCCTTCCGATTTTCTTTTAAATGGAAGGCCCGAGAATGCATCCGGTTCTGTGGCAGCCTGCTCCATGGAGGGTACACGCCCCATTCTTGTGGAAATCCAGGCTCTTGTGTGCCAGAGCAATTTCGGGATTCCAAGACGTACGGCAGTAGGAACTGACTTTAACAGAGTAAACCTTCTTATGGCTGTTCTGGAAAAGAAGGCAGGAATACATCTTGCTTCTTCAGACGCTTATGTAAATATTGCAGGAGGTATGAAAATGACAGAGACAGCCATAGACCTTGGAATCTGTCTGTCTGTCGTTTCCAGCTGCAAAGATATTGTTTTACCTGACAGTCTTATGGTTTTTGGAGAGGTTGGACTAAGTGGAGAAGTCCGTGCCGTGGCTATGGCAGGGCGGCGCGTCCGGGAAGCGGCCAAACTGGGCTTTGAAACAGTGATGCTTCCTGAAGTGTGCCGCTCTTCAGTGGAAAATGCAGATGGTATTAAACTTGTATATGTATCTGATATCAGAGAGGCAATTTCATATATTATGAAATCAGGAGAAACAGATGGAAGAAATAGAAATTCATAATCTGACAAAAGATTATGGAAATCAAAAGGGAATATTCGATGTAGATTTTTCAGTAAAAAAAGGGGAAGTTTTTGGATTCCTTGGTCCTAATGGCGCAGGTAAAACTACTACCATCCGCCATCTGATGGGATTTATACGGCCTGACAAAGGCCATGCCCTGATTCAGGGAATGGACTGTTTTGAAAAAAGGGAAAAGATTCAGAAAAAACTTGGTTATCTTCCAGGTGAGATTGCACTGATTGACAACATGACAGGAACAGGATATCTGAATTTCATGGCTGAAATGAAAGGTTTGAGCGACAGGAGATACATGGACGAACTAATCGGTTATTTTGAACTGGATCCTAGAGGAAAAATACGTAAAATGTCCAAAGGCATGAAACAGAAGATAGGAATAGTCAGTGCATTTATGCATAAGCCGGATATTTTGATTCTGGATGAGCCTACAAGTGGGCTGGATCCCCTGATGCAAAATCGTTTCATTGATCTGATTATGAAAGAGAAAAACAGGGGAACTACCATACTTATGTCTTCCCATATTTTTGAAGAGGTGGAAAAAACATGTGACAGGACTGCAATTATCCGTTCAGGAAGAATTGCTGCCGTAGAGGACATGAATTATTTTTCAAAAAGAAAGAAAAAAATATATACAGTTACTTTTGAGGATGAAAGGAAAGCAGCTGTATTTGGAGAAACCGTGGGAAATATTCTGAAATCAGTGGATGGAAACAGGGTCTGCCTTAATATAAGCGGAAGACCGGGGGAAATTCTGCAAAAAATAGCACTTGCAGATCCAGTGGATGTGGAAATTAAGACACAGAGCCTGGAAGAACTGTTTATGCATTTTTATGATGAGGAGGACAGGTGATGGTCCGGGCATTATTTAAAAGAAATATGATATCTGGAATTAAAGTTCTGCTTATTCTTCTGGGGGTTATCTCAATGTATACAGTTGTAATCATATATATGTATAATCCTGAAATTTCCCAGATGTTAAGCGGATATCAGGAAGTGCTTCCTGAAATGATGGCTGCTGTTGGCATGACAGGAATTGCAGATAACATCCTTGAGTGGATCAGAATCTATCTGTACGGATTTATTATGATTTTATTTCCGCTTATTTTTGAGATCATTATTGTGAATAAACTGGTGGTCAGCTACATAGACAAAGGAAGCATGGCAGTGCTTCTTTCTACTCCCCATTCAAGAAAAAAAATAATTTTCACACAGGCGGTATCGTTGGCTATTCTTGTCAGCCTTCTTCTGATATGTGTAACAACAGTGGGAATTGCAAGCTGTCAGATTATGTTTCCGGGAGAGCTTGATGTGAAAAAATATATTTTGCTCAACGGAAGCGAGATACTTCTTCAACTGATGATGCTGGGGATTATTTTCCTTTTTGCCTGTATGTGTACGGATGCCAGATATTTCTATGCTTTTGGAGCAGGTATTCCACTTGTGTTTTTCTTGATTCAGATGCTTGCCAACATGGGAGGAAAGCTGGAGAAACTTAAATATTTTACTCTTTACAGTCTTTTCCCGTCAGGCAGAATCGTAGATGGTACACAAGGGTATCTGATATATAACCTGGTTATGGCTTTAATTTCTATTGCTTTTATGGGGACAGGCATACTCTATTTTACCAGAAGAGACCTATCGGTATAAAAATAGATTTGAAAAAATAAAAATAATTGTTGACAGATAACAGACGATATGATATATTAGTCAAGTCGCTGAAAAAGAGCCGACAATTTCACAGAACATAAGCTTACAGGAAATTATAAAAAATTTAAAAAAAAACCGAAAAAACTTCTTGACAAAGCAAATGAGATGTGATAAATTATAAAAGCTGTCGTTAAGACAGAAAACCTTGATAACTGAACAGTGAAACACATACGATTCTCGAAAATTCTTTTACATTCAAGAACGGTTGA
>JAXEUE010000194.1:0-21701 GCA_034115005.1 Blautia sp.
AACCGTTACACTAATTATACTACAATTTGTTGTCGATTGCAAGCAAAAAAGTCAGTATTTATGCGGGTTTGCGAGCTTTTTTGTGGTTTGAAAGTCGGCTAGTGTAACCCGCGAGGGAAGTTCACAATATCTGCTGCCATATAGTATCTACTATTATTCTCCGCCATTCCCGTCCTTCTCGAATCTCAAGTGATATCCGAACAAGTCGTTCACGGCATCCTTAACCTTATCTGCCTCGATGTACTGCTTCAGTACAATGACATAGATCAGGATCTCCAGAATATTGATATCTGAGATATTGACAGGCTCAAGTTCAAGATCCAGTCTGCTGTGCATGAAACCGTTCCTGATATCGTTGCACCTTTCGGGAATGCCATCCTTAAGCTCGGAAAAGCCGTTCTTATACGCGGCGTCGATAAATGGCTTTACAATCTCTTCATTTTCCTTGAGCGCATATTCCACCCTCTGCCCATAGGAATCGTCCAAATTCGTGATGGACCGTGAAAAGCTCTTCAGATACTGCCGCTTCTTTCCGGAGTAATCCTTCGCCTTTTCCTCGATCCAGCCTGCCACTTCGTCCTTCACCTGCCTGTATTCCTCGTGCCGAAGCGCATCAGTTCCATAGGCGTTATGGAACTCACGCTCGAACTCAGTACAGATTTCCATTATTCGGCTTGGTGGGTAGCTGCTCCTCTTTGCTGCAGTATCAGTCAAAAACTCGAGGTTCGCCCTGCCGTTATGGAAATGCGAAATCAAACCAGCAGTGTGCTCCCCCGTCAGCTCATACCTTATCCGCATGTCCTGCTTCTTCTCGATGTCGGCAGGATAACCGGCAGGCGGGAAATGCAGTTCGCCATAGCTCCGGTAATCTGGATGATCCGGCAGCGGCGTCTTCCATATCAGTTGCACTTTTTCAAAGGCGATGTTCCGCCTGTAATTTATAAACTGGAAGAAGCTTAGCACGCTCCCATAATAAATCCTTACCGCCTCTTCGAGCTTTACCGGCGTGGAAAATTTCAGCTTCATTCGGCTGGTTGCGGAAAGCGGGGAGTCGTAGCTGTTGACGTTGAAGGAACCGTATGCCGAAACGCTTACCTTGCATTGATTCCCGTCATCAAGTATAAATGTTCCGCATTTGGCGTTTACCTGATTTCCGGTCTTAACAGTGAAGGAGTCCGCCGTAAGCTCACGCTCGAGGACGTGGTTCGGTGAATAGAAGCGGTTGACGTCACCGCCGACTATCTCTATTCCGACAACGCTGTCCGCATCGGCATCATCCGGCAGCTTTGCATACCAGTTCACTGGATACTGTGGTATGCCGTTGAATGTCGATGGGTTGTCAAGCAGGGAGAATATCATTCCTGACGTCTTCCCGAGAGGGGTGCCAATGACGGTATTGCTCCTGATCCAGTCATCCCTGTCCGGCTTCTTGCCAAAATCCTTAAAAGCATCAAAATACGCCTGCCTGTCGTAAGCCTTGGGGATCAGCGTCAGGCGGAAGTCTTCTGGGTTGAAGTAATACGTATATGGTTTGCCGCCGTATTCGACATAGCCTAGGTTTTCATAATCGGTGTTGTCCATACTGTATCTTTCTCTGATATTATTTTCATGGATTATTAGATGGAGTCGCAGTCCCTTTGCTATTAATAATGCCCGTTATCGAATTCCACCAGTTCACGATATTCGCTCCCGCCTTGTTCCAGATAAGGTATAGGGCTAACAGGATTATCATTATCAGGAGAACTATGACGGCATGCATGAAGAATTTCTGTGCAAGCGTCATGTAGTCCACCTTCCTGTTGATGACCGTCTCATTCTTATACGTATACAGTAGTTTCTTCCTTGCGATCTCTATTTTCCTGCTGACTACATGATCCTGTCCATTATTCTGGCTAGAATTCTGAGAATCCTCCAAAATAATCGAAGAATAGGATCCAGCGCTCATCGTCTCCTTTACGCCTAGCACGCTGAAAGTGTTTTTCTGAAGCGTCTTGATGGAATTGATAATTGCAAAGCACAGGTAAAATATAGCCGCCATGAGCAGGAAGCATATTAATGTTCCAAACCAATCCGGAGCATTGGTTAATAATGCAGAACCGGTGCCTGTAAGAAAATCTTTCAGCAATCCCATAAGTATGGTAATTGCAACGGAGAAGGTCCCGATAAAAACCGTTGCCTTAGATTCGACTTCATGCAGCCTCGAGTCCTCGCGCCTCTCATATTCCCCAGCTAGTTGTAAAATGATATCAGCTTCATCCGGCTGGAACTGAAACTCTTTGATTTCCTTTATTCGATTATCACGCTTGTTCTTCTCCTCTTCAGCATCCTCCTTGGATAAATTATCTATCACCGGAAAGAACAAATCCCGCACATTGCAAACGTATTTATTCATGAGACATTTTCTTCTGTATGTGACTTAATACAGTCGCCCTGTGTTTCAAGCATCTCTACAATATCCCGGCTGATGGGAAAGCCGAGCCTCTCCTCGAGCCACGCCCACTGCCCGTTCGGATTGCATTCCAGAAACACAAAATCATCATCTGGTGTGAGAATCAAATCGATTGCTGAATAATTGAGCCCCAGCCCGTGCGTGATTTCGAAACATTTTTCCTTGATGGATTTCGGGAGTTCATATACCGTGTGAGTAAGGCGCTCGCTACCCTTCCGCCAGTCAATCCTTGCGATCTCTTCTGATTGCGAATCTATCTTTGCGCAGTATATGTTATCCCCTATGGTGATAACCCGAAGATCCGCCTGCTTTTCTATTCGCTCCTGCAAATACAAGGGGAAAGCTTCAATCTGACCCTCATCTGGAAGCTTCTCTAATTTCGAAGTAAAGATGACCTTTTCCGCCGATTCCCCCATCCCTCCCGAACGTACTGGCTTTATGATGCAGTCTTGATGATTTTCGTTATAGAAATATCTTACCTTCTGTAGTTCATTTGAAAGGATGGTGTCCGGAACTGTAAAACCTACCTTCTTTGCGAGTCTCAACTGATGAATCTTGTTTTCGGCCTCACGAATCCTGTAGACATTATTCACCCAGAACCTGTCCTCAAGGATCTTGTATATACCTTCGAGTATCTGGGCGGCCTCTCGCCGGAGATAGTATCTTTCCGTCTCATTCAAGTCCGCCTTGACGTAGCTCAAGTCCGTCATCCTGGGACGCCTGAAATATACTGAAGTTACAGCTTGCAGGTCTATAGTGATATCCTTGACCTTGTCATTAAGAAGAAACGTATCATTCTCAAAATCAAAGTCCACGGAAACAATCTCCGGGATATCCTCAGTATTCAGCCTATAATAGTTCAGGCCCTGCTTCTGGAGTTCGCGGACCACGTAATCGTTCGTCACGTCATCCTTGTTCGTAATGATAAGTATCATTCCGGAACGACCTCTGATATTCTATCTGGAATAATGTCGTCATCCTCATCATCCCGCTCCCGGTCAGCAAAGGTCTTTGATACAAGTTCACGGTATGGCTGCATGAGAAGCCATGGAGACGGGTCCGGATCTTCATCGTCCATTTCTCGGTTATCTTCGGTCTTGGTGTAAAGCTCCGTGAATGCATTTGAATGACCAGTTTCAACATTCCGTAGAGCTATACCGGATAAGTTCAATTCTTCATCGTCCTGTTCCCTGATCTCGTCAGTCTTCGTATACAGTTCTGAAAAGCAGCGATCATCGTCAAAGTCGCATTCTCGATCGGACTTCGCAATGGTAAGCAATGAAGCATTGTGACTAGCCTCAATGAACGGAATCGTCGAATCGGCATCCAGCACATTCATATCCTTGCTGTAATCATAATGAAATATCTTGCCTGTGACGTCATGTATCCTGTCCACTGCAAATGTCAGAAGTAATGGTTTTTTATTTGTATTCATCTTCTCATCCATCATTCGTCAACTTCGTTATTGATTGCCCCGTGGCATTCCTCCTCAAACCACTCCTTATGCGCCTCGGACTCCAGCAAGAAGCTGTCGATCTGCCTCGGAGTGATTTGAACATTCTTTTCCCTATTTATGTGTTCCTGCAAATATAGAAGACGGAGACCAAACTCGATGTAGACGGAATCCTTCTCCTCATTATCGTTTTCATTGCCGCTGTCGTTTTCATCACCGAGCTTTTCGCAGACATAATTCTTATACTTCTCAATCTCTACCTTTGTTGGCTTCTTCACGAACTTCGTTATTATGCTGCTCGTCCTACTGTCGTAGATATAGAAGAATCCCGGAGCATGGAAATGAAGATATTTCGATGCGAAACTGCGGGCGGAGGCTCCGCATACCTTCGTCTTTGGAAGCTTGTCGATAAGGCTCATGAAGTAGGAATGTATGGAGAACATCTCCTCAATGTTCTGACGGTTTACCTTCTCTCCCCTTACTTCATCAATCATTCGGTCAAGCTTTTGTCCGTTGTCAAGCAACACCTTTGCGATGCCGTCGTAGTAAAAATCTGCATCGTCAGACACCTTGGCGATGTACCTCTCTAACTGTGCTGAATATGACTTGTTTATGATCCACGCCTTTGCGGCAATCTCGTCAAGGGACTTATGGTATGAGTAATGAGTGCACATATCGTAGAGAATCTGGTTGCCAAGAACGTAATTCGTGTAAGTGCCGTCGAGAAATGGCTTTATGTGAGCGTCAATGACGGTTTTGTTCTTAATGAGGTCTTCTGCCATTATCATGCTTCAAAAGCTCTAAATATTTTCATCTATCAAAAAATCTTTCGTCGAACATTGATTCTGTTTTTATTACGAATCTCGGACCTGGATGTCCTCCGGAAAATTCTTTTCTGCGCAATGCCTGCATATCCAAGTCCCAGCACCCATTAATAGAATAGCGAGAGCTACTACAAATGCGGCTATGATATACTTGTTGCAATGAATCTCGCCAAATATCCCAAGTACATAGCCAATGGCAATATATCCAAATGCTAAACCATTCAGATAGATTTCCTCCGCCTTCGCCTGGAGAATTTCCTTTTCCACAATACGAAATTGTCCTTCTTCGTCAAACTCGCCGAAGTCGGTGCCGCCTTTTTCTTTGTCTTCTTCAATCGACTTAAAAATAAAAGCCCGTGCTTTTATCGGATTGAAACGCTTCACAAGGATAATCGCACCGGCAAACTGGAGGGATATGGCGATGATGTAAAGTATTGTAGGCATCATAATCTACACATCCTCATGGAATGTATCTGGTTTATTTGGATTGAAGATCTCGTTGCATGTCATAACTGTGACAAGGTCTTCTGTATCAGAGAGATTAATAATGTTATGAGTCCATCCTGGTATCATATATACAGATTCTATCTTATCGCCCGAAACCTCGAACTCGACCTTTTCGCCAGTATTGATATTCCGCTCCTGAATGAGACCATGACCATGAACTACGATAAACTGCTCCCACTTGCTGTTGTGCCAGTGCTGGCCTTTCGTGATTCCAGGCTTACTGATATTGATACTCACCTGCCCACAATCTTCGGTGTGAACCATCTCTGTGAAGGACCCCCGAGCATCGCAGTTCATCTTCAGTGCATACTTGAACTTCTCAGTCGGCAGGTAGGAAAGATACAGTGAGAACAGCTTCTTCGCAAATGAGCCTTCCGGCATCTTCGGCATGAGAAGATTCACCGGCTGCTGCTTGAAGGATTCCAGCAGGTCCACGATTTCGCCAAGAGTGACCTTGTGAGTAACAGGCACACAACAATATCTGCCGTCTTCCCTTACCACGGTCTCGACGCCATCAAACTCGCAGTGCTTTTCCTTCCCCTCGAGAAGATCAAACATGCCGTCAATCAAGTCATCGATATAAAGGAGCTCCAACTCCGTGTTTCTGTCATTTACCGTATACTCCTCATCATTCGCCACAGCCCAGCAAAATGTAGAGACTGCCGAGTTGTACTTCGGTCTAGAGTGCCCCATCAAATTCGGGAAACGGTATACAGCAACCTTCGCCCCGGTTTCTTCTCCATATTTGAAGAACAACTCCTCTCCCGCTTTCTTGCTTTTTCCGTATTCTGAATTACCGAACCGCCCAGCTAAAGTAGCCTGAATGGACGAAGAAAGCATGATGGTTGCTTTATTATGGTATTTCTTCAGCGTATCGAGAAGCTCTGAGGCAAAGCCGAAATTTCCCTTCATGAAGTCTTCTGGATTCTCCGGACGGTTCACTCCGGCAAGATTGAACACGAAGTCCGCCTTCCGGCAATATCCATCTAGCTCTTCTTCTGTAGAGTCCAGGTCATACTCGTAAATTTCATCAATGTGGAGATTTGGCTTTGTCCTGTTCTTTCCGTCTCTAATATTCTTCAGGTTATTGCAGAGGGCTGTTCCAACCATGCCCTTCGCTCCTGTAACTAATATGTTCATTTTTCTTTGTGCCTTTAGCTCTGTTTCTTCCTTATATAATATGGGGCTTATTGGTTGTCTTTTCTCCACACCATCTTATTGACTACACCAACATAAGACTGGATAATTTTTACAACCTTAGTGCTTACGTTCTCTTCCACATAGTCTAGAACCGGCTGTCCCAGATCACCATTCTTGTTCATCTCGACAGCCGTATCCACCGACTGTAGCAGTCCGTTCGTGTCAATTCCGGAGAGGATGAAGCAGCCTTTCTCCATGGCTTCAGGACGTTCTGTAGAAGTACGGATGCATACAGCCGGAAATGGATGTGCAACAGATGTGAAGAAACTACTCTCCTCCGGCAATGTCCCGGAATCTGAAACGACACAGAATGCATTCATCTGCAGGCAATTGTAATCGTGGAATCCGAGCGGCTCATGCTGAATGACACGAGGGTCCAACTTGAATCCCGTAGCTTCCAACCGCTTTCTTGATCTTGGATGGCAAGAATACAGGATAGGCATATCATACTTCTCTGCCATCTTGTTTATTGCGGTGAAAAGAGATGTGAAGTTCTTCTCCGTGTCGATATTCTCCTCGCGATGTGCGGAAAGAAGGATATATCTTCCCTTCTCAAGCCCTAGTCTCTCGTGTATATCCGAAGCCTCGATAGCAGCAAGATTCTCATGCAAAACTTCTGCCATAGGAGATCCTGTCACATAAGTACGCTCTTTCGGCAAGCCGCAGTCCTCAAGATACCTTCTCGCACGTTCGCTATAAGCTAAATTCACATCCGATATAATATCCACAATCCTACGATTAGTCTCTTCTGGCAGGCATTCATCTTTACAGCGATTTCCTGCTTCCATGTGAAAGATCGGGATGTGTAGGCGCTTGGCTCCGATCACGGACAGGCAAGAATTTGTATCGCCAAGAACTAGGACAGCATCCGGGTTTAGAGTAGCCATCGCCTCATAGGACTTTGCGATGATGTTGCCCATCGTTTCCCCCAGGTCATTTCCCACTGCTTCTAGATACAGATCAGGCTCATCAAGTCCTAAGTCCTTGAAGAAAATGCCGTTCAAGTTGTAATCATAGTTCTGCGACGTGTGAATTAAGAGCGTATCAAAGTACTTACGGCATTTCTTTATGACTGCCGATAACCTAATAATCTCAGGCCTTGTGCCCACAATGATCATGAGCTTGATTTTTCCGTTGTCTTTCCAATGTATATTTTTTATTTTCAAATTTCCCATAACTTAATAGCTCCATATCTTTATTCCTAAAACTTACACCTGTGCTCGTCTCTTTTTTAATTCTCTCATTACAAAATATGCTCTCTGAACAACTACGAGGCATTCACTTATAACTGTAAGTATTGCGACTGAATATACATTAAAATTCCTAATACTAATTAATATCAATGATCCTACAATATGAAAAACAGCGACATTAAGGATTGGTAAATTCGCTTCTTTATGTAATCCAAGTGCACTAAGTACTGGAAATCCAAACATACATCCAGGTAGCGTTACAATGACAATCGGTATCATCATTTTAAAGATTTCTGCAGCCAGCTCATATTGACTTCCAAAGACAAACTTAACCACTGCAGGTGCAATGAAGAAAACGACTGCACTTCCTGCAATGATAATCGGTTCAAAAAGAAAAATGATTTTTTTTACTAATCCATAATTCTGATTCTTGACCAAATGGGGATATGTGCTATCCGCCAATGGTGTAATGAGATTTTGAGCGATTGCCACAATAGTATATGCCACACTGAATTGAGCAACCATCTTATCCTCACAGAATATGCCTAAAAGCACTAAATTCCCTGATGAATAAACAGCCCCGGACACTCTTGATAAAAAATACCAACTAGCTTCTCTTAATAATTTGATACCTTTTTTTAACGTATTAGGAATCAAATGAATATGGCACGTATGCACTAAAGAGGTCCACATCATCACATCAGATATGCCCTCACCGACTGCAGTCAACACAGGCACAATAAAATATTGCTCTGGTGAATGGACAAACATAAAAACAAGAACAAGAAAAATGGCTTTTGTTATTACAACACGAATCGTAATATACTTCATTTTTTCCATACCCTGAAAAACGAAGTCAATATTTAACGCTGTTGTAATTACAGGCAGATAAGACAATAACAGCAATAACGCATTTGCTCTGAATTTACCTACAAAAAAGCCAATTACCACTAATACGGCACCGGTTAAAATTGTAAAAATAAGTTGAAAAGATATTATTTGAAAAACCGACGCGCCGATTTTTTTCTTGTCATCCTTACAACGGGCAATCACCTCAACGCCATAATTAACAAAACCGAAAGTCACAATCAGCCTTGCATAATTCATTACGGCATTCGCCCAGGTATATAGACCGTAATTGTCCTCCATCAATACCCTAGTTAGATAAGGTGTAGTAATCAAAGGGAAAATATATGATGCAATACGCATCATGTAGATAAATACTGTATTCTGAACTAATGTGTTCCTTGATTCTTTTGTCTCGCCCAGCATTTATATACCTAATACCTCATCCAAGTTTTTCCGTGGAAACACTTCCAGTTTGCCGCCATTCGTGCTATTGATAATTTTTATCCCATGAGAATCTCCAAATTCTTTTGCCGTCATATAGGCAATTCCTGAAACAGCAGCAAAATTTTCTGTTCCTTTGACTGCAACGTCATCCTTATTCTCTTCGTAAGATATGATATGCTTTGTCTTGCCCGAGAAATCCGAGTCACAGCCAAGAAGATATATTTCAGTAAATCCCATATATACAGCCATTTGAATCACGCTATATGTAATCGTATTCCCATCGAAAATACACTCGGAAGCATCATCACTGAACTTGCAAGCAGGATTGCCAATAAGATGTTTTTGGAGTTTCAAAGAAAAATAATCTGCATATGAACAAGCGCTTACAGGTATCGTATCTCCAAAGAAACACTTGACATTGTACCTTTTTAATACGTCTAGTCTGTCCTTTATCTTGTTATACACATCTATATCCTGCGTCATATAATACTTTGGCCTAAAATTATATTTCTCAATTAAAAAAGCGCCGGAATTCATCGTAAAAGTGTATTCATTATTTAAAAGTTGAAGTTTTTCCGTCTGTAAGCTAGGACCGGTAGCCACAATAAAGCAACGCTCCCCTCTATGCATATTTTTATATTTTGAAATATTATACCTATCCCTATAAACTGTTTTCTTCTGAATAGATTTTACTAACTCCTGAAGTTCCGTCTTATAGATATAATAATAGCAGTACTTCAACGCCTCTTTAATCTGTTTATTCATAGAATTCCTCTTAATTACTTATATATTGCCTGAAATATTGAATGCTTTTCTGAAGACCTTCATCCATTTTAATCTGTGGATGCCATCCATGAAGTTCATTCTCTGCCAAAGAGATATCCGCCCTCCTTCTTGTCGGATCATCACCAGGAAGATCCTTAAAAACGATTTGGCTCTTGCTCCCCGTAAATTTCAACACTTTTTCAGCAAGTTCCAGCATCGTAAATTCCTCTGGATTGCCTAAATTTACTGGTCCATGAAAGTCATCTCGACTCTGTTCCATCATACGAACAATGCCCTCCAATAAATCATCAATATACTGGAAAGACCGAGTCTGTTTTCCATCGCCATATACTGTCAGATCTTTACCCTCTAGTGCCTGCATGATGAAGTTGCTAACTACCCTGCCGTCCTTTGGATCCATATTGGGACCATACGTATTGAAAATCCTTATAACCTTGATATTCGTACCAAATTCTCTGGCATAATCAAAGCATAATGCTTCCGCGCACCGCTTTCCCTCGTCATAGCAGCTACGAATTCCAATAGGATTGACACAGCCGCGATAAGACTCCACTTGAGGGTGGACTTCAGGATCTCCATATACTTCACTAGTAGAAAATTGCATAATCTTGGCATTATTGGCAGTTGCAAGGTTCAGCATATTAATAATTCCCAATATACAGGTTTTTGTTGTATTTGTCGGACTCTTCTGATATGCAGGAGGACTAGCCGGACATGCGGCATTGTATATTTCGTCCACCTGCATCTCGATAGGATTTTGAATATCCCAGATTTTAAACTCAAAATTCGAAGAATTCATCAGGTTCTTAACATTTCGAATTCTTCCTGTATATAAATTGTCCAAGCAAATCACATAATTTTCTGGATTACCAGTTAACCGTGCACACAAGTTAGATCCGATAAAACCAGCACCACCCGTAACAAGAATTCTCTTCTGCATGACATTCCTCCAAATTAGTCTCTATGAAATAAATCTCGTGTATAAACCTTATCTCTGACATCATCGAGGGAATCATCATAGCGGTTTGCAACAATCACATCGCATTCGCGCTTAAATTTGTCGAAATCATTCACCACCTTGGAGCCAAAAAAAGTGTTTCCATCATCCAATGTCGGTTCATAAATGATTACCTCAGCACCTTCCGCTTTGACTCTTTTCATTATGCCCTGAATCGCGGATTGACGAAAATTATCAGAATCCGTTTTCATAGTAAGGCGGTATACCCCTATGACCGGGGCACTAGCAATACTCTTAAACCCAATCGAATCTGCATCTCTAAAGCCGGACTTCTCAAGCACCTGAGTTGAAATAAAATCCTTCCGGACATGGTTAGAACTTACGATAGCCTTTATAAGCGTCTCCGGAATCCCCTCAAAATTTGCAAGCAACTGCTTTGAATCCTTGGGTAAACAGTAACCGCCATATCCAAACGAAGGGTTGTTATATCCATCACCAATTCTGGGATCTGCACAAACTCCGTCAATAATCTGCTCTGTGTTTAAGTGCTCTATTTCTGCGTATGTGTCCATCTCATTAAAGTATGCGACACGCATTGCCAGATATGTATTAGCAAAAAGCTTTACAGCTTCCGCTTCCTTAAAACCAATGCAGAATTTTGAAATATTTTTCTTTACAGCTCCCTCCTCAAGCAAGTCGGCAAAAGTTTTTGCCACATTTGTTAATTTTTCATCATTGAGATCCGTGCCAACAATTATACGGGAAGGATAAAGATTATCATAAAGAGCTTTGGATTCGCGGAGAAATTCAGGGCTGAAAATAATATTTTTATTACCGGTTTTCTTCCGTATCTCCTCTGTATATCCAACGGGTATCGTAGACTTAATGACGATGGCAGCAGCCGGATTGTTTTCCATAACCGAATAGATGGCACTCTCCACCGCTGATGTGTCAAAATGATTTTTAACACTGTCATAATTCGTTGGTGTAGCAATAATAACAAAATCAGCTTTTTTATACGCCTCGCCAGCATCCAATGTTGCTTTAATATTAAGGTTTGTCACCCCCCCATTAAGGTATTTTTCTATATATTCATCCCGTATCGGAGATTTATGGTTATTCACCAGGCGCACTTTCTCCTCGTCAATATCCACGGCATAAACCTCATTATGTTGCGCCAATAATATGGCAAGTGATAATCCTACATATCCGATACCAGCAACCGCTATTATCATTGTTTTATTCCTTTTCTCCTATTTCTTAATATGTATTGAAGCCAATACCACCCCTACAAATGCTCTTTTATTTCCACGATTTATCTTTAAGGCTTCTCTGTAATACTTAGTAGCCTGTTGAAAAATTCCTTTTTTATGATAAAGTCTTGCGATATTGTACTTATTCTCGCTACGGCGTATTCGTTTCATCTCATTGATCTGATCTTCCGAATACTTGCTTTGATCAAGGAAATCAAAAAAGTCCAATATCCTCTCGCCGCTCTTTTCTGTATATTCGGAGCTCCTAAGAGTTAATCCATTTTCATTACGTATGTATTCTCCTAATATTTCAGGGATGTAGTAGAATCTTAGTCCAGCTCGTGCCAATGAAATCCAACACGAAAAGTCTTCTGCGTAGCGAATACCATCATTGAAAGTCTGATATTTTTTTAATAAATCAGCTCGTACTACCACTGTAGATGTTGATATCGGATTGCCGTTAATAATCATATCGGATAAGGCATCTTCATTAAGTTGTCTATAATTGCTTTCTCTCTTGCTGCCATCTATGCCGATTTCCATTTCCCCGTTATAATAAAAGTCACCCTTATCTTCATTTATGCATTTCAGTACTGATTCCAGCTTTTGGGGATACCAGATATCATCAGCATCTAGAAAAGCAATATAGTCACCAGTCGATAACTCTATGCCACGACTTCTGGCAACCGCGGCTCCTCCATTCTTCTGCCGTTCATATATGATTTTCATATCTGGATGAGATTCGCTGTAATTACCCACCACTTTTTCTGTATCATCTTTAGAGCCATCATTAACTACCACTATTTCATAATTCTGATAGGTCTGTTTACGAACAGATTCTAGGGCTTTGGTGATTAATTTTTCCACGTTGTATGCCGGAATCACGACGCTGAAAATGACCTTGCTACTCATAATTTTACAAATTCTCCTATATACTCATAATATTTGCCACCGATGCCACGCTTAAAATCCGCAACACCATCCGTATGGATGTTATCAATACCACCAAGGTCAAACCATTTGAAACCATTCTCCTTAAGATCTGTGATAACACGCCACAACAGAAGTTTGTTCATATTGTTTTTATAGCCATCTTCATTGTTCCAACCAATATAGTATGTGGCACTCTTTCCCTGCATGGTAATCATCACAAAGGCACAAACCTCATCATCCTGTTTGATGTAATACCCCTTGATGTTATGATTAGCTATCAGGGCTCTGGTAATATCATCCCCAGAGTCTTCATACCCCTTATCTTTTTTATGCTGTATATGTAGCAGTAGAAGCCTTTCTAATTCCTCTGAATTCTTTGTTTCAGAAATGATATATCCCTTCTTTTCTGCTCCCTTTAAGTGATTCCGCCATTTGCTGTCCAAATTTTTTCGTAGCTCTTCTTCAGAACAACACAGGTCTAAAAGTCCTGTTGAGAAAAAACTAGTTCTATATTCGAAACCATTATCTACGAACATAGCCATATTCTCTCCTGTACGCTTTTCGCTCGGAGCTAGGAACAAAACCTTTCCAAGTCCTGAAAACGAATGAGCAAGAATAGTATATGCAGTATTTTTTTCAATCATTTTAACGGCATCGTCAATCCATACGATTCCCTGGTTAATTCTCGTTATCCGCACACCCAAATTCTTATGAAGGGCGACAAAGCAACCAATCGTAGAATTTTCTCTGGTTACTTTCCAGAAGGATGCCTTCCAGCCCTGTACCCGCTGCTTTACGAATGCATAGTTAACTGATTGCAATAACGGAAGAAAGTATTCTGTCTGAGAGGATATGGTGGCGTATTCTTTCTTTGATACTTTGCTTATTGAAATATTAAGAGGCTTAGATGGTTTATCAGCTTTCATTGAAAGCTTACGTTGAACTACATTTGGTGAAATTCCATCATGAACAGCAACAGCTACCGTCTTTTGTTTCATCATTACCGGTATCGAGCTTTTTTTGAGCTCTGGTGAAAGATTAGGCCATGTCGATGCAACTGCCCCAATTTTCGAAAGAGTTTTATATAATTCTCTCTGAATATCCTTTTCATCAACTGATAGAGGTAACATATAAGGGATATCCGATATATGAATCAACTCGTCAACTGATGCATATCTTGATTTGACCTCATACAACAGATACTGATAATTCTCTTTCCTTCTCTCCCCCATCTCCAGAAGCTCTTCTTTCTTTATTTTCAGGAGTATCCCCTTGCTATATTCTGATATATTGCATAAAGATATATCGCTTGGAGTATCATTGCCCATGTTTACATCAGATTCATTAAATGGCTTGGCAAGATTTGGTGAAACCTTTAAAGCAATTTTCTTTAGTTTCCACCCGGTGATAGAAGAAACTGATTCTGCATGGGACAACATATCATGAAAATAGCTCGAATAATCAGGACATGTCTCTCTAAATCTGTTTTTCTTTCCTGTCACAAGTATGGCTCCATCTGGAAGACCTAACAGTTTCCATGGGCTAAAAAGAATAAAATCCGATTTCGTTCCTATCCTTCTATCCGGAAATAAAACATGAACCGCATCCTCAACGAAGATTGCATTATTATTCTTACAGAACACAGCAGCATCATTCGTATCAAAAACTTTTCCCCAGAAATGGCAAAACAAGAAAATATCAGGATGATTGTTTCCTGTCATTTCTCTGCACATCTTATAATCCGGTTCCAGCTTTTCATTAACAGGATAATAAACTACACAAGCTTTACTCCTGAATTCTTTGACTGTGTCGTAACAATAATAATCCGGAATATAAATAACCGGCTTCTCTTTATTTCTAGTCCGAGATACCCAGTCAATAATTAAAATGATTGACATATATGACCGACTTAACAAGAATTCTTCTTCACCGATACTATTCCATAGTGAATGCTCACTGTTATCTGCATCCTTTGAACCTGATGAAAATATTGTTTGCAAAGGTGGGTTTTTAGCCATTGTTAACATTAGTAGACCTTTCCTGTTGTCTTCCTCTTGATATTACGATCCAATAGATGGCAATCCAAAGCAGCGTAATTCCTATGATGGCATCAGTAAGATGCGTCTCAAAAGAATTGTTAAGAAATATAGGGATAAGTGACATTATCGCAAAGGTACTATACTGATCACAGTTATAGCGAATAGCATAGAATCCAAGTGCAATAAGACATAAGAAATATATGATGAAAGAAGGTACTCCGAAATTTGAAATAAACTGTACGTAAGCATTGTGACCATTTGTCAATTCAACATAATTTGCTACATATGAGCCTTTTCCAAACAGGAACAACAGGCGATTTGATGAATAAAGCGAAAAAAGCCGATTCCAAATCAACAGTCTTCCCGAATCGATTGGTTTACCATATAATGAAATGGTAACGACACGTGTCAAATAGGGCAACAGTATTACTACAAATAATGGAATTGAAGTAATAAGAATAATTGCAAATCTGTATATCTTTATTTGTTTTTTTATCCCAAAAAGAAAAATAAGTATCATTAAAGCTGCTATCAATGAACTCCTTGCATGAGTCAAAACTATCAATACAGTATCTAAAAGCAGGCCAACGACATACTTTTGTTCCTTTTCATCAAGGTATCCCAAGCCTTGAAATACCATCATCATAACCAAAACAAATGAAAGAATATTAGGGTTTTGATAGCCAAGATACAGGGCATTCCGATAGCTATTCAAGTCATAGGATTCACGTCTAAATGCCATCAGCACCATTACAATGGTAATAAGGAATGGCAAGCGATAAAGAATATGCAGATATTCAGACTTAATGTCCGACAAATAGCATAAAGTAAAGCCTTCTATGATAATCAACAAATAGATATAATTTCGAAGCTCCCTCTCTACAAAGCTCCCTCTCTTCCAATAAGCGATAATAATTGTTATCGCTAAAAAGAAGAGAACAACTGTAACAAAAGGCGTCGATTTTTCTCTATTAATTATCGAGCGCAGGACCTGACCAATGAAGAAAATAGTAAATAAGCCGACAGTACCGTATATCCCAAGAGAAACTAATAGGGGCCAGTTGAAAATATAGGCAAAGCAAGGAAGCCATGCTAATATAATCAATAAAGACCAAAAAAAAGAATCCGTTGTAATTGAAATTGTTATTGGAGTTTGAATAACCAACTTCGGTATATTAATTTTTATGCCATCAGTATTTTTCATTACACCAGTCCACCTACAATGTGGTTAAAGCATTTACTCTGTTGCGTTTATTTCTGAACTTGAAGTCCATAATGCCCGATATCTGAAATTTCATCAGATATATTGGCCAGGAAGCCTCAATATTAATACGTTGTATGTGATAATGGTTCTCTGTCTGCAAAAGCGGTGCAGAGTTCGTCATAAACCCATATTTATATCCTGATTTTTCAATAAACTCCTCAGCTCTTCTGGTGTAATGCTCTTCTTCACCACCACACCAGCAAAAAATTTCCACCGGCCTATTGAATTCTCGCTCTAATATATTCTTGGACTCAGTAATTTCATGTTCTAAAACTTCATTGGAATCATTTTCATTCATCCTGTGATGCGTTGCCGTATGACATCCGATTACATGTCCTTCAGAAAGCAGCTCTTTAATCTGCTCTTTATTCATATAATCCTCTTTCCCAATAAGGTCAGAAGAGACCATGAAATAACCAGTGAAGCCTTCCTTATTTAACAGATCTCGTCCATACAGATAATTGCCCTCTAGACCGTCATCAAATGTCAGCATAATGCCCGGCTTGCCAATTCCTTTAGTTTCAGAAGATAAAAAGCGTTCAAATTCCTGATAGTCTACATTTTGAAAATATTCTGTAAACCACTTAAGTTGTTTGTGAAAAGTCCTAGGTGACATTTTGTCTGTATTATGATAATTGATTAGGCGGATATAATTCCCTTGATACTTTTTCTTTTGATACCAGATTAGTAGATTCAAGATCCCTAAAAAATTTAAGATAAAGGCTATTATTTTTTTTATTTTAAAGCTCATAATACCTCGTTGATCAATAATTCCAATTCAATATCTGGTCTGCCACACCTCTTATATTCCCTGCAGATACCGTTTTCGAAGCAGTCAAAGATAAAGTTTCTTTGCAACCGCAGGAGTTATATGTAATAACAGGAGTACCGCATGCTTGTGCTTCCAAATTCACTGTAGGATATGTATCCTCATAAGTTGTATTAATAAATACGTCAGCAGCTGTATATATAGCTGCAAGCTCATAAGGATTTGACGTCCTTGGCAGTAGTATGGTTACCGCCCCCCCCAATTTTTCTAATGGCTTCTACCAGACTGCCTGCATCGGGCTCCACGGAAACTCCGCCAAATGCATCAGCTATTTCCTCACCTGCAGTTCCCTTATAAGTAATTGCTTTTGCGCCGCAAGCTAAAGACTCTACTGTAGTCAATCCAAAAGTTTCTTCTTTTGAAGGATTTACAAATATATCTGAGGCAGAATAAACTTTAGCTAGTTCAGACTGATTATTTGTCTTTGGAAGCACAACATATTTCGGATACTTCTTATGAATTCTATCTATCTGCTTTGGGGTTAATCCGACAATAACAATTGCGTATCCATCTCCTAACAGATTACCAAGCTCAAGTATGTCATAAAGACCTTTTCTTTCGCCCCATATATTTGAAACCGCAAGAACAATCGTCTTATCTTCCAAACCATATCTTTTCCTAAAATCACTTGGTGTCGGTTTAAATACAGTATGATCAATTTCGTTATAATGAACTTCTATCGGATATTCTCTTAAAAAGCTCTGTTTTACAAGATTCTCCAGCCAATGAGATGGAACAATTATCGTGCAATTTTTTATCCCCGTAAAAAGTTCCTTTTTCAATCTATAATTTCTTGTACAGTGATCCGTTAGGCTAGCCGGATAATTCCGATATTGCGGACATTTATTACACTCTGTTTTCCATTTGTAACATTTGGCAAATGTAAAATGCGAGCAATGCCCTGTAAAAGCCCAGCAGTCATGCAGTGTCCACTTCACTTGCATATCAGGTCTTGACTTTATCCAAGCAAAAAGAAGCTCGATATTTATGTAATACCCATGAATATTATGTAGCCAGAGCAGATCCGGATTAAAACTATCCGCCCATTTCAAAAATTTTCGGGTAGCTTCTTTGGATCCGAGCCCTTGTGCATCATCAAGTCTTGTTAAAACAGCATGGTAATATAAATCTGCCTTATTGCCAATTTTTACAGCATACTTTTTATACCTATCAGGCACCGTATCACTGCGACCATAAGCTATCCTAACTTCGTCTCCATGTGACTCAAATTCTTCTGCGAGTTGACCGCATATTTTCCCGGTACTCCCTATTCCACATACACTGTTGATTAGTAATACTCGCACTTATTAATATTCCTCTTACTTCTCTAAATTAGCTAACTCTTCTTTTATATAGCTTGTAGTCTTTAACTTTGCTACCGTTCCTTCTACATCAAGAAGTTCTGTATTATGGCTTGTATATGCCTCATCTGCCTGAGTCTTAACGGTACCTTTGACATAAAACTTGTCGTAGTTCAGATCCCTGCTGTCTGCCGCAATACGGTAATATTCACCCATATCTTCGGACCGTAGCATCTCTTCTCTTGTCACTAGAGTCTCATATAGTTTTTCCCCATGACGAGTTCCGATAATTTTCGTTCCTGTATCTCCAAACAGCTGCTGGACAGCCTTAGCTAAATCTCCTATCGTGCTTGCATCAGCCTTCTGTACAAAGAGATCTCCGGGATTAGCGTGTTCGAAAGCAAACATTACGAGAGCAACTGCTTCATCAAGATTCATCATGAACCTCGTCATATTAGGATCAGTAATCGTAATCGGATGACCATTCCTAATCTGTTCCCTGAAAAGTGGGATAACAGAGCCACGACTGCACATGACGTTGCCATACCTGGTACAGCAAAGAGTCGTACCATGCTCGGCTGCTCTCTTCGCATTGGAATAGATAACACGCTCGGCCATTGCCTTCGAAATTCCCATCGCATTAATAGGATAAGCAGCCTTATCCGTGCTGAGAAGAACGACGCTCTTCACGCCATTAGTAATTGCGGACTGAACTACATTATTCGTCCCTTCGACATTCGTTTGATATGCCTGCATAGGGAAGAACTCACAAGAAGGAACCTCTTTTAATGCCGCTGCATGGAAGATGAAGTCAACTCCTTCTGATGCCGCCATAACCGAATCTTTGTCTCTGACGTTGCCAATATAGAACTTGACCTTGTTGAAGTATTCCAGATAATTAGCCTGAAGCTCGTGCCGCATATCATCCTGCTTCTTCTCATCACGTGAGAAGATTCTGATCTCTGCTATATCTGAGGAAAGGAAATGGTTTAAAACCGTATGTCCAAATGATCCTGTTCCTCCTGTAATTAATAAAGTTCTATTTTCAAATACTGACATTATCTTTTATCCTCAATGTTCATATGCTTCATTATTGTCTTATATGCATCTTTCACATCATATTTATCCAATAGGCAATTCCAAGCATTATCACCTTTTGTCTTCAAGCTTTCTTTGGATTCAAAATTAATCTTTTCTATCTGCTGTACTACGGCATTTGCGTCATCGCTTCCACACCACCAGCCGAAGCCATTCTCTGTGATCACCTTGCCGATATCCGTGTTCTTGTCCGTCACAGCAAGCACCGGAAGCTTTGCCTGCATATAGGCAAGAAGCCTTGAAGGGAAATTCGGTATGGTAAACCGATGATCCAGGAAGATAAGTCCGACATCACAACTAGCCACAAATTTGTCGTAGTCCTCCTTCGGAAGGTTCTGCAGAAGCTTTACCCTCTTTGGTTTTGCATTTTTCACATAATCTTCGAGCACGTGGTATTCCGTACCGTCTCCAACTATGAGAAAGAATGCATTTTCAAGCTTCTCATCATCTCTCGCCTTCTTCAGACATTCGATAATGAACGGGATGTCCTGCGGCTTACCAAGGTTCCCACCATAAACGAATACTCTCTTGTCCAAAGGAATCTCATACTTCTTACGAAGCTCTATCTTTGTCTCTTCATCAGCCGACATATCTTCCGTTTCAACAGCATTCGGGCATACCTCCACCTTGTTCTTATCAAGTTCCGTGTTATGTGAAAGGAGATACTGCACATTGGCGTCACTCATGCAGCCAATGTGATCAGATATCCTGTAGAGTTCTTTTTCTTTGTTTCGGAAATACTTATAGAGGATGCCCTTTACGCCATCTTTCTGCATCATGCCAATGTCGATGGCGTTTTGAGGAAATATGTCCTTAAGAAGTAGATAAGATTTGGCTTTATCCCTTTTCTTTACATATTCGACTGCTCCGGAGAAAGTCACGGGCGGAGTGGGGTAAAGGACAAGATCAAAGTGAATCTTTCTACAATATCTCTTAATGGCATTTTTAAGCCTGGCTTCAATAAGAACGGTGTTGATACCCTTCTCTACGGTGTTTGTCTTTTGAATCCTTCCTGTCTCGAAATGTACAATCCTGACATGTGGTTCTTTATTAACTCGTTTCTGGGTTGATTCGAGTTTTTCAACAGGACTCATAATAACAACTCTGTGGCCGTTCTTTACGAATTCACGCAGAAGATCCGGGTATAAATTATGGGTCTGCACGGTCTCTATTTGTACTAGTGAGCAAAACAAAATATTCATTGCATTATTATCCCTTGTTTCCCATGAACTCTTCCATCGTGGCCGAAGTCTCTGAACTGATTCCTTCGTGATTCATCACGCTATTCACTGTCTCAGCCAATATCTTCAAATCACCTATAAAGGTGATCTTTTTCACATACTCAGTATCCAAATTGAATTTTTCGCTCCAGCTGAGCTCGTTCCTACCATTAGCCTGCGCCAATCCTGTTAAGCCAGGTCTCACATCATGCCGATGAATCTGTTCTTCGTCATACCTGCCAAGATAGCGTACCAAGAGAGGTCTAGGACCTATAACCGCCATGTCGCCTTCGGCTATATTGATTAACTCCGGAAGCTCATCGAGACTTGTACTTCTCAATTTCTTACCGAATTCCTTTAGCCGGTCTTCATCTGGAAGCAACTCCCCATTCTCGTCTCGCTCATCCGTCATTGTCCGGAATTTATATAGCTTAAAGATCTTTCCATCTTTTCCCGGGCGATCTTGAGTAAAAAGAACTGGTGAGCCAAGTTTTTTCTTTACAAGTACTGAAGTAGTTAACAGAATTGGTGAGAATACGACCAATGCTCCAGATGCAAGAATACAATCCAGTGGTCTCTTTACATATTTCTCATAAAAGCCGTAGGGTTTGTGGTGATTCTTATAGTAAGGCTTCTGTGTATCTTTGGCCCATCTATATCTGCCCCTGGCATCAAGAACTACTGCTGTGACAGCCGTTGCTCCAAGAACACCAGTGACGAATTTTCCAAATTTATTCATGCCGCTGCTTCACTCCGGTCTTCCTGCTTGTTCCAATGTTTTGACAATATTCCGCTGATTTTCACCCAGACAAGTTCTCCAATCACAAGTACTCCGATTGCAGGTACATTGAACCCAAGCATAGAATTCGAGATGTGGTTCATGACATAGCTTCCGACTATACAGCCAATGATTGAAAGTGCTAACAGCACGATGATGTTAAGTGCCTGTATTCTGTTTTCAGTTCCATTCATATTCATCGTCTACTCACTCAAAGCACGCCTTAACCACTTCAATAACTCTATCCTGCTGTTCCGCAGTCATCTTGTTATCAGACGGCAGGCAAAGTCCTCTGTTGAAAATATCTGCTCCTACGTCTACTC
>JAXEUE010000195.1:0-15885 GCA_034115005.1 Blautia sp.
AGATTAAAAGCATCTTCGGTAATACGTTCCTGTCCCACAGCGGAGACTACAATAAAGGATGGTACTTTTTTCAAATTTCCATTATGTGAAAAGCGTTCCATCACAGATAATCCGTCCAGCTTGGGCATGATAATATCAAGCACAACAACGTCCGGTTCTTTTTCCTGAATAATATTACAGATTTCTTCTCCATTGTGTGCTTTTCCCACAAGTTCAAGATCTTTATCCTCTTCTATTATCTGACCCAGTACTTCAACCATCTGTTCGTTATCATCTGCAACTGCCACATTTAATTTTTCCATGAGGCCTGTCTCCTCTCTATATGATTAAAATAGTATTTAAATAAAAAACCAGAGCTTAAACCGCTCTTGTATTTAGAAATATTATAGTTGAACGATATGTAAGAAATCAAGCCGAAAGAGGGGGGTAAAAGCCATTTTCTATCGATAAAAAACTCTGTTTTTTAACTTGTATTTTCCTTTTTCCACAATCATTTACATATTTGGACGGCAAACGAAATAAATCAATGAAAAAAGACAAATTGTTTTAATACAGTATCAAAAAGAACAGAATTTCCTGTAAGCAGAAAATGGAAATTCCGTTCTTTCTGAACTTTCGAGATCTCACTGACCCAACATTGTTTCTGCAAAGATTCCATATCCGGTTGTAGAATCCTGAACAAAAACATGGGTAATGGCTCCTGCCAGTTTTCCATTCTGAAGTACCGGACTTCCCGACATACCCTGCACCACTCCTCCTGTTGTCTCCAACAGATTATCATCCGTTATCTGAATAACAAAACTTTTATTGGAATCTTCATGGTTCAGATCTATTCTTCTGATCTGTGCACTGTATTCATGAACTGTCCCGTCCACACAGCAGAGTATGGTTGCCGGACCGGTCTGTACTTCCTGCTTATAGGCAACAGGAATCTTCTTTAAATTCATCCATTCTCTTTTCGTATTATACAGATGACCATAAATTCCGTTTTTATCATTATCTGTGATCGTTCCAAGAATATTTTTTTCATCATACCTTATCATACCTGAAAGTTCACCAGGATTTCCTTTGCTGCCTTTATTTACTGCCAGAATCTGTGCCTTGTATAAAGCTCCATCACGTATATTTAAAAGCTGCCCTGTATCAATATCACTGATACCATGTCCCAGAGCCCCGAAATTTCCATTTTCATCCACATAAGTGAGTGTACCTATTCCCTGAGTGTCATCTCGCACCCAAATACCAAGTTTATATTCACCTTTAATATCTCTCACGGGATTAACAGAAACCGGAATGCTTTCTCCTGCCCTGTTTATTTCCAGTGTTACCTGGCCCCCGTCAAGATCTTTAAGTTCATCCATAAGTTCTTTTTTGGTTGATATTTTATTCTCATTAAAAGCAACAATATAATCCCCCGGTTTAACTATGTTTTTTGCAGGTTCTTCGATCTGTCCGCTGCCTGATCTGATTTCTCCGGTATCAATGATCATTACGCCCTGAGTTTCCATATATATTCCTATTACATTTCCACTGACATAAACTTCTTTATCATTTACCGGTATTACCCTGACATCTTTAAACGGAATGAATCCCAGATATTTACAGGGAAGAATATATCCTCCGTCTCCGGAAACCGTGATTGCTTCCTTAAAGCTGATCAGTGGATGATCCAGTAGTTTCGAAACATCTGTGTTACTTTCTTTTGACACGTGGATCTCATCCGGAATTTTTCTGTCCAGATATCTGTATCCAAGAAGAGCCATAACTGCCAGATCAAGTGCCAGAAAACACAGGATAAACAGTCTGTATTTTTTTCTTCTGTTCACTCCTTTTCACCCTTTCGTATAGTAAATTAAAAAGAGAGGATATCCTGTTGGGATTATCCTCTCTTAGTATGTGGTCATTCACTTTATTTCAGTCTTGTATTTTTTTGTTTCAGTGCCAATTCTTTCATCTCTCTGGCATTCTCAAGCACAGCGGATGTAATCTGTGCACCGCCAAGAAGCCTTGCAAGTTCTCTTACGGATTCTTCTTCTGTAAGAGTATGTATTTCGGTAATGGTTTCCATACCTTTAATATGTTTTTCAATTTCAAAATGTCTGTCTGCCATTGCAGCAATCTGTGGCAGATGGGTAATACAAAGTACCTGGTGATTTCTTCCGATCCAGGCCATTTTTTCAGAAACCTTCTGAGCCGTACGACCACTTATACCTGTATCGATCTCATCAAAAATCAAGGTCTCAATCTGATCCTTGTCTGCAAGAATAGCCTTCAATGCCAGCATGATTCTGGAAAGCTCACCTCCGGAAACAATCTTTCCAAGAGGTTTCAAAATTTCTCCCGGATTGACAGATATCAGATATTCTATTTCGTCATAACCATTTTCTGTATAATTTTTTCTTTTCCGGAAAGCAATGGAAAAATTCACATCAAGAAAATTCAGATCTTTCAGTCCTTCAATTACTTTAAGCTCCAGCTGTCTGCTATATTCTCTGCGGATTTTTGACAATGTATCCGATTCTTTTGCGAGAATTTCTTCCAGCTGGTTCAGACGTGATTTTATGTCCTTTAAATTTTCATCAAATTTTCGATTTTTTTCCAATTTTTCTTCCTGAGTTTTCTGATATTCAAGTATGTCTTCAATCGTACGTCCGTATTTTGCTTTCAGCCCATTGATCAGGTCCAGACGTTTCTCTGTTTCAGAAAATTCCTCATCATCAAATGTCAGATCATCAAGATAAGCCGAAAGTTCTCTGTTAAAATCATTTAAAAGACTATCGACAGATCCAAGAGTTTCCTCAAGTGTGCTTAGCTGGGAGTCATACCGGACTACATGAGAAATCTCCCTAAGTGCTTCCCCAACCGTCTCTCCTGCGCCTTCCTTTGTATCGTAACCTGTAAGATTATGTACAGTCTGAAGGGAATCTGCAAGCTGTCTGGCATTACTCATTTTTTTATACCGGCGTTCCAGATCTTCGTCCTCACCCGGTATAAGACATGCCTTGGAAATCTCTCCGATTTCAAATTCCAGAAATGCAGCCTGACGGTTTCTTTCTTCTTCATCCATATCCATTTCTTTCAGCTGTGCTTTACAGGCAGTGTATTCCTTATATGCCCTGGTTACTTTTTCTTTCACTGGCAGGATCTTATCTTTTCCATAGGCATCCAGGATTTCCAGTTGTTTGTCCTGATAAAGCAGAGACTGGTGTTCGTGCTGTCCATGAACATCAATAAGGCAGGAAGCCACCGCTTTCATCTGGCTTACTGTGCTTATTTCACCATTAATTTTATTTATGGTCCTTCCCTCCATAATCTTCCTGGACAGAAGAACCTGTCCATCTTCAGGATATACGTCAAGTGCTTTAAGAGCATCTGATGCCTTGTCATTTTCTACCTGAAAAAGCAGTTCCACAAGTGCAAAGGGTGCATTTTCTCTGATCATATTTTTTGAAGTTTTTGCTCCCAGAATAAGCTGTATGGATCCTAGAAGAATGGATTTTCCGGCACCTGTTTCTCCTGTAAGAATATTCAGTCCGGGACCAAATTCTACCTCAATTTCTTCTATCAGTGCAAGATTTTTTACATGAAGATGAGCTAACATGAGTTTAAAATTCCTCCTAATCCGGCTTTATTTGTTCAGCCGTACAAAACTTTTCAGTTTTTCTGCTGCTCCCAGTGCCAAATCAGAGTTTTTAGCAGCGCACATAATAGTATCATCCCCTGCGATACAGCCAAGAATTTCCGGCCATTTCAGAGCATCCAGTGCAGCTGCAACACCCATGGCCATACCTGATACGGTTTTAATCACTATAATATTCTGTCCCACATCAATGGAAAGCAGTGTGTCTTCCAGTACTCTGGCATATTTTTCTCCCAGACTTTTTGATTCACTGTCAAGAATGGCATATCGGGATTTGCCATCTTTTCCGGCAACCTTGGTCAGATTCAGAGCCCTGATATCCCTGGAAACTGTAGCCTGCGTAACTTTAAATCCGGCTTCATTAAGTCTTAAAGCCAGTTCCTCCTGCGTGTCAATATCATACTGATGAATCAGTTCAATAATCTTTTCATGTCTTGCAACCTTCACGTTATTTCCTCCTTAACTGTCACGCATTTTGCGCCGAAGTACTTCAACGAAGCTTAAATGATTAAGCTTGAGAATTTTTGTCTTTACATCTGCCTGGCGGATTCTGATACAGTCTCCCGTAATCATGGGAATGGAAGTATCTCCGTCAAAAGAAGCAATTCCTCTCTCACAGTCACAGTGTCTTCCCTTGCCGATCTCTACAGTGATCACATCCTCAGCGGGAAAGATTATACTTCGTGTATTAAGTGTGTGAGGAGCAATGGGAGTAAGGATAGTCATTTCAGCACTGGGAGATACAATAGGGCCTCCTGCAGAAAGACTGTATCCCGTAGAACCGGTAGGTGTGGAAATTATAATTCCATCAGCATTATAAGAATTCAGATATACTTCATTTACATAATTTTTAAAACGTACGACCCTGAGATGACCATCACGGCCAATGACAATATCGTTCAGTGCAATATCTTTTCCCAGAAGCTGCTGTTCCCGATATACACACCCCTCAAGCATCATTCGCTCTTCCACTTCATAATCATCTGCAATAAGCTGATCCAGAGAACTGTATAAAGAATGCTGATCTACTTCTGCAAGAAAACCCAGATTTCCAAGATTAATACCAAGAAGTGGAATCCCCTTATGTACCACATCCCTTGCAGCCTGAAGAAGCGTACCATCACCGCCCAGTACAATTATACACTGAGTATCATCCGGAATCTGAGAAGGGTCTGTATAATGATAAAGTCCTTCGTGCTTACTGAGAGAATGCTGGATTGTGCAAAGTTTCCCATGATCCTTTAGATATTGGTCAATTTTTTCTGTTATCTGAAAATCTGGATCTTTTTCACTGTTTGCAATAATATAAAACCTGTCCATTTCTAGTCTAATTCTCCATGTGCTTCTGAAACTACATCATCCACAGATACCGACAAGCTTACAGAAACTGCTGTTCCTTCAGGATGCTTTCTGAGATGAAGAAGATATTCTATGTTACCTTCCGGCCCTTTAACCGGAGAAAAAGAAAGATTGCAGGGCTCAAGAGCGATGCTCATAGAATAAGCTATTACCTTTTCAATTACCTCCCTGTGAACAGCCGGATCCCTGACAACTCCCTTTTTTCCTACTTTTTCTCTGCCTGCTTCAAACTGGGGTTTGATAAGACATACAATTTCTCCGTCCTGTGTAAGAAGATTCCTTACAGGAAGAAGAACTTTCGTAAGAGAAATAAAGGAAACATCAATGGATGCAAAGCTGACCGGTTCGCCTATATCTTCCGGCAGAACATAACGGATATTTGTTTTTTCCATACAAACGACCCTTAAGTCATTGCGAAGTTTCCAGTCAAGCTGTCCATATCCTACGTCCACAGAATAAACCTTAACTGCACCATTCTTTAGCATACAGTCCGTAAATCCTCCTGTGGAAGCTCCAACATCCATGCACACCTTATCCCACAGTGTGATGCCAAAATTCTTCATAGCCTTCTCCAGCTTCAGACCGCCTCTGCTTACATAAGGAAGCGTATTTCCCCTCACTTCAATCCGGACACTATCCAGAAACATAGTACCTGCCTTATCTTCTTTCTGACCATCCACATACACATTTCCTGCCATAATATATGCTTTTGCCTTTTCTCTTGATGGGGCAAGGGAACGTTCCATCATCAGAATATCCAATCTTTTTTTCATTTTCTCTTCAAACCCTCAATATTCTCTATTGCCTGACATATTTCCCAGGAATCAAGACCGATTTTAGTCCGCAGACTGTCCACACTGCCCTGAGGGACAAAGCGATCCCATACTGCAGCAGTAAGCACCCGGGTTTCAGGATGACAGGCTTCCATATATGCAGAAACATGTTCTCCATATCCACCGTATTTCACGTTTTCTTCCACAGTCACAAACAGATGATGATTCCCGGAAAGCTGATCAAGAAGCTTTACATCAAGTGGCTTCACAAATCTGGCATTCACCAGCGTTGGTTCAAATCCATCCTCTGTAAGTTTATGGCATATTTTTTCACAGGTGGGAATCATACTTCCCACGCCGATCACTGCAATATCCTTTCCATGAGTGATAACTTCACTTCTTCCAAATTCAATGGGAGACCGGTATTCCTTCAGACCGAAATATGCCTTTCCTCTCGGATACCGGATAGCCAAAGGGCCATTACAGGATACTGCAAATTCAAGCATATCTTCCAGTTCCTGAGCATTTTTGGGTGCCATAACAGTCATATTGGGAATCATTGACAGATAAGAAAGATCAAAGCACCCCTGATGAGTTTCTCCGTCTGCACCTACAAGACCTGCCCTGTCTATGGCAAAAATAACATGTAGTTTCTGCATACACACATCCTGAATAATCTGATCAACAGATCGCTGCAGAAATGAAGAATAAACAGCCACAACGGGAATCATTCCCCCCAGGGCAAGACCTGCTGCAAAGCTTACTGCATGCTCTTCGGCAATTCCCACATCAAAAAAACGTTTCGGGAATTTTACGGAAAAGTCTGAAAGTCCCGTTCCGGAAGGCATAGCTGCAGTGATGGCAGTGAGATTTTTATTCCTATCGCCAAGTTCAAGCATTTTTTTTGAAAAAATATCTGTATAACTTTCTGACTTATTTTTTTCCAAAAGGCTCCCACTCTTAATATCAAAAGGCCCTGTTCCATGGAATCTGTCAGGATGAGCACTAGCCGGGGCGTAGCCCTGTCCTTTCCTCGTAATGACATGGACAACTACCGGGCCTTCCACACGTTTCGCTTCATTAAACAATTTCATCATCTGACGCATATTATGGCCGTTAACAGGTCCCAGATATGTCAGTCCCATGTCCTCAAAAAGCATTCCAGGTATAAAGAGCTGCTTGATACTGCTTTTGGTTCTGCGCATGGTATCAACAACAGCAGTTCCCACCTTGGGAATCTTTTTCAGTGTTTTAGTCACATTCATCTTCATACCGGTATATGCCTCTGCCGTTCGGAGAGCACTTAAATATGTTGACATTCCCCCAACATTTCTGGAGATGGACATATTATTGTCATTTATGATAATAATAAAATTTGTTTTCAGTTCTGCAGCATTATTCAAAGCTTCATATGCCATTCCTCCGGTCAATGCACCGTCACCGATCACAGAAACTACATGATGTTTCTGTCCCAGCAGATCCCTGGCGTATACATATCCCAACCCTGCGGAAATGGAATTGGAACTGTGTCCCGAATCATACGCATCACAGTCGCTCTCACTTCGTTTGGGAAATCCACTTAATCCCCCTTCTTTCCTAAGATTCACAAATTCATCCTTACGTCCTGTCAATATCTTATGGGTATACGCCTGGTGTCCCACATCCCAGATTAACTTATCTTCCGGAAAATTCAATACATTATGAAGAGCAAGAGTCAGCTCCACAACCCCGAGATTAGACGCAAGATGGCCTCCTGTTTCACTTACAGATCTTATCAGAAATTCTCTTATTTCTTCTGCCAGCTTTGGAAAATCTGCAAGTGGTATTTTATGAATATCATTAGGCTTTTGGATCTTATCCAGAATCATTTGTATCCTTCTTTCATTTTCTGCGATTGATCAGTTTTTCGACCATCATAAACAGAAATTCATTATTTTTATCCAGGCTTTTCAGCTGATTTATGGCTTCCCGGGTAAGTTCTTCTGCCTTCTCTGATGCTTTCTTAATACCCAGAAGAGTTACATATGTTACTTTATGGTTTTTCTCATCACTGTGAACTGGCTTGCCCAGCTCCTGATCTGTTCCGGTTACATCCAGGATATCATCCTGAATCTGAAAGGCAAGTCCTATATTTTTTGCCGCTTTTTCAATAAGGGAAGTCTCTCTGGAATCTGCACCTGCAAGAATTGCTCCTGTCATCATAGATGCTTCGATCAGAGCTGATGTTTTATTTTCATAAATATAATCCAGCATTCTTTTGTCTATTAATTTCCCATCATTTTCCACATCCACACTCTGTCCGCCAAGCATACCATGAATTCCTGTCTTTTCTGCCATTACAGTCAATGCCTGGATCACCCTGTCTGTTTCCTGAGAAAGTGAAAAAGCACGCAGCATTGTTTCATAAGCATAATTTAAAAGTGAAACACCGCTTAACACTCCCAGGGCTTCTCCAAATACCTTATGAGTAGTCAGTTTCCCTCTTCTGTAATCATCATTATCCAGTGCAGGAAGATCATCATGAATGAGAGAATGAGTGTGAATCATCTCTATTCCTGCCATAAAAGGTTCTATAACTTTCTCATTCCCCCCAAAAAGCCTGTAGGTCTCGCGCATAAGCATAGGTCTTAACCTTTTTCCTCCCGCAAGCATACTGTAATTCATAGCCTGGGCCATAGTTCTGGCAAACCCGTCTTCCTCCGGAAGATAGCTCCGTATAATTTCTTCCGTTTCTTCTGTCCTGACTTTTATTTCATTTTGAAAATTCACTGAACGTCCCATCCTCATTTATCTGCAGCATTTTTTTCTCCACGGTATCCAGCTTCTCATTGCAATATTTAAGAAGCTCCATACCCTGTTTATACAAACGAAAGGAATCTTCAAGAGAAGTATTTCTGTCCTCAAGCCTGCCTGCCAGAATATCCAGCTCTTCAAAGGCCTCCTCAAGAGTTTTCTCTTCTTTTATTTCTTCAGAATTGTTCTGATTGTCCATCTGTTCTATCCTCCGTTTTTATGCTGCGAACCTCTGTTTCAATTGTTCCATCCGATAATGATACATATATTGTATCTCCGGTTTTTACCTGTTTTACACTTGTCAGTGTTTTTCTCTGTGCATTTTCCACATATCCGAATCCCTGATTCAGTTTCCGAAGAGGAGATAAACCTGTAAAACGCTCCAGATAAACAGAAAGCCTGTGTCTGTTTTCCTGAATTTTTCCATTCATAGCCTGACAGATGGCATCTTCATAATCAGCAGCCTGTTGTTTCTGTTCCCGGAGTCTGTTTAATGGACTTAAATAAAAAAACTTAGTCTGATAATTTCGAAGCACGCTGGAAAAATAATCCATCTTCCCACTCATAGCCCGGTAAAATCTGTCCCTGTAATAAGAAAAAGATTCCACCACACTTCTGTAATCATCTACAGCCAGCTCTGCAGCAGCCGATGGAGTAGGGGCCCGCAGATCCGCTGCAAAATCAGCAATGGTAAAATCTGTCTCATGTCCCACAGCGGAAATGACCGGAGTTGTACACTCAAATATTGCTCTTGCAACGATCTCTTCGTTAAATGCCCACAGATCTTCTATGGAACCTCCGCCCCTTCCCACAATGATCACATCAACATGGATGGAATCCAGCATCTGAATACCTTTTACAATGCTTTCTGCTGCTCCTTCCCCCTGTACAAGTGCAGGATACAAAATGATCTGAAGATATGGATTTCTTCTGAGAGATATATTTCGGATATCCTGAATAGCTGCACCTGAAGGTGCAGTCACCACTCCCAGTCGTTTGATATATCTGGGAACAGGCTGCTTATATTCCTGTGCAAAAAGCCCCATATCTTCCAGTTCCTGTTTCAGTGCCAGGAAACGTTCATAAAGGATCCCCGCTCCTTCCAGAGTGATCTCTTTTGCATACAGGCGATATGAGCCATCCTTCTCATAAACATCAAGAGAACCGCCCACAATAACCTTATCTCCGTCTTTCATAGAAAAGGACAGCCCTTTCCTGTCTCCGGCAAACATAATACATCGGAGTATTCCTGTTTCATCTTTCAGTGAAAAATAAATATGCCCACTTGGATGATATTTGCAATTGGAGACTTCTCCTCTCACATTAATCTTTCTCAGGAAAAAATCCTGGGTAAACATATTCTTCACATAACGATTCACCTGGCCAACAGAATATGCATTTTTCATTCTGGTTTATCTTCACTTTCACCGTTAGCTATTTTACCAAGGATCCCGTTTACAAAGGAACCGGAGGCTTCTCCTCCGAAGCGCTTGGCCAGCTCAACAGCTTCATTAATTGCCACTCCTACAGGTACATCCTGATCAAATTTCAGTTCATATACAGCCAGACGAAGAGCTGTCAGGTCTACCCGGCTCATTCTCTTTGTCTTCCATCCGTGACTGGTCTGATTCAGCATTTCATCGATCTCGTCCAGATGTTCCAGCACATGGTTATATTTACTGTACATATATTCCCGATCTTCCTCAGAAAGTTCCCCAAGACCATCAAAATACAGAGAAAGCTGTTCATTCATCTCGTCTTCCGAGTTAAATTCTCTCATAAACAAAAGTTTAAAAATATGTTCTCTCTGTTCTCTTCTTCTCATAAATCCTCCTCAAGTACAGAAAAAAGGAAAGGGTTACTTTCCTTTTTCATTCTCCATATCTACACTTGCAATACGGATATTCACATCCGCAACTTCAAGGCCCGTCATATTTTCAATAGATGATTTTACTTTTTCCTGAACCTTCTTACTGGTCTCCAGAATATTCTTCCCAAACTCAATATTTAAAGTAAGATCAACAGTGACAACGCCCTCCATGACAGTTACCTTTACACCTTTGGACAGATTCTTCATTCCAAGCTTGCCTACAAGTTCATTGGTAATGTTCCCGGCCATGGAAGAAACACCATCAACTTCTGTAGCAGCCAGCCCGGCTATGATTGCCACCACCTCGTCTGCAATCTGAACCTCACCGATGCCGCCCAAATCCTGTATTTTATACGTAATTCTTTTCTCAGCCATGCAAAACCCTCCTAAGGAATTCTATTTCAGACAGCACTGTCTGCATAATCTCTGTATATTATACCAAATAAGCTGTAAAATTAAAAGGGTTATTTACTGAATTCCGTCAATATTAAATTCGGATTCCTTTCTTCTGTCATTCCCACACTCCATGAATTTACAAAAAGAAGAAGTGGATTTCCTTTAAGGTCCATTACCTTTTTCATGTCAGATGTTCCGACAATCTTATCCACGTTTACCTCTTCTTTATTAGCAATCCAACGGATATGTTCATAGGGAAGAGTCTCAAGGCGAATGTCAACATTATATTCATTTTCCAGACGGTATTTCAGAACGTCAAACTGCAGGACACCTACCACGCCTACAATTATTTCCTCCATACCCGTATTAAATTCCTGGAAAATCTGAATGGCACCTTCCTGGGCGATCTGATTTATTCCCTTTACAAACTGTTTTCTTTTCATTGTATCCAGCTGACGGACTCTTGCAAAATGCTCAGGTGCAAAGGTAGGGATTCCTTCATAGGCAAATTTCCTTCCCGGTGCACAGATCGTATCTCCTATGGAAAAGATTCCCGGATCAAACACTCCTATAATATCTCCCGCATAAGCTTCATCCACTACATGTCTTGACTGAGCCATCATCTGCTGAGGCTGGAGAAGCCGCATTTTTTTGTCTCCCTGGACATGGTACACCTCCTGGGACGCATCAAACTTCCCGGAGCAGATTCTCATGAATGCAATTCTGTCTCTGTGAGCCTTATTCATATTCGCCTGAATTTTAAATACAAAAGCAGAAAAGTCATCATCCATAGGATCAATGGGACCGCAGTCTGCTATTCTAGGCAAGGGAGGTGTGGTCATTCTTAGGAAATGTTCAAGAAACGTCTCCACCCCGAAATTTGTAAGAGCAGATCCGAAAAATACAGGAGTAAGTTTGCCCTGGCTGACCAGCTCCTGATCAAAATCGGCACTGGCACCATCCAGAAGATCAATTTCCTCAAGAAGCTGTTCCTTCTGTTCCGGATCCATCACATGATCCGACTGGGGATCATCAAGAGAAATTTCCTGAAAACTTCCTTCTTTCGTTCCTTTCTGGGTATCTGAAAAGGTCAGGATCTTTCTGGTATTACGATCGTAAACACCACGGAATTTCTTTCCTGATCCAATAGGCCAGTTGACAGGGCAGGTAGCAATGCCCAGCTCTTTTTCTATCTCATCCAGAAGGTCAAAAGTATCATTAGCATCCCTGTCCATTTTATTAATAAATGTAAAAATAGGAATGTGCCTCATGACGCAGACTTTAAACAGCTTCCTGGTCTGTGCCTCCACACCTTTGGATCCATCAATGACCATCACCGCAGAATCCGCTGCCATAAGTGTTCGGTAGGTATCCTCGGAAAAGTCCTGATGCCCCGGAGTATCCAGAATATTTATGCAGTACCCTTCATAATGAAACTGCAGAACAGATGAAGTAACAGAAATACCTCTTTCCTTTTCAATCTCCATCCAGTCCGATACTGCATGGCGGGCTGTTGCCTTTCCTTTTACACTTCCGGCAAGATTAATTGCTCCGCCATACAGAAGAAATTTCTCCGTAAGAGTAGTTTTACCTGCATCCGGGTGGGAAATAATGGCAAAAGTTCTTCTCTTTTGTATTTCGTTTATATACTTAGACACGTTTGGCCTCCTGTATTTTCTTTCTCATTCTTAAATTCGTCCATTTTTTACAGCATTCCTATTCTAGTATATGCAATGCTTTGCTGTCAAGAGCCAACAAGCGTTGTAAGATGCAATTATTTTTCAGTCGTATATTTCTGTAGAATCAATTGCCGTATCCTCATAGGTCTGGGCAGAAGCCTGTGTGTCCTCTTCTCCCGTATCAGCCTGTTCAGTTGCTGCTTCACCGGAAGTTTCCTCAGAACTTTCTTCCTCACTCTGATTTAACGGAGTGATCACAATATTTTCCGGTGCAATTCCAGTCTTTCTTTTTACAATATCTTCAATCTGGGCACGCTGTGCATCAGAAAGCTCTGTATCCGGAACAACAATATCCGCTGTTTCCCCTGTAAGATTCACAATTACATCCTGAAAGCCCTTGGCCTCCAGAAGCATTTCTGCTGCCGCTTCTTTTTCTGTCAGCTCAGTCATAGTTACCATAGCGCTTACTGCTTCCTGCTTCTGCTCATCACCCAGTTCTTCATTATTAATAATATCCTGAAGATCCGACTTATTCTGTGAACGTATCTGTTCCCTGCTCACTTTCGCCTGAGCTGCAAATCCGGTTGAACCGGTAAGTACGGCTTCCCCAGGAGTACTGGTATCCTGACTGCTGCCATCTGCCCCGTTCTCATCCAGAAGGGCTGTTTCATCAGTGAGGTCATAGTTTGTGTCATCCAAAATACTGGTGCCGTCCGTACTTGCCTCCTTATCCTTGAATCCCAGATCCACATCTGCAAAATTCAGATATCCGGCTATTGCAATCAGAATTGCAAGTGAGGTGATGATCACCTGATTTTTTTTGATGATTTTTTTCACACTACTCTCCTCATTTCATTTTCATTACTTTAATTTTATGGGCTTCAACCTGAAATAATGCCATTACCGCCTGCTGAATATCACGAACAACTATAGAATTATCTCCCCCTTCCGCAGAGATCAGTACACCGGTTACTTTAACACCTCCTGAATCATAAAACCCCTGTGAATCCTTTTTTTCATCTGTCATTATCATTACCTGAACTTTTCCCACACCTTCCACATTTTCAAGCAATGCCTCCAGTTTTTCTTCCAGCTCTGTTTTCTGCACATCTGCAGTTTCTGTTTCAGAAAAAAGTATTCCCTCATCTTTTTGTTTCTTATGAGATACCGGCAGAGCTGCTACTGCCAGAAAAAGTCCCAGGAGCAGCCAGACTATCCACTTTCTTGGGCTTATTCCCGACAACCTGGATCTGATACTCTCCTTCTTTGAGTCCGCATTCTTCCATAAGTCCATCTGCAATCCTCCCTCTTTGTTCCTGCGTAGGATCCGTATAAAGCTTTATGACTGCCCGTATCTCTTCCCCTTCTATATTTACTTCCGCTTTATAACATTCTATGCCTCTCTTTTTCAAACACTCCGTAATTTTTTCACTGATCTGTGTTTCGTATCCTTTTTTCATATATAGTTTCTGAATATTATTCATTTCCAGCTCTTCCTTTTTCAGATTTTCCATCTCAAAATTCTTCCGGAAACTATCCCAAAGCTCCTGTCTTTTCCCAAAAAGTGAAAAAACAGGGGAACTCATCATAAAAATCAGTAAAAGTCCCATAAAAAAACGAACATATTTTTCATACCTGTCATTGGGAATCAGATGAAGGATTGCAGTAAATAAAATATAAAATACAGCCAGATTCCGAATCCACTGATAAAGTTCCTCTTTCATTTAGGCTCCTTTATACCTGTTATTTATGTTTCAGGTCTGTTACCGCTTATCCTGTGCCTGCCATTAATATGAGAAATGTAAGCATACATAGCATTTCTCCAGTCATAAGGATCTTTAGCAGCAAAGCACATCCCTCACCCATTGTGGAAAGTGCCCCTACGATACGCTTGTCCGAAACCGGCTGAGATAAAGCGGACAGAAAACGATAGGAGAGAGACAGACATCCATAATGTATAATGGGTCCGATTCCTGCCAGGATAAGGATGATAAGAATAACCACACCCAGGCTGTTTCTTACAAGAACCGCACTTGTTAAAATAATTTCCGTGACAGAATTTACAGCATTTCCAATTCCCGGTATCGCCCCTGCCGTCTTTCCTATTGCCGATCTTTTCAGAGAATCCATGACCGGGGCAACCAGATTTTTTACCACCTCCATTCCTGCCGCCGCAGCTACAAGAGTCTTTATGGTCCAGTTGATTCCAACTTCCATAAGGTCTGCCATTTTACTGAGCATTTCTTCCTTTGAAAGGTGATTGACCAGTTTAAGCAATACACAAAGGTTCACTCCGGGAAGAAGAAAATTAACAAGAATCCATTGAATAGCCCATACGATCAGAAGTACTCCTTCATAAAATACTGTAGCAGTGGAAGCTCCTACTGAAGCTGTTACTGCCACAAAATAAGAAGGAGCAAGAATCTTTATAAAATCGGACAGCCAGGATAATGTACCGGAAAGGGACGTGCTCAACTCGGAAAAAGCTTCCATAAGCATCATAAAAAGGACAAGATATACCACATAAAAACTGACTGACCCAATCTGTCCGTTTTCAAATACATCCACAAAGTTAGAAAAAACAGCTGCCAGCAATATCAGAAGAAGAAGTTTAAAGAAAAGGCTTTTTTCTCTTTCAATTCCCGAAAAAAAAAGACTGCGCAATAACTCCTGCACTGTCTCTTTGGAAAGAACCTGATCTCCGTTCATAATTTTTCTCAATGCCTGTGAAAAAGAGAAGCTTTTATTTCCAAGCATCTCATCCATCATTTTCTGTATTTCATCAAATTCCATTTCTCCAATAAGCTCTTCCTGAAGAATATCTGCGGTGTCATTTTCTTCTCCGTATACAATTTCAGAAACTCCCTGGCTGCCACAGGATATACATAGAATTATCAGTATAAAAGTAAAAATTCTCAGGCTTTTACATTGTTTTCGTCTCATACCATAAACCCCTGAATCGTATCCAGGATTGCAAGCAAAACAGGCATGCTCAGAATCATCACAGAAAGCTTGCAGAATAACTCGATCTGTGCTCCCACCGCCTGGTAACCTGCATCTTTGCAGATAGAAGAAGCAAACTGTCCTATATAAGTTATTCCGATAATTTTGATCAGTGTTGCAAAATAATTTCCGTCAATGGGCAGGCTCTCTTTTAATCTGTTCAGCGTTTCAAAGAGATATGATACCTTTCCAACAGCAAGTCCCAGAATCATAAGTCCAATGGCGATGGTAATAAAAGAGGCGTATTCCGGTCTGATACCTTTTAGTATGAATCCAAGCATCACTCCGCACACGCCAATCATTGAAATCTTTATAATATCCATATTATCTTCGTCTGCCTCCTGCCATATGAACTTTTATAATACAAACAAT
>JAXEUE010000196.1:0-13345 GCA_034115005.1 Blautia sp.
GCTTCTTCATGGGCAATGAGCCATTTGTTTTTCATAAGAAGCAGACGGTCTTCACCGGTCTCTCCACTCTTAACAGTAAGATCAGTGTTTGTTCCTTTGGGAAGTACAACTACACACTGGAAACCACCGTCCTGTACATGGCATGGTGCATAATGCAGTGTTGTACCGTAAACTTCAATTCCTGTTCCTGCAGGAACAAAAAATGCCTCAATTTTGGATGTATCGTATGTAAAATCTTTCTCAACATCCTGCAGGCTTCCCAGCAGAAGTACCATATCTGTCACTGCTACATTGATCTCTGAGCAACGGTGGTACTCAAGTGCATTTAATTTCTTATTATGTCCGTTGCAGTATCCGATCTGAACAGGAATTCCCCCAAATCCTCTGTTCTGCATTTCCTTTCCAACTTCCAGAGATTCCAGTTCCTCCACAGATGGAACATAAACAACATCATCCGGCACAGGTGTGTGTTTCATCTCTTTCATAAAGCCGGAAAAATCAAACCCTTCCAGCACCTTTCCATATTTATGGAAAGAAGCATCTGTTACATTCTGAATTTTCACCCTATAAGCCTCCTTCTGACTTTTATATGATCTTTTTTTACTGCAGTTTTAGTATACCAGATACAGCAGGCTGAATTCGCCAGTTTTCTTGTCTAATCTATAGCTGTTTTTTGACTTTTTTACTTTGTCTTTTTCTCATTTCACTTGGAAGGACTCCATATCGTTTCTGAAATTCTCCGGAGAATCCTCTGCTGCTGCAAAAACCGTTGTCAAGTGCGATCTGACTGATGGTATGGTCTGTATTCATAAGATCTCTGTAGGCATATTCCATCCGAATGTCCTGAAGATATGTCTTAAAATTTATTTTTGCATATTTCTGAAACATCCGGGACAGATAGGCATCAGAATATCCAAACAGGGAAGCCAGCTGTGAAAGTTTCAGATCTTCCCTGTAATGTTCACGCATGTAAGTGGTGATTTTTGACAATGCATCCAGACGACGGCTGTGTCTTAATTCTTTCTCATGGACTTCTGTCACCCTGTAATTTTTTACAAGAATATACATAATCTCATAAAAAAGAGACATGGTTCTGAATTCATATCCCGTATCCTTATCCATATATACCTGGTACATCTTTTTTATGAGAGGCATAAGTTTCTCATCGGAAAGTACACCCTGCCTTTTAAAACGGATAAACCTTTCTGCAGTAAAATAATTTTCAAACTGTTTCAGAGGAATCTGCAGAACCACCGTCTGATTTTTCTTCAATGCATGAATGGAATGAATCTCGTTGGGATTAATAATGATCTGTTCCCCTGCCTTCAGCGGATATTCCTCTTTATTTACAAAAAAATCAAGCTGGCCCTCCAGCACTGCAAAAATTTCCACAGAGGTATGCCAGTGTTTCTCTCTCTCGTAATTGCCATTCCCACCCTCAAAAAGAAAAATCTTGAAGGGAAGCCCTTCGTTGGGAATGATCAGTTCATGCTGAAATTCCATATCTTTACTGGCAAATCTCTGCCACTACCTGGTTAATCACTTTTCCGTCTGCCTTACCCTTCAGAACAGGCATAACAGTCTTCATGATCTGGCCTTTATTTTTTGTTCCAAGAACATCAGCAAATTTCTCTTCCAGAAAAGCTTTTACCTCCTGTGCATCCATCTGCTGTGGAGCATATCCTGCGATAATGTCATATCTTGCCTGATATTCTTCCTTCAGATCCTGACGGCTGTCCGGGCAGGTATCGATCTGCTCTTTCACTGTCTTTAACTCTTTTAAGATTACTCTGTTTACCAGCTCTTCTTTAATATCATCGCGGCATCCCTCATCAATGGCTACTTTTTTTACTGCTGCTATTAGAGATGAGACCGCATCTTTTTTCACTTTATCCTTTGCCTTCATTGCTGCTACCATATCTTTTCTTAATGCTTCCAGTTCCATAATAAAAATCCTCCTTTTAAATTTATATATTTCAGCATATCATAATCCGTGTAAAAATCCAGTACTTTTATTTTTCCCTTATTCCTCGGTTCATATCATTTTCCAGTTCCTCCATCTGACCCAGAATAAGCTTCTGCCTGTCATCAAAGAGAAGCCCTTTATTATGACGGAAATACTGGTCAGAACCATTTTCCTTAATAAACCAGATACTGTAATAATTGGCGTTCAATTCTGTAATAAAGGCAACCATTTCCTGACCATCCCCGAAAGCTGCTTCCATGAAATCAAACACATTCTGCAGAATAAGAGAAGTATGCTCTGTCATTTCTTCCAGGGTTTCCGTCTCTTTTTCAAACATTTCTTTTGTCCTGTCATAAACTTCCTGCTCTGTAAGGTCAGATCCATCATTTGTCATACATGCTTTTTCCAGAAATTCTGTTACTCTCAAAAAGATCTTTTCTTCTTTTTTCGTAATCAGTTCAGCTTTTTTCTCTGCCTGAAAATCAGCCTGTGATTTTTCCCATATGTTCTTAAGTGCAACCCCAGGCATATGATCCCTGTAATATAACATATACTGATAAAGCTTTGTCACATAAGCATCCATCATAAAACACTCTGTAAAAAGCTGACTCAGTTTACCATTCAGAAGTCCTACAATGCTCAGATGCTCATCAAGAGAAGCATTTCTGATCCTGCCCAGAGTGATGGTATCCCATTTTCCCTGAAGAAGATCTTCCACCGCATAATCTGTTTTATACTTATTGTATAAAGCCAGATATGCTGCGAAATCTTTCGCTATCACAGGGTGCTGGATATACTGGTACACCACTTCCCTGTCCACGTCTTTGCCCAGTTTTTCGTACACCTGAATCAGCCTGGAAAGGTCCTCCCAGCCCCGCGCTGTAGCAAAGGTTCTTCCGTCCACTGTATTTTCAATCCTGTAAAAATTCTTTCTTCTCAGTTCCAGATAAGAAATCACTGCAGGGTGGATTCCCTGTTCATAAGCATATTCTTTCCAGACTTCAAAATCCGCCTCCACATTAATTTTCTTAATTCTGTCCAGAGTTACCATGTCAAATTCCCGGACCGATTTATTGTACTCAGGCGGATTTCCGGCAGTTACGATCACCCAGCCCTTTGGCACCTTCTGATTTCCGAAGGTTTTTCCCTGAAGGAACTGGAGCATCATAGGAGCCAGAGTTTCTGACACACAATTAATCTCATCAATAAAGAGAATTCCCTCTTTAAGACCGGTTTTTTCCATTTTATCATATATAGAGGCAATGATTTCGCTCATAGTATATTCTGTAACGGAAAAAGTCTCTCCCCCATATGTTTTTTCTTTAATAAAAGGAAGTCCCACTGCACTCTGCCTTGTGTGATGAGTAATGGTATAAGAAACCAGGGCTATCTTACATTCTCTGGCAATCTGCTCCATAATCTGAGTTTTGCCGATTCCGGGCGGTCCCATAAGTAAAACAGGTCTCTGGCGGATAACCGGAATCTCATATTCCCCATACTCATCCTTTGCCAGATATGCCTCTATGGCATCTTTGATTTCCTTCTTTGCTCTTTTAATATTCATCTTTGTTCTCCAAATCCTCTTCCTCTATAATCAGTTTCATGGCCCATGAGGGCACATCCACATCCTGATAAGCATCCTTTACAAATACAAAAGCTGTTCTGTAAGGAGGCATTTTTTCCGGATAGATTCCAAGTCCATCCGTAAAATAAACAAGTCCTTTCAGATTAGTAAATTCATGCTGCTCTATCAGATGATTCACCCACTCAAAAGCCGGTCGGAAATCAGTTCCTCCCTCCCCGTAAAGGTCCAGATTTTCCATGTAATCTTCCATTTCCTTTCTGGATGTTATTTTTCTGTCTGAATGAACCTTCTCATCACACTGAATGATATGTACATTTACTTTGCGAAAAAAACTCTCATTTTCACTTAATATTCCATAGGTTTCCTGAAGAAATCTCTTTACAAGGTCACCAGAGCATGACAGGGATGTATCAATCACAATGACAAACTCTTCTGTTTTTTTTACTTCTTTTGTTTCCAGAGGTTCAATAAGCGGCATATTTCCATACAGCCTAAGTCCATAGGTATAGAAATTATAGTCAAAACAGTCATCATCTATGGAAAGCTCCTCATGAAAAACAGAGAACTTTCTCAGAAACTCCCTGTAGTCATATTTGCTCCTGTTCTCTGCCTGAACCTGTCTCAGAAAATCTCCGTCCCTTTCTCCTGCTTCCCTGGAAAATGTCTCCAGATCTGTTTCAATGCTGTCGCCGATTTCTCCCCATTTACGGCTAAGCATCAGATCCGGTTTTTTATCTGTCTGATTGTTTTCCCAATATCTGTGGTCATCCGTCAGAAATTCCTGCTCAAGCTTCAGAAGATCCTTTTCCTCAAGCTTCCAGCCTGACAGAATTCTGTATACCCACTGAGCATTCAGAGTCTTGCCCTCTTTTTCCAGAAGGCGATATGTTTCCCTTCTCAAAAGGCTTCTGGAAAAACGTATGCTTCTGTAATTCATACCATCGATCAGATGCTCAACTGCGATATCACAGCTAAGGTCCCAATACCGCCTGTCTTTGTCTATCCTGGCAAAGTGCCGGAAAATACAGTGAAAAACCATATGGAGATAAGCTCTGTTTACAAGAATACGGTTTTCTTTATACAAACCTCCGAGAGTGCGTGGCTGGAAATACATAATTCTGCCGTCTGTACCCATTCCTTGTATGGCACCATCCATCTGATAAAGGAAACTGCTCAGAGCAACATCCAGAAAACGCATTCCCAGATAAAGTTCATCCCTTGCAGCACATAAGATAGAAGTTCCGATCATCTGAAGACGTTCCTGCTGCTCCTTTATATCAACTTCAAATTCCATTCTCTTTCTCCCACATTACAATGCAAAACGTTTCTTCTTATGAACAGGATTTTTCTCTGCAAGTTTTTCCCTTTCGTTCATAAGATATGCTGCAATCTCCGTATCCTTCTGACACGCGGCAACATCCAGGGCAGTCTCCAGACCATTCTCATTCCACAACTTTTTATCTGATAGTTGTTGTAGCCTGTGCAGATCTTGATTTCTCACAAGATACGAAGCAATTTCTGAAAGATTTTCCCTCACGTAACCAACATATTCTCCCCTTGCATCCTCGGACAGCTCATAAGGAAACTCCAGTCTGTCAAAGCACATATCCACCAGGACTTCCAGATTATCCATTACTTTTGCCATAGAAAAGAGCCGGTCATACTCTCTGTAATTCAGAATCCTGTTATAAAAACACTGTCTGTAACTGCCTCCGGATCCGTGATATTGAGTCATAAGAATCCTGGCAGGCGTATTCTCAACTGCTTCATCATAATGCTCAGGAAAAACAAGCCGTGCTTCCTGAAAATCATTATCTTCTTTCTCGTATAAAAGGTCCAGATCTATCCTCTGCCACAATTCCCCCAGTATCTCTTTCGCACAGGTCTGATGGCCATTCTTCATATGAATCATCAATTTCTCAAGGTTATGACACCCGGTAAACGCTCCACATCCGATCTGCACCAGATTATCGGAAAACTCCAGGCTTTTCAGTCTGCTGCACCCATAAAAAATATATCTTCCGATTTCTTTGAGACTTTCAGGAAAAACTACTTTTTCTATTGCACTATCCGCAAGCAGATGTTCTTCACGGCCAGAAATGAAGTTATCTCCACTTTCCCACAGACAGACGTTTTCAGATTCTTCACTGTAATGCCCGGAGAAAGCGTAAGCAGCAACGGAGGTAACCGTTTTTCCATTTATTTCTGAAGGAATGACCACTTCCGGCTCAGTCCCGTAACACCTTACAATTTCAATATTATCTTTCCTGATTCTGTAATATATTTTCACTTTAATATTAACTCCGTATATCAAATTTCAAAGTTTTGATTTCAAAAGGCTTTATATCGAACTCTGCCGTGCCGTCTTCATATTTTAACTCTTGTATAACCTCATTTTCCAGCATATTTACCTCAAAGCATCTGTCAAATTCTGCATTTATTTTCATCTTTACATGACTTCGTCTGTTCAAACACTCGTAGCATCTTATGATCAGGCTGTCACTGTCTTCTGCTTTCTTTACTGTCTCTATTACAACGTCGGGCACATTTACAGAAATAAAAGAAAATGCAGATTCGGAAGAATTTACGACTTTCTTCCGTTTCATTACTGCCAGGCATGGATTATTAAACGCATATGCCCTGGAAACCGTATCTGCACTTCTGAAGTCTCCTCTGTGCAGGCAGAAAGAATAGCTGAAAGAATGATGCCCTCTGTCTGCCTTTGGATTAGGGTTATCAGGGCTTTTGAGCATGGTAAGACCAATCACACTATCACGTACACTATATCCGTATTTGCAGTCGTTTAAAACACTGATGCCATAATCATCTTCCGAAACATCCAGCCATTTTTGGGCACATACTTCAAATTTAGCCATATCCCAGGAAGTATTATCATGTGTGGGTCTTTTTACATTGCCATACTGGATCTCATATATTGCTTCATTTGTATGAATATCCACAGGAAAATATCCTCTGAGCAGCACATGATCCTCCTGCCAGTCCACTTCATTGCGAATATCAAATCTGTACTGATCGGGATAAAAATACAGATACTGAACAATCTGAGATTTGCCGTAGGGATGCGTTACTCTGATGCACCCCCGCACAGGTCCTTTCTCTATTACTTTAATCTCAGAGGTTTCCTCTACTTCCCATGATTTTTCCGTATAATAAATATTAATATCCCAGGCATCATAATTGTGAGGCCTGTCCTCATAGGTCATGAGAACATTTCCGGCTTTTCCCTCCTGAAGCAGCTCACGCCCTGCCTTTTTATCATAAATGCTGACAAACTGTCCTTTTTTATTCAATACAAAATGAAAGAATGGAGTATCCACTTCCTGCTCGTTCAGTACAAAGTCTTTCATAGCATTTACAGATTCTGGCACAGGTTTAAATACTTTGCATCCATGCCCGGGCACATTATCCACTACAGCAATCCAGCCATCCTGTGTTTTCTGAACCGGATATCTGTTTCCTTCTGACTCAAGGGACGTTATTTCTCCCTGTAATACATCCATCCTGACAACGCAAGGTACACATCCACTGTTTGGATTAAAAATAACAAAATCTCCTATGTCTCCTGGAAGAGCATCTGCTGCTGCCTGAGTCATTTTTTCTGTCAAAAGTGCAGCTGTACCAAGAATCTTCTCATATTCTTTCCATGATTCCTCATATACTTCCTTAATAGAAGAACCGGGAATAATATCGTGAAACTGGTTCCTCAGAATTGTCTCCCACCCCTCATGAAGTTCTTTCTCAGGATAGGAAACTCCCGCAAGAAATCCTGCCAACACAGAATAGAATTCCAGATTTTCATAGGCAAACTCTGATCTACGATTATACCATTTATTCTTTGCCATAGTCGTATAGGTACCACGATGATATTCCAGATATAACTCTCCATTCCATATGGGAAGATTACGTTTATCTTCCACCTGTTCTTCCAGTTCATGGAAAAATTCTGTGGGAACACACTGCCTGGTTTTTGGAATACCTGGGAGCCCTTTTTCCAGCCTTCTCTGATTCTCCAGCATTTCCGCTGTAGGACCGCCGCCGCCATCGCCATAGCCGTAACACATAAGTATGTCAGGGTTCAGATCTTTCTGGCTGTATCTCTGCCATCCTCCCATAACCTGCGAAGGATTAATAACACCATTGTAAGTAGTATAGTGTTCTGTTTCAGTTCCTCCCTCAACTGCAGGAGCATTATAATCCCTGCATGGAACAAAATGGGTCAAAATCCTGGAGCCATCCAGTCCCTCCCACATAAATGTATCATAAGGCATTTTATTAAACTCATTCCAGCTTATCTTGGTAGTCATAAAATATTTAATACCACACTTTTTCATAATCTGAGGTAAAGCTGCCGAGTAACCAAAAACATCAGGAAGCCATAGAATCTCACATTTCTTATGGAATTCCCTGTCAAAAAATCTGCATCCGTACAAAAACTGCCGTACAAGAGATTCTCCGGAAGTCAGATTACAGTCTGCTTCTACCCACATACCACCTTCCGGCTGCCATCTTCCCTCCTTTATCCTTTCTTTTACCTGTTCATATATCTCAGGTGCATTCTGTTTCACATAGAGATATTCCTGAGGCTGAGAATGCATAAATTTGTATTCCGGATAACGCCGCATCAGCTCCAATACCGTGGAAAAGCTTCTTACTGTCTTATCCGCGGTAGTTTTCAATGTCCAAAGCCAGGCCAGATCAATATGAGTATGTCCCGTGGTATAAACCGTATGTTTGGAATTACCACAGTATTTCTCATAAAAGTTCTTCTGAATATTTTCTTCTGCTTTTTCTATAGAAGCATAAAACTGAGCAGAATAAGGATGGCGCAGATCCACCAGATTCAGTGAATCATTCAATGCCTGTATTGTTTCCAGATATTCATCAGAATCTGGTTTCAGAAGACGTGCTGCCTCATAGGGTACTTTCACATCCCAGTAATACCTGTAAACATGTTCTGACATTACCTTTACTTCCGAATTAAGTAACAGGGAAAAATTATTATCTCCCGAAAAGGCAGCTAAGAAAATACGGAACTTCTCTCCCCAAAAAGCAGAATCTGTAAGAATTGTTTCTCTGTGATTAACATCAAAGCCCTGTTTAATCTTTCCGTTTACATAAACAAGAAACTGTGGATTTACAGCATCCCATTCCCCTTCTCTTCCAGTGCGAAGTTCATAGACCAGTTTTCTTCCTGCCATTTCCTCTGGAACCGTAAATTCTGTATAAAAATTAAAATATTCCCGGTGGCCTCCCCAAACCTGTTTTTCCTGCATGACCTGCCATTCAGACAGATTCAGATGTTCCGGATCCGGCTGAGTGCCATCTGTCTTTTTTACGTAATACTTCTGTATCGGCATTCTCTTTTCATAAACAAAATCACCCAGAGTCTCAATCAGTTTACCGATACGTTCTTTAAGCTGTAACATAGTAAAAATGTCCTTTCTTAAACAATGACAGAAATAATATACCATATCTTATACTGTTTATCACATCTGTTTTCAAAAGATATTGTATTTTCTCTTGATAATAACAAAAATTTATCATAAAATAAAAATATATAATTTTATATTATAAACTCTATATGCTATTATAACTAAGAAAGGAATACCATATGCTGGATTTCAGAATAGAAACCTTCCTTGAAGTATGCAAAGATATGAATTTCACCAAAGCGGCCAAAAGGCTGAATCTTACCCAGCCTGCAGTATCCCAGCATGTTAAGTGGCTGGAGGAGAAATATCAGGCCAGACTTTTTGATATGCAGGGTAAAAAAGTATGCCTTACTCCTGCCGGTGAGATGCTTAAGAATTCTTCTGCAACCATGCAGCATGACATTTCTTTTCTGAAAGAAAAAATGCAGGAAACTTCATCAAAAAAACGGGAAATTAAAATGGGACTTACTCTTACCATTGCAGAATTTGAAATGGCGGATCATATTTCCCGTCTTCTTTACCGGGAACCGGAAATGTCTATGACCATTTCCGTTGAAAATACCAACGGGCTTCTTCAGAAACTGGAAGGCGGAATCATTGATTTTGCTCTTGTGGAGGGTAATTTCCCGGGAACAATCTACCACCACGAACTTTATTCCAAACAACGTTATATTGCAGTCTGCAGTCCACGGGAATCTCTCGCTCATGGAACCTATACGATCAGCCAGCTTCTGGATCACCGGCTTATCTTACGGGAAGCTGGTTCTGGAACAAGAAATATTATGGAACACTATCTTGAAATGAAGGGATTAAGCGTAGATGACTTCTCTTCAAGAATTGAAACCGGCAATATCGGGCTGATCAAAAAGCTTGTAATTAATGGCTGCGGCATTTCATTTCTTTATCAGACAGCTGTAAGAAAAGAACTGGAAGAGGGAAGTTTGTGTGAAATCGCACTGTCGGATATGGAGATCACACATGATTTCAACTTTATCTGGCGTGAAAACAGTATTTTCAGTGAAGATTACAGGAAATTCTTTAAAATCTTAAAAGCACAGTAATCAGAAAAAAAGGAGGATTACAAATGAAGGTATTAATTATCGGTGGTGTTGCAGCCGGTACCAAGACAGCTGCCAAGCTGAAAAGGGAAGACAGAAGCACAGAAGTGACCCTGATCACAAAAGGAGAGGACATCTCCTATGCAGGATGCGGACTTCCATATTATGTGGGAGGCCTGATTGAAGAAAGAGAAGAACTGGTTGTTAATACACCTCAGAAGTTTGCAGCTCTCACAGGTGTAGAAGTTCTCACAAAAAGAGAAGCTGTTTCTGTAAACAGCCAGGACAAAACCGTACAGGCAAGGAACCTGGAAAGTGGTGAAATGGAAACTTACTCCTATGACCGCCTGGTAATAGCCACAGGTGCATCCCCTGCTGATCTTCCGATAGAGGGTATGGATAAAAAAGGCATTTTCAAAATGCGTACCCCGGATGATGCCGTGGGAATCCGTGCTTATATCGAATCTAACAATGTGAAAAAAGCAGTTGTGATCGGTGCCGGTTTCATCGGACTGGAAGCAGCAGAAAACCTTCAGGCAAAGGGAGTTTCCGTTACAGTCATTGATTTTGCTTCACAGGTTCTTCCGGAAATCCTGGATTTTGAAATGGCAGCCTATGTGAAAAAACATCTGGTCAATAAAGGAATCCGTGTGATCACCGGAACAAAGGCTGAAGCAATCCTTGGTGAAGACTTTGTTACAGGCGTACGTACCAGCGCAGGTACTCTTTCCTGTGAACTGGTGATCTCTGCCGCAGGAATCCGTCCAAACACAGATTTCCTGAAAGATTCCGGAATTGATATGTTCAAAGGTACTATCAAGGTAGATTCCAGATTACATACAAACCTGCCTGATATTTATGCTGCAGGTGACTGCGTGATGGTAACCAACAGGATCACAGGTGCAGACAAATGGTCTCCTATGGGATCTTCCGCAAATATGGAAGGAAGAACTCTTGCACAGATCCTTAATGGAAAAGATAAAAAATATCCCGGTGTACTGGGTACCGGTGTTGTAAAACTTCCAGCACTCAACTGCGGCCGTACCGGTCTTACAGAAGCTCAGGCAAAGGCTGCCGGCTATGATGTGATCACGGCTCTTTCCGTTACAGATGACAAAGCGCATTATTACCCGGATGCTGCTTTCTTTATCACCAAACTTATTGCCGATAAAAACACGCATAAACTTCTTGGGGCCCAGATTCTTGGACCAGGCGCGGTAGATAAAATGACTGATATTGCAGTAATGGGAATTTCCATGAATGCAAAACTGGAAGATTTTGAAAATGTGGATTTTGCCTATGCACCACCTTTCTCCACAGCCATTCATCCTTTTGTCCAGGCAGTCTATGTACTTCTCAACAAGATCGAGGGCACTCTGGTAAGTATGACTCCTGCAGAGTTTCTTCAGGGCAAGGCAGAAGGATACAGAATTATCGATGCCGGCTTAAAGCCTTCCATCCATGGTGCAGATTATGTAAACCTTACAGATGTAAATGGTGAAATTCCGGGGATTGGTAAAGATGAAAAGATTCTCCTTGTATGTGCCAAGGGCAAGAGAGCTTACTTCCTTCAGAACAGGCTGAGACATTTCGGATATACAAACACTGTTGTACTGGAAGGCGCCACCTTCTTTAATGATGTTCGTGTAAAGAATCCTTCCGCTAAGGTTTCACAGGCAGAAATTACAAAAGTTAAAGCATGGGGATTCCTCTGGGACAAGACCACAGGCGATCGTTTCAACTGCCGTATTATTACCAGAAACGGAAAGATCACTGCAGAAGAAAACCGTATTATTTCAGAAGCAGCTGAACTTTATGGAAGTGGAGAGATTACCATGACCTCCCGTATGACTCTGGAGATCCAGGGAGTTCCTTATGAAAATATTGAACCAATCCGTGAATTCCTGGCAGAGCGTGGCCTGATGACAGGTGGAACAGGCTCCAAGGTTCGTCCTGTAGTTTCCTGTAAAGGTACTACCTGTCAGTACGGCCTGATTGATACATTCGGTCTTTCCAGCGAAATCCATGAACGCTTCTTCATGGGATACAATGATGTGAAGCTTCCTCACAAATTTAAGATCGCAGTAGGCGGATGTCCAAACAACTGCGTAAAACCAGACCTGAACGACCTTGGAATCATTGGTCAGAGAGTTCCTCAGATCGACTTTGAGAAATGCCACGGATGTAAAAAATGTCAGATTGAAATGGCCTGCCCGATCCAGGCGGCAAAGATGGTTGACGGCAAGATTACTGTTGATACAGAGAAATGCAACCATTGTGGAAGATGTATCTGCAAGTGTCCATTTAAAGCATTTGAGGGATATACAAATGGATACCGCATCTACATTGGCGGAAGATGGGGCAAGAAAGTTGCTCAGGGCCGTTATCTTGATAAAGTCTTTACAGACAAGGAAGAAGTACTCAATGTAGTGGAAAAAGCAATTCTTCTCTTCAGAGAGCAGGGTATCACGGGAGAAAGATTTGCAGACACTGTAGCAAGGATCGGTTTTGAAAATGTACAGGAGCAGCTTTTCTCCAACGATCTTCTTGACAGAAAACAGGAAAACCTGACAGCACAGAAGCACCTCAAGGGTGGAGCAACCTGCTGATAGTTAAGTAAATATTTTTAAAAGGGGAGTCTTACAGACATCTGATTTTGATCAGATGTGACGTAAGGCTCCCCCTTATTAAGATATTTTTATTCTGATGGTTTATGACCTTTTGGCCCAGGCATCATAATATTTTTCTGTAAACAAAAACAGGAACACTGATATTCAGTATTCCTGTCTCTAAAATAATACGTGTGTTAGAGGATTCGAACCCCCGGCCTTTTGGTCCGTAGCCAAACGCTCTATCCAGCTGAGCTAAACACACACTCTGTTATGAATTACTTACTTTCCTTCACAACAAAGAGTATTCTACTCTATGGAAACGCATTTGTCAACACTTATTTTAAAAATTTTATAATCCTCATCTAATTCCTCCGATAATCGTCAGAATCGCTGCTTCTGCCAGAAACTGGATCATAATGGAAGATCTATACACGGAAATAAGAAAGTTCATTGTCATCCATAGTAGATACATCGGTTCCATTAAGAAAATACTCTCCCGATGTGGGAACATCCAGACATCCCAGCATATTCATAAATCTTTTACTCTGATCAGAGCATCTTCCATTTTCTCACCTGCTATGCTTCAATGAGGAAAGCCTTATAGGCCTTCTTTGCTTCATATATATCAGCCTTACTGGTAACCTCCCATGGTGCATGCATGCTTAAGACCG
>JAXEUE010000197.1:0-3172 GCA_034115005.1 Blautia sp.
GTAAGACCCAGATCTTTTTCTTCATCTTTCAGATCACGGGATGCCATTCCGATATCGCATGTTCCCTCAGCTGCCATATTTACACCTGTTGTGGAATCACTCTGCTGAACTTCTACAGATACATCCTTATTTACTGCTTCATATGCCTCTGCAAGTTTCTCCATTACAGGGGTTACAGAAGAAGATCCTGCCACTACAACCTTTCCGGAAAGTCCATCTGCTGCTTCATATGGTTTTGCTTCTTTGTCTTCTTTAATATAGCCATTGTCTTCCACTATCTGCTGTCCATCAGCGCTCATAATGTAATTCACAAAATCCTGGGCTACATCGCTGACTTCTTCACCTGTTAAGATGTTAAAAGGACGGGCTACCTTATAGGTGTCATTTGCAACATTCTCTGCTGTTGCTTCCACGTCGTCAACCTTTACAGCCTTAACAGTATCATCCAGAGAGCCTAAAGAAATATATCCAATTGCGTTCTCATCACCTGCTACTGTTGTAAGGACTACTGAAGTGCTGTTAGCAATGCTTGCTTCCTCTGTAGTCATATCTACTTTTTCTCCGTCCTGTTCTTCCTGGATTCCAAGAAGTTCTACAAATGCACCTCTTGTACCTGATCCGTCTTCACGGGATACTACTGTAATGGCTCCGCTTGCTGCGCTTGCCACTGTTGTAAATGCTGTTGCACCGATAACTGCTGCTGTAAGAATTACTGCTATTTTTTTCTTCATTATTTTTTCTCCTCTTCTTAGTTTTTTTCGTTTTCTTATTTACAAGTGTTATTTTAAAAAGAGAATGTAAAATATGAAATCATATTTATGTAAAATCAAGGTAAAAAAAATCAGGAGATTTCATAGAATCTCCTGATCTTCTCTGCAGTTTCCTGAAGTTTTTAATCCTGTTTTCATTAGTCTGGCTATATTATCCATAGTATACTTCAGATTTTCTTCACTATAGTATCTGCTTATCTCGAAATCCTGTGGCAGCCTGTTTATGGGAAATACAGCTGTAACACCTGTTTCATAGACTTTTTCGATTTCAGAATCCTGACAGCCTCCTACTACCGCAATTACAGGTTTACCTTGTTTTTGTGCCCTTTTTGCGATTCCCGAAATTGCTTTTCCTCTCAGGCTCTGGGAATCCAGTTTTCCTTCCCCTGTAAAAATAAAGTCCGCGTCCTGTATCATATTGTCAAAATGAACTGTATCAAGAACAGTCTCTATTCCCATCTTAAGCCTGGAGCCAAAAAAAGCCATCATTCCTGCACCCATGGCGCCAGCTGCTCCTGTGCCGGGTACCTGGCTGATATCTTTTCCAAGTTCTTTGCTCAGAACCTGACTTAAATTCTGGATTCCCTCGTCAAGTTTCTTTACTGTTTCCGGATCTGCACCTTTCTGAGGTCCGAAAACATAAGATGCGCCCAAAGGTCCATACATAGGATTGTCAATATCACACATGGTAATGATTTCTGTATGGTCAAGAAGTTTATTTTTTCCTGAAAAATCAATTCTGGCAATGTTTTTCGTTGTTCCTCCTGTGGGAATAAATTCTGTTCCATTCTCATCATAAAAACAAATGCCAACGGCCGCAGCCGCACCACAGCCTCCGTCATTTGTGGCGGAACCCCCAAGACCCACTATGATCTTTTCTGCTCCTTTTTCAGCAGCCGAAAGAATCATCTGCCCAACCCCATAAGTGGTGGTAAGCGCAGGGTTTTTTCGGTCTTCTACAAGGGGCAGGCCTGCGCAGGAGGCCATTTCTATCACTGCCGTTTTTCCCTGATCAATCAGTCCATAAAAAGACTCTATGTCCTCAAAATATGGATTTTTCACAGTAAGATATTCTCTTTTGCCCCCTGTGGCAGCAAGAAATGCATCTACGGATCCCTCTCCACCATCTGCTACAGGCACAGATATAAAGGTACTGTCCGGAAAATATTTATAAATCTGTTCTTCCATAATCTGGCAGATACGAAAGGAACTTAAGGTGCCTTTAAAAGAATCAGGAATTAAAATGAATTTCATATTCTGTTTTTTCCTCCAATTCCTTACTTTTTCAGGTCTACTTTTCTAAGCAATATCTCGTGCATAACTGCCATTACAATCATCAAAATCAAAATAAATTCAGGCAGCAGTGCAACATTGATATAATCTGCGATCAGACCAAACAAAGGCGGCATCAGACAGATTCCAATATAAGCACTGGCCATCTGAATGCCGATCAGTGACTGAGATTTGTCTTCTCCAAAATACTCTGGAGTAGAATGGATCAGGCATGGATAAATGGGTGCACAGCCAAATCCCATCATAATAAGTCCTGTAAGTGATGCCGTTTTTCCCAAGGGAAGAAGCATGGCAGCAATGCCTGCCAGGATTATAATCTCTCCTCCTCTGATCAGCTGCCTGTCACTGAATTTCAAGGTCAGAAAACCATTTAAAAGCCGCCCTGCAGTAATGCCGACAAAAAATAAACTGGCAAAAAATGCTGCTGTTTCCACCGGAACCCCTTTATATATGGAAAGATATGAGCTTGCCCAGAGGGACGCCGTCTGCTCCAGTGCGCAATAGCAAAAAAATGTAACCATAACTTCTTTTGCCCCGGGTATTTTAAATACCTTAGAAAGAGTCAGAGGCTTTGCACTGCTTTCCTGATTCCCGGCATTACTGCTTCTGCGTTCTTTCCAAAGGGGAAGGCTCAGAAACAAAATCATGGTTAAAACAATCTGGATCAGTCCAATTGTCCGATAACCCAGGGTCCATGGTTTGTTACCGGACAATACATAACCCATAATATAAGGACCAACTGCAGCACCTACTCCCCACATACAGTGCAGCCAGCTCATATGCCTGCTTGCATAATGTAACGCAACATAATTATTTAAACTTGCATCCACACTTCCGGCACCAAGACCGTAGGGAACTGCCCACAGGCATAACATCCAGAAAGCATTACAGGAAGAAAATCCCAGTAATGCCACAGCAGTCATCAATACACTGATTGCCGTCACTTTTCCTGTACCCAGTTTATATGTAATCCTGTCACACATAAGGCTGGAAATCACAGTTCCGGCAGAAATAATTGTTGAAATAATCCCTGCGTAAGAAACGGGGACCATCAGATCCTGATAGATTTTCGGCCATGCAGAACCAAGAAGCCCGTCTGGCAGTCCTAA
>JAXEUE010000198.1:0-3255 GCA_034115005.1 Blautia sp.
AATAAATGGGATTCCGTAACTTGTGCAGATCTGTGCTACAATATTGGATTCCATTTCCTCGCAGGAAGATCCTGTCAGTTCATGAAGGAAAATCATACGGTCTGCCTGATTATTCCACTCATCACTGGTGGAGATTACACCCTCTACAATCTGGCCGTCTGTATAAGTATCTTTTACCTCCTGTGCGGCTTTTAACAGAGATTCGTCACATGGATAGGCAGTTTTCTGTGTAAATTCACCGGCACTTGCATCATAGCTGTATACACCCTGCATTTCAATTGCTTTATAGTCAACACCTTCACCCTCTGCTGAAGGTGTACTTTTCCATGCGTTTGCTGCTTCTGTAGTTTTACCGATTACGATATCACCAGTATGAAGCTCTGGATCATGGCCACCGCTTGTTCCCTGATTGATCACTGCACATGGATGGAATTTCTCAATTGCAAGGGCTGTTGATGCAGCAGCATTTGCTTCTCCCTGCTCTGTTCTGAGAACAACAACAGGAAAATCCTTGTATGTTCCGGACACACAGTAAAATGGTCCCACATAGGATTCCTCTGCATTCTCAAGAGCATCCATCATATAGGAAGTTTCCATTTCCATAGCTCCCTCTAAAAGAATAGGGCCATCTGGATCAAAACAGTCTGTGAGATAACCGGCATTCTGGGAATTGTCAGTTTCAGCAGCTTCAGTGGTCTCAGTTTCAGTAGTCTCAGTAGTCTCAGCTTCCGTGGTTTCTTCTGCAAATGCAAGGCTGCTTGCAGAGAATACCATACTTACAGATAAAAGACATGCAACTAATGTTTTTTTCATAATAATTCCTCCCTGGTGATTTTTTATTGAGTAATATTACTCGCTGCTTATGCTTTTGTCAAGGATTTCCACAGCCATTCTTCCAGCATATCCAGATTCAGGTCGGAATGCTCTACCTCTCTTGCATACCGCCAGGCGATTTCCGTTACATCGGAAAAGTCAACTTCCTTTCCATTTTCCAGCCATCGTGCCATAACAAGTTCCTGGATCCACGTGCAGGAAAAGACAGCAATACCTGTTTTTGAAGTGACCATATCATCGTAGACAGCACCACAGAAATAAGTATAAATAAAAAACATCATGAGCTGTTCACCCATAATGGACCAGCTTTCTTTCTGGCTGCTTTCAAATCCGCACGTACATTGAAATTCCCGGTAGATGCGTTCGTATTGTTCTTTGCCGCCAGAATACAGAAGTTCCCTGCAGTTTAAAAGAACATCTGTCCATTCAGGACGAAGCCTTTCCAGACGGTTCAGAAGTGTCCATTCTTTCAGACGGGACTCGTAAGAAGGCTCATATTGTGCAAAGACATTCGGATTTTCTGAATATTTTCTGAGCAGATCGTCAATATCATAAGCTCTTTCTTCATCAATGCATGTTTGAAATTCTTCTGACAGTGAACAGACTGCCCTGATACGGTTTGGCAGATCCAAGTTCCTGTTTTGCAGTATCTTAAAGATTACGTCTCTGGCATCTTCCAGCTGAGAAAACAAAAGGAAATCAAACTCCTCGAAATCGTCGTCTTCTTCTGTGAAGGATTCCAGGAATTGAACTTTCTCTTTGCAGCCAAGTATAATTTGTGCAGCCACAGGACAGGAAAGTGTAAGGGATAATTCGCGAAGCCCGTCGTACTCTTCAATATGCCGGGGATACATCCGGCATGTATCGCACAGAGCATCTTTGCCAAGTTCCTGGTAAATATCACAGAGATTCTGTTCGTTCAGGAAACTGCACCGTCCGTCATACTGATCAAACACACCCTCCTGCCAGTCAATAGAATTTCTAAGACGGCTTCCAAAAGCCCCTTTTGCTTTTTCATATTTTTCCAGAGAATCATCATCAATCACAATCTGCCATCCAGCACAGCAGGTATCCGGACACTGGTCAGCCAGGCACTGAAATTTATCATAATAATGTGGTTTTAAATAACGCATTTTCCCGCTCCCCTTTATTCCACGAAACGAAGTCCCTTCTTACATTCCATATCTACTCTTCTGATCCAGAATGGAGTATCCCCGTCATGGTGGAAACACTGAGGGTTATCCAGAATCAGCGTCATTTTTCTGCACTGGAATCCATGTATTTTCTTCAGCAGATTGTGCCTGCGGAAAAATACAAGGCAGACAGCCAGCATTAGCTTTGATTTTGACATGGATTCCACCAGGCATAAGTCCAGCATACCATCTGTACAGCTGGCATCCGGGCAGAAGGCAAAGCCTCCGCCTTCGCATGGATGAATCATTCCTGTCAGGAAAAAAAGTTCCGGAATCAACTGTGGGTTCTGGTCGTCCACCTTAAGAACTGCCTTGCTGCATTTCTTTGTAAAAATCAGCTTCATTCCAATCAGAAAATAGACGGCCTTACCCAGATTCAAATGGTTCAGGGCAGTTTTCAGACGGCTTTTGGAAGCTTCATAGCATATGTCTGCGTCGTATCCAACACCGCTGCTGATAAGGAAACGGCGTTTGAGTGGTTCTTTATGGTCATCATCTGCAGGAAAAAGAGTCTCAACCCCATAGTCCAGAATTCTTTCTTCTGGATGGTGCAACAGATGAGAAAGACTTTTCTGCAGATCTTTTTCCAGGTTCATATTTTTGGCAAAGTCATTTCCCGATCCTGCCCGGATGCAGGAAAGCCTGGTATGTTCAAAGGAACGGATTCCCTGCAGAACCAGATTCAGGGTTCCGTCTCCTCCCACTACCACCAGATGGCAGTCTCCCTGGGAAGTCAGTTTCCTGACAAGAGCCACTGTTTCTCTTTTGCTTTTCGGAAAATATGCCAGATAATCTGCGTTTTCTTCTTCAAGAATTCTATGTACCTGTTTCCATATCTTTCTCCCCTTACCAGAGGAGGCCTTTGAATTAACAATAAAATGATATTTCATCGTAAGGTATTTTAAATTTTCCTCCTGTCATCCTTTTTGGCATCCAATGATTTTATTATACTGTTTCTGAATTGTGTGTGCAATACTTGTGTGTGATTCCATAAATTTGTTGACAATTCCAGGTTATGAGATATAATATATTTAGATAAAATTCTAAATACTAATAAGAAGAGGTGAGTGTATGTCCTTTGCGGAAACATTTAAAGCGCTGGACGATCCCTGCCGCAGAGAAATTCTTCAGCTGTTAAAAAACGGCAGGCTTTCTGCCGGGGAGATCGGGAGTCATTTCAATATGACCGGGGCAACCATTTCCTATCATTTAAATGTGCTGAAGAAGG
>JAXEUE010000199.1:0-6234 GCA_034115005.1 Blautia sp.
ATGTCCGTGTAGCCGCCGGCCAGGTAAACCCGGTCGGCAGTTAGTTGAATATCCATGAGTAATACCTCCAGTCGTTGAACTTGTAGGTATTATCTCATTTCCAATGGATAGATAAAATCCATCATTTTATTTTGCGCTTACAATAGATCTTCCTATAATGCCAGTTCCTAAAGGAATAATATCAGCTCCTAATGCCAGCCATAATCTATAAGCACTATATGATTACGACCAATCTTGAGTTTTCCAAATGGCCTGAGATGTTCAAGGATGCCACACTGGTTGTGGCATTGGTAGATCGCCTGACCTACCACTCCCATATTCTTAAAATGTCAAAAAGCCTGTTTGATAGAAGAAATTCCCGGATTTTATTGAGTTTTAGCCAGCTTTTTCAGGTGGGAAAGTTGAATTAGTAATTTATGTATAACAGCCTCGGCGAATCCTGCTGGAGTAGTTATTAGTGGGGAAATTTCTGCTGCAAAATCCAGCTGCTTGTGTTATTATTCTATATAGAAACTATATAAATATATGGCTTGGAATTTTCGAGAGAAGTTATCGATATTGAGGTAATTATTATGGCAGACAAAATACATCAGCCAGCTTTTCCATCTTCTATTGCAAAAGATAGGAAGGTATCTGTCTGTATATCTATGAATAGATCAGATCATCGGAGGCTAAAGATGTATGCAGCTTCCATTGGAAAGAGCGTATCTGGTGTAATTAAAGACTGGGTGGATCAGTACTGCGTAGAGAAAGAGGATAGATAATGGCTTACTTTGATACGAAATATACATTTCGTCTGGGAGAGCTTTACTGTGGCCCAGGTGGTCTTGCTTACGGAGCCCTTCACGCTCATAGCAGAAATGGCCTTTTAGACGTGCAGCATGTCTGGGCAAACGATGTAGACCCAGATACCTGCGCTACTTATCGGAACAATATCTGCCCGGAGAACCCGGACAGCGTGATTTGTAAAGATGTCCGCAGTCTTAATATCCAGAAACTTGCTCCAATCAATGCTTTTGCTTATGGATTTCCATGCAATTCATTTTCAAGTATCGGCGAGCATCAGGGAATGGAGAACGAGAAGTTCGGAAGGCTTTACTGGTATGGAATTGAAGTTCTTCGTACGTTTAAGCCGTTATGGTTTATTGCGGAGAATGTCTCTGGTATTCGCACTGCTGGAACCAATGATTTCAAGCAGATTCTTACGGATATGGAAGAGAGTGGCTATAAGCTTACGGTTCATCTGTATAAAGCCGAGGAGTATGGTGTTCCACAGATTCGGCACAGATATATTATCGTTGGCATACGGGGTGATCTTCCTGTGGAGTTTCATGTGCCGAGTCCGGAGCCGTATAAGAATATTGACGTAACGGCAGGACATGCTTTAGCTGATATTCCGGAATGGGCTTCGAATAATGATGTAAAGAAGCTGACGCAGAGAGTAATTGGGAAACTTGAGCACACGCTTCCCGGGCAGAATATCTGGCAGGCGATGAAAAATCCGGATTTTCCGGATGAATACCGCATCAAGGAGCATTACAGCTTTTCTCAGATTTACCGGAAGCTGCGTCCTGATAAGCCGGGTTATACTATCACAGCGAATGGTGGAGGGGGAACCTGGGGATACTATTGGGATGGCGCTAGGGAACTCACAAATCGAGAGAGAGCACGTATTCAGACTTTCCCTGACACTTATACGTTTACGGGGAAATATTCCTCTGTGCGCCGCCAGATCGGCATGGCAGTACCTTGCGAATTATCGCGGATTGTGACTAAAGCTGTGCTGGACAGCTTTGCAGGTGAGGAATACCCATGGATTGAGCCGAATATGGACGGAGATCAGAAGACAAAGCCGAAAAAGGGAAAGAAAAATGGATGAAATGACGCTGGAATAGCAGCATGGGAATATGTAGCTTGCTTGCTTAAAAGATACAAAGCCAGAGTTTCATTTTTGTCGGAGAATATTTTCATGGCTGAGAAAGGGACGCAGGTAAAAAGGTCTTACCATACCTAATCCAACTTACTGGATGTCGAAATGTGAAAAGAATATAGACTAGGACCGTGAGTCTGAGGCAGCTTTAAATTCCTTAGATTCACGGTTTTATGTTTTTGAAGTGATAGTATATTGAAAAACATAGGGACGTATATGAATATAATATAAAAATAGCTTAATGCATATTCATGTACTTAAATTGATTTAAAAAATGAATAGATGAGGAATAATAAAAATATTTGCAAAATAATTTTAAAATAATATTGACAAAATAGACTGAGAAGTTTATTATGAACGTAACAGAAAATATTATACAGGAGGAATTTATAATGGCTGATAAGAAAACAGAATCGAAAAGGGATAAGTTTGTACGCATTGCAGAAGCACGTACAAATAAAATTTTGAACATGGTTGAGTTACTGGGAAACTGTTCGAATTCCAATATTTATGAGTATACAACTTCTGATGTAAATCAGATTTTCAGTGCGATTGAGAATGCTGTAAAGGATGCCAAAAAGAAATTCAGTGCGCAAGATACGGAAAAAAACACAAAATTCTCGCTTAAGAAGTAATTCTAAGAGGAGGAAACATGGAAGAATTCAAACTTTGGAAAGATGAATGGCGCTTTCCTTCGAATGATTATGGCCAGATCTTCGGCATTGCGGACTCAGGTGTTGAAACGTTTAAAGGGACGCCAATGAAGTCCCTCGCCAGAGAAATCTGTCAGAACTCGATTGATGCTGGCGTTGATAATCAGCCTGTCAATGTTGAATTCCAGACGTTTCAGATTAAAAGGGACGCAGTTCCTCATTTTGATCAGCTGATGGACGCGTTTCACCGTGCAGAAGAATTCTGGAGTGTGCAACACAGCCAGAAGGCTGTGAATTTCTTTAAGAATGCGCAGAAGGCAGGAAAAAAGGAATATATCCGCTGTCTCCGCATTAGTGATTTTCATACGTCCGGCTTGACCGGATCTGCTCAGGATTATAATTCTCCTTGGTGTAATCTAACAAAGTCAACCGGTGCATCAGATAAATCCGGAACAGCAGGTGGTTCCTTTGGCATTGGCAAATTTGCACCATTTGCCTGCTCAGCTTTCCGTACTGTGTTTTATTCTACACTTGATAAGGACGGAATAAAGGCATATCAAGGTGTTGCTCGTCTGACAAGTTTTAAGAAGGATAATGGCACAGTAACGCAGGGAACAGGTTTTTACGGTCTTGAGAAGAACATGCCGGTAAAGGACCAGATCTTTCTTGATCCTAAGTTCATGCGTCCGGATGGTATGAGCGGTACAGATATTTATATCCTTGGCTTTGATCCAGATGAAGACTGGGTTGCTCAGATGGTAGTTTCTGTACTTGACGGATTCTTATATGCTGTTTTTTCCGGCAGGTTGATTGTAAGAATTGAAGGTATTGAGATTAGCAAAAAACATCTTCCAAAGCTGATGGAGCAGTACAAGGACAAATTTAAAGAACATGCAGATGAGTATTATCAGGTACTCTGTGCAGATGAGAAAAACTGTCCATGGTATCAACTGGATGTGGATGACTTGGGAACCGCTCGTCTGAAGATTTTGATTTCCCCTGGTCTGTGGCACCGTGTTGCGCTTGTAAGAGGTACCGGCATGAAAATCATGGATCGGGGCTACATTAGCAACATCATTCCTTTCGCTGGAATTATGTACATTGAAGGAGATGCTCTGAATACGTTTCTGCGCTCTCTGGAGAATCCACAGCATACAAAGTGGGAAACCGACCGGGCGGATGATAAGAAAAAGGCAATAAAAATAACACAAAAGCTGTATGGCTTTATTCGCAGTTGCTTTAATAAGCAAAAAAAGGAGGGCGGCGGAGCTCCTCTTGATCCGGCTGTTGGACAGTATCTTGCGGCAGAGGATGAAGGAAAACAGGAAAATCGTGAAGAAACGCTGACAGATGTGATCCGTGCGGTCACACTGACACCCCGGACAGTAAGACCGCCTGCTGATTCTGGTGCGTCTTCGGAGAATCCGGATACCGGCGTAAAAGCTGGCGAAAATGATCCAAAAGGGAACGAAACGTCGATTGGCCTTCCCGGCGAAGGCAGCGGACGTGGTAGTGGAAACGGCAACGGTAGTGGTGGCGGCGGTTCCGATGGAGGACCTGGCCCTGGTACGCATCCGGTTGATCATAAACAGAAAATTGTTTATATCCGACCGTCCAAAAAGAGAGCTGTATGTAAGAGCCGTAAGACGGGTGAGTATCAGATTTTCTATACACCGGCAGTATCTGCTGCCAATGGGTATCTTGAAGTGTTTATCGCAGCAGAATCCGGGGATTACAGTACAGATGCGGTGTCAGCATCTCTTTCCGATGGAACGCCGCTCAAAGTGGAACAAAATCGGATTACAGGTCTTACATTTGAAGCAGGAAAACCACTTAAAATCAATCTGAAACTGGATTTCGGCGGAGACTACTGTAGCATGGAGGTAAAAGGTTATGGACATACGGTATAAAATGTATCCTTATCCCGTGCTTGCGTATTTTCTGGATGATTACAAAGATAAGCATGCCTTTGATGTAAAAATCACGCAAGTAAAGGACGGTTTCGATACGAAACTCGTGTTTGAGGCGACTCTTACAAATAAGGAACTTCTTGGTCTTGTGCGGAGCAGAAAAGCTTCATTTGTATATCATCTGGAGTGCTCGCAGACTGGCTTCCGCAAGGTAATCCGTACGGATAAATTCTCTTTACCTTATGTGCTGTCCAACCATGAGGTAAAGAATATCGTCCAGATTTGTCCGTTTATAGTAGCAACGAAAGATATCACATCCTATTCCAGCACAGATTTTGATGATGATTATAAAGGCATGACTTTCGATATTGAAGAAGGATGCATACTTGCTGTAGGACAGCAAGTGGACGCAGATGTTTCTGACAGTATCGACGATCTTGCCAATACACCTTCGATTTTTTCAATCGTGCAGAATACGGATGAAACCATTAAAGAGATGAAAGTCGATGGGAACGGGGATAAGATTGTGATTCAGCTGCCGTTTAATGACTATTACAGTTATAAGTCGCTGTCGCAGAATCCGAAGTTTGAACCGGTACTGAACGCGCTGACAATCGTTCCAGCATTGGTCTTTGCGATTGAGGAGATGAAGCGGTGGGACAGTGAGGAGATGAACCGCCGAGAAATAGATTGTGGATGGTTCCGCTCAATTAAACACGTTTTATCAAAAGAGTTTAACTGTGATGTGGAAAGCGGCCTTTCCGGCATGGATTCTATGGAACTTGCTCAGAAGCTAATCGGGAGTCCGCTTCCGAGCGCATTTGCAGAGCTGTCCGGCGGTGAAGGAACGGAAGGAGGCAGCGTCGTATGATGATGCCATTTTTAAAGACAGATGATATGAATACTGTTAAAAACAATGTGAGTTCCTTTGAGGATCACTTTGCTGAAGATGATAATACCTGGCTTCAAAAGGAGCTTGGTCGGAACATCTTTTCAGATTCCAAGTTTCCGATGCCACAGGTTTCGCTTGATATGAGTAACGATGTTCCGCCGGATAAGACGGACCCGGTAAATGTTCAGGCAGTGTATAATGCTTTCCAATTTCTATCTGATTCCCAAGCATCTGATGAACGGCTTTGGTCTGCCCTCTGCCTTGGTCCGTTCTGGACGTACGTGCAGTATAGATGGAAAGTAAAGAAGAACCATTCGAAAGAGAATATTCTTCAGCATTATTTCTTCGGATTTGGAGCTAGACGGTCGCTTACACGGAATGCCATGTCGCGTCTTTGGTGGACGGGACGGCTTACCTATGATAAGACAGATTCTGATCCGTATCATCTGACACGGTTTGTGACGCAGAATGCCAGATTTATTGTGGATATTCTGGAGCGGAATACATCAAATAATCCGGAGGTCCTCCGTCCGTTTATTCAAGCCGTGATTGATGCGCAGAATAGAGGCATTCCAGTGTCATCTGAAAGGATGCGTGATCTTGAAATCTATCTGGATGAGCTTGGCGGTATCTATATCCTTGATTGCCTTCCGGAACAGAAGATTCATGATCGAATTCTTAAGAAAGCAGAAGAGCTTGCAAAGAAAGATGAGAAAGCTGCAGACACTGAAGCTATAAATAAATGATAGAGTAGATGCCGTGCAGATCACCGCAGGCGGGAATACGAATATGACTGGATCCCAAGTCATCGGCACACATGACGTCGCGATTTCTTCCGGCAAAGATACG
>JAXEUE010000200.1:0-15173 GCA_034115005.1 Blautia sp.
TGCGGCAACCTTGCCGCTTTTGTCGTAGGCAAAGATACTTTTGCCCTCTGCGGTAGCTTCCACCGCACGGATAGAATGAGGTATCTCGGTATCAAATACCTTGATTTTCTGACCGTATGCACTTTTGACCGTTGCCGTAATCTCCTTAGAAATGTTGGTACGGGGCATTACCATAGTCATTAAGATACCGTCTATCCGCAGCTTGGGATTGATTTGCCGCTTGACCATTGATACGGAGCGAAGCAAAAGCTCCAGACCTTTAGCCGAGAGATAGTGGGGCTGTGTCGGGATAATCACGCTGTCAGCCGCCGCCAGAGCATTGATGGTTATCATACCTAAGCTCGGCATACAATCAATAAGCACATAGTCGTAATTCTTTTTAACCTCATTGACATAGGTTTTCAGCACACGCTCACGGCTCATTGCATTGATTAGCCTTACTTCAAAGCCCGACATCTCAATGTTTGACGGAAGCAGGTCAACGCCCTCGTTGTGGTGGATAATACCCTTTGAAACATCAAGCGTTGTATCGTCTATGATGTTCTGCATCACAGTAGAGAGCGTTATGGGAATATCGTCTGGTCTGTTATAACCCAGAGCCATCGTGAGATTTGCCTGTGCGTCGGCATCAATCAGCAGGACTTTTTTACCCTGTTGCACCAGACTTACACCCAGATTGACTGCTGTGGTTGTTTTTCCGACACCGCCTTTCTGGTTAGTCAGAGCAATCACTTTGCAATTTGACATAGATGCGTCCTCCTTTCGCATAGATTTAGCCACTTTGTCAAGGTGGCTATGTAAACAGTACCAGAGAACGCAAAAAAGCCGCCTACTCTTAAAATCAATAAGAATAAGCGGCTTTGTAATCTGCCTTAGACATATTCAATTTTCATTCTCTTGGACGGTGCATTTATGACCTTAAAAATAAGCTCGTCAATACAATCCGTATATCTGCCTTGCTGAATAAGTTGATTTTTTAACTCTACCAGACTATGTATTAAAAGTTTTCTTTCGTGGCTATCCAAATACAGATGATTAAAATTCTCTCTCATAAGCACACCTCCACATCTTTAGCTTCATTATAAGTTTCGGAAAAATAATATACAAATCTATAAATGGGAGATTTTGATAAAAACTCATTCCTATCATAAATTTCTTCCATCTAAATACTGGATTGCGGTTGAAATTAAAGACAGGCAACGTTTATAAAAATATTCATAATGCCTTTTATCCTGAATATCCGTTTTTGTTGTTTCATGGTGTCGAATTCTAAAATTATTGCCAAGTATGGTAAGCTCATGAAATTCCTTTTCAAATAATTCTAAAAACGGCTGTTGATTATTACCCATATCCATTATAATCTTATTAACCGATTTCTTCTTATCTACAGTCGATGAGCAGTAATATGTCTTTAGTCTCTCAAATGCATCCCAAAGTTTCTCCACTGCAATTTGCAAATTGTTTTCATCATAATATTTTGAAGCCTCTTGTAATAACTCTTTCAGTCCTACTTCTTGAACAGACACTAATGAATTTTTATTTATCTGGGTATCAAATGTATTCATTAGCTTCCCCTTGGAAAGCTGAAACGGTATCTCATTCAGTTTTAATATAGCATTAATCTGTGGTTCAAAGTCATCTGAGATACTATGTTTCGCAAAAAACTCTATTGCGTCCAACACGCAAAATGGAGAATTAGAAAGTATGAATGCTTGCAAATCAGCAGTTTCAACATATTCTTTTTTATCATTATAACACTTTGGCACATAAAATTGCCTTATTTCATTGAAAACATCCTCAGCTACTGTTGTATTATAATTCCATCCCGTTTCGTCAGTCGCTTGATATACGATATTATATCGCTCCAGAAACTGATAAATTTGATTTCTCGCTTTCCGCTTTATGGACAATACTATCTTTTTTGCTTTTATGTCCTTTGCATTTCGTTGAGAATATGGAATAAACAACGTATTATCTTCTTGCTGATATATTCTCCATCCATAAACATCACGATTGGATATTTTCTCAGCAGGGTAAATCTCATAACCGTCATTTTGTAATAGCTTGTTAATTGCCACTAAAAATTCTTTCCAGTATCCCTTATCATATCGAACAGCAGGGTGAAATACTTCACAAAGAAATTTTAAATATACTTCATCGCTACCATCTTGTAAATTGAATCTTTTGTCTTCAAAAACCCAGCAGTATGGATAATCATCATTATTCACTGTATGTTGCCAAATATCCTGTTCTGCATTTGCAAATCTTGAATCAAAACTTGGCATTCTCTCTAAATCATATAATCTTTTAAGAAAATCTATTTCTTCAAGGCGACCATAATAATTGTAAGTAACGGTTCGGGTTTGAAAAAATTCGTCTATCTCTAATCCATTCTGAAATAAATCTAAAATATCTCGCTTTGTTATTTCTGTAATACGGTTCACTCCATTTTCCTCCTTTCAAGCATATTCAGCACTTATATATTGCTTCCCAAATATTTTAAAGAAAAGCGTACCACTATTTTTAATGATACGCTCATCATTATTAAATCACTTCAAAATGCTTCAATGCATCCTTTATCGCTTCCACTTTCTCCGCTGTCGGATGCTTCCTCGGCTGTTTCAATTCTTCTACCGCATTAGGAGCATCATACATCGGCAATCCTAAATCTCTCTTTACCTCTGCGATATATGCAGTATGTACTTTGAAGCCATATTTAGCTTCTATGTACTCCTTTATCATTTTGTAGGTCACTCGTTCCTTGGGCTTGTATTCTTCGGCTCTTTTAGCGATATTATCAAGCGGAACTTTTCCCTCACCTTCGCCAAACTCAACTTTTACGTTGATATGTCCGTCTGGCTTTTTGTGGGAAAGCAGTACCACCGTCTCCACATGCACTGTCTGGCAGAACTGATCTACACAGCAGGCCCTTTCCATATGGTAACCGGCAGAAAAAAAGGCAGGCAGGTCTCTTGCCAGGCTGGTGGCTTTGCATGAAACATATACAATATGGTCTGCTCCGTAGGAGAGAATCCTTGGCAGAGCTTTCGGGTGTATGCCATCTCTTGGCGGATCCAGAATGATCATATCCGGTTTCTGGGAAAGCTGATCCAGGACTTTCAGAACATCACCGGCAATAAAATGGCAGTTGCCAAGGCCATTTAATGCTGCATTTTCCCGGGCTGCTTTTACTGCTTCTTCTACAATCTCCACACCGACCACTTCTTTTGCTACAGGGGCTGCCAGCTGAGAAATAGTTCCTGTTCCGCTGTACAGATCAAATACAGTTTTATCTTTTGTATCCCCAATGTATTTTCGGACAATTGAATAGAGAATTTCCGCAGCCAGAGAATTTGGCTGAAAAAATGAAAAGGTACTGACTTTAAAATGAAGTCCAAGGAGTGTTTCGTAAAAAAAGTCCTGACCATAAAGGATTCTTGTTTCGTCACTTTGAACCACATCAGACAGAGAATCATTTATAATATGCATAATTCCTGCAATTTTTCCTTCAAGAGGAAGAGAAAGGAGTTCATCCTTCAATGGTGTAAGATCGTGTTCTTCCTGACTGGTGGTTATAATGTGGATCAGTATTTCCCCTGTGGTCATACTCCGGCGGAGAAGGAGATGCCGCAGATAACCGGTATGCTGCAGCTTTTTATAATAGGAGACATTTCTTTGCAGAAAGTAATTCTGCACGCAGGAGACTATTATGTTCATATCTTTATGGACAAGTCCGCAGTCAGAAGCATTTAAAACATCATATGTGCTTCCTTTTTTGTGAAGTCCCAGGGTCAGAGGCCCATCTTTATATGCATCGCCGAAAGAAAATTCCATTTTATTTCTGTATTGAAATTCCACAGGGCTTCCGTAAATACCATCCCATTGATAAGTCTGGCCTTTCAGAGCAGTGTCCAGTATTTGTCGAATCTGCTTTTCCTTCATATTAAGCTGGCTTTCATAGGACATAGTCTGGTACATACATCCTCCGCAGTCAGGAAAAACACTGCACACAGGATCTCTTGTCTCCAGAGGAGATTTCTCAAGAACTTCCAGAAGGCGCCCCTCAGTACGTCCGGAGTGTTTTTTATTGATCACGAATCGTATTTTCTGCCCCGGAATTCCATTTTTGACTATAACTTTCTGGTCATCTGCCAAGACAATTCCCTTATTGGGAAAATCAACTTTTTCAATTATACCTTCATATATATCGCCTTTTTTCATAGTACCTCCGTATTTTCATCAAAAATAGCTCCGGTATAAGCCGGAGCTATTATATGATCTTTCCTGTTCAGACAGATAGAAAACCGAAATTTATTCTTCTTCATCCTCAAAATAATCATCGAAATCATCGTCAAAATCTTCTTCATAGTCTTCCAGATAATCAGGTGAAAAGAAACGGTATACTGCAAAGGCAATACCAACAACTGCTGCTACTGCACCGATAATTGCAAGTACCCAGAGGACTGTATTTTTGTCTTTTTCTTCTTCCTTTTTCTTTAATGCTGATAATAAATCTTCAATTTTAACATTCATAGTAGCACCATCCTCTCAATATTACTGTCTGCTGATTACGGCAAAAATATTACTCTGCTGTGTAATTATTTTTATTATATCACTTTTTATGGTATTTTACCATAACAATATAAAATTTAATTTTTAATAAAAATCGAAACATTTGTTTACTCAGGAGAAAGAATTTTATATAATAGGAAGAAAAATGGGGAAAAAAGAATGATCGAGACAGTTTTTTTTGATTTGGATAATACACTTTTGGATTTCAGTAAAGCTGAAAGGATAGCTGTCACCAGGACTCTTGAGGAATTTCATATTGAATTATCTGAGTATGTGCTGAGACGGTACAGCGAGTTGAATAATGCCCAGTGGAAGCTGCTGGAGCAGGGTAAGCTTACAAGAGACCAGGTAAAAGTAAGAAGGTTTCAGCTGCTTTTTGATGAACTGGGTATATCCCGGCCGCCTCAGGAAGCTGCCAGACGTTATGAAACTCTTCTTGCCTGTGGACATTATTTTGTGGACGGCGCAGAGAATCTTCTTGTTTCTCTTTATGGACGATACCGGATGTTTCTTGTTACAAATGGTACATTAAGCGTTCAGAAAGGGCGGCTTGAAAGTGCAGGAATAGGAAAATATTTTGATAAAATATTTATTTCAGAGGAGACAGGCTATAACAAACCGGAAAGGAAATATTTTGAGTATTGTTTTTCCCGGATACCGGATTTTCACAAAAACAGTGCCGTAATCATTGGGGACAGTCTGACTTCTGATATTCAGGGTGGAATCAATGCAGGGATTCGTACCATATGGTTTGATCCTGCCCGCATACGGGCAGAAGAGATCACGCCTGATTATGAAGTGTATAGTCTTGGGGAAATTCCGGACTTACTGGAGAAACTTTAAACATTTCTATATAAGGAGAAAGATATTTATATGAGTATTCTGGAGCTTTTTATACTGGCTGTGGGGCTGTCCATGGATGCATTTGCAGTGTCTGTCTGTAAGGGATTGTCTCTTGGAAAAATAAATATAAAGCATATGTGCAAAGCGGGTGTATGGTTTGGAGGATTTCAGGCAGGTATGCCTCTCATAGGATATTTTGCCGGCAGGTATTTTGCAGATATGGTTACCCAATACGCTCATTGGGTTGCTTTTTTGCTTCTTGTTTTCATTGGAGGAAGTATGTTTAAGGAATCATTTGAGGAGGGAGATGTGGATGGAGCCATGGATGTGAAATCTATGTTCCTTCTTGCTGTTGCCACAAGCATTGACGCGCTTGCTGTAGGAGTGACCTTTGCATTCCTGAAAGTGCAGATTATTCCGGCGGTGTCATTTATCGGGGTGATTACTTTTATTTTCTCTGCTGTTGGGATTAAAATCGGAAGCCTTTTTGGAATGAAATATAAATCCAGAGCAGAAAGATGCGGCGGAATCATTCTTATCCTTATAGGGCTGAAAATTCTTATTGGTGGATTAAAACCGTAAAAGGACAATTATTATTACAAAATATATCAGAGTTGTGTTATAATGGAAATACAAATCAGATCAATCGTATTTTATTAATACAGGGAGGTTCTACTATGAAAAAAAGTAAGTTATTAGGCGTATTATTATGCAGCACTTGTCTGGCAGTATCAGGAACAGCAATGCCTGCAATGGCTGACGGAATGAAGGTTGTTACGCTGGGGGCAGATCTTACAGATTCACAGAAGAATACAATGATGAAGTACTTTAACGTGGACAGCAGTCAGGTACAGATTCTTACTATCACCAACCAGGATGAGAGAGAACATTTAAGTGCCTATGTTCCACTTGAACAGATCGGAACCAGAACAGTAAGCTGTGCCTATGTGAAACCTACCCAGTCAGGCGGAATCAAGGTTCGTACAGCCAATCTGAACTGGGTAACATGCAATATGATTGCAACATCACTTTCCACTTCAGGCGTTAAGAACTGTGAGGTTGTGGCTGCATGTCCTTTTGAAGTTTCAGGTACAGGGGCTCTTACAGGAATTCAGATGGCATATGAGACGGCAACGGGAGAGAAACTGGACGATACGAAGAAGCAGATCGCTACAGAAGAGATGGTTGTGACAGGTAATCTTGCAGATGATATCGGTAAGAATGATGCCACAACAGTTATCAATAAAGCCAAAATGCAGGTAATTGCAGATAACGTGCAGAATGCAGATGATATTTATAATATTGTAGTGAATATTGCAGAACAGAATAATGTAGGCTTAAGTTCAGACCAGATTGATGAGATCGTAGGTCTTCTTCAGCAGATCGCTCAGCAGAATTACAATTATGATGATGTTAAGGAAACTCTTGAGCGTGTGGATGATAACACATCCGGTGACGGAGAAATTGGAAATGTGGATGCTGAAGATGATGCTACCGTGGATGCAGATGAGGATGATATCCTGAACAGTGTGGATGACAGCGCTCTGGGTGATGATGTGATCGCAAGTTCTACTCAGGATCCTACATTGGAAGAAGAAACAGGTATGGACTCAGATATGACTCAGACAGATGTTCCTGAGGAAACAGGAGATGAAATTATAGATGATTCCGTTTATACTGAAGAAGAACAGTCAGATTCTGTTGATGGACAGCAGGAAGATGTTCTGGACACTTCTATGTTAACGGAAGACCAGCTTTCAATGTATAATAAGTTTGACACTTTCTGTAAAGGGGAATATGAAGGAGATCAGGCATCTCTCCAGACTGCAATGGAAGATCCTGATGCTGTTGTATCCGTAGTTATGGATGCGGAACCTGCAGCAACTCTTACAAAGACAGTCGAGAAGATTTACCTGGATATTCTGACCCAGGGAACAGATTCCTATGTTCCTGACGGAACAGAGATTTATATGACAACAGAACTGAATATGCTGGATAAATCTCTGAAAGATATCTTTGGTCTCAATCCTGGGGTTCAGGCTGATCCGTCTCTTATTGACCAGACCGATGAGATGAGACAGACACTATACAGTGATACTATGAAGTTCTTTGAGAAACTTTATGGAGAAACAGTTCAGACCAGTGAGACAGATGCAGCAGAGGAAACAGAAGCTGCTGAAGACGGTTATGTAGAAGAAACAGCAGAATAAATAGGTTTCAATTAACACAGCCTGTGAAATTTTCGTGATTTCACAGGCTGCTTTGCGTTATGGGTGGAAAAAAAGAAATTAGTGTGATAAAATGTAATCTAAACTGTAATGGGAGGGTTAAAAATGAGTCAGGCAGTGGTCACACTGAAAAAGGGAGAAGGAAGAATTCTTAAATCTGGTGGTATGTGGATTTTTGACAATGAAATTGATTCGATTATGGGCAGTTTTGTGAACGGTGATATTGTTTTGATCCATGATTTTGACGGATATCCTTTAGGAAAGGGATTTATTAATACCAATTCCAAGATATCAGTCCGCCTGCTTACCCGGGATGAACGGAAAGAAATCGATGAAGTCTTTTTTGAACAGCGTATCAGAGATGCCTGGGAGTATCGTAAGAAAGTCGTAGATACGGGAAGCTGCAGAATTATTTTTGCAGAGGCGGATTTTCTGCCCGGCCTGATCGTTGATAAATTTTCGGATGTTCTTGTGGTTCAGTCACTGGCCCTTGGAATTGACCGATTCAAAACAATCATCGTTGAGATTATTAAGAAGATTCTTGCACAGGATGGAATTAATATCCGTGGTGTTTATGAGAGAAGTGATGTTAAAGTCCGTTCTCAGGAAGGAATGGAACTGGTTAAGGGATTTATAGGACCTGAATTTCCTACCCTTGTTAATATTGAAGAGAATGGCGTGAAGTATCAGGTAGATGTGAAAGACGGACAGAAAACAGGCTTTTTCCTGGATCAGAAGTATAACAGGCTTGCAATTCAGAAATTATGCAAAGGGGCAAGAGTTCTGGATTGTTTTACCCATACAGGATCTTTTGCATTAAATGCAGGGATTGCAGGGGCATCAGAGGTAATCGGCGTGGATGCTTCCCAGCTGGCTGTTGATCAGGCAAAAGAGAACGCAAGATTAAACGGACTGTCTGACAGAGTCAGGTTTATATGCCGGGATGTCTTTGAACTTCTTCCGGAACTTGAGGAAAAAGGAGAAAAATACGATGTGGTTATTCTTGATCCTCCGGCATTTACCAAATCCCGGAGTTCTGTGAAGAATGCAGTAAAAGGATACAGAGAAATCAATCTTCGTGCGATGAAGCTTGTGAAGGATGGGGGATTTCTGGCAACATGTTCATGTTCTCATTTTATGGATTATGAACTTTTTACAAAAACCATCGGGCAGGCTGCCAGAAACGTTCATAAGAGACTCAGACAGGTGGAATACAGAACACAGGCTCCGGATCATCCTGTCTTATGGTCAGCCGATGAATCCTATTATCTGAAATTTTATATTTTTCAGGTTTGCAATGAGAGATAGATTATATAAAAAATAAAAAGAGAGAGGGTATATATTATGAAATTCAAAGAGATAAAACCTGAAGAACTTATCTTAAATCCTTTTACAAAAATAGGTAAGGAATGGCTTCTGATCACGGCCGGTGATGAGAAAAAATGCAATACCATGACTGCAAGCTGGGGTGCTATGGGAGTCATGTGGGGTAAAAATGCTGTGACAGTATACATCCGTCCCCAGAGATATACCAAAGAATTTGTGGACAGAGAAGAAAGGTTTACCCTTTCTTTTCTTGGGGAAAAATACAGAAAAGCTTTAAATTACTGTGGAACAGTGTCCGGAAGGGGAACGGATAAGATTAAAGATGCAGGTCTTACCCCATATTATATAGATCAGACTACAGGAATTGAAGAAGCAGATATGATCATGGTCTGCAGAAAAATGTACCATGATGTGATAAAATCGGAAGGCTTTGATGTAAAAGAAAATGATTCAAAATGGTATCCTGAAAAAGACTACCACACTATGTATATTGGAGAAATACAGAAGATTCTGGTCAGGGAGGATGCTTAATGAGAGATAAACTGAATAAATTTATGCAGGGAAGATATGGAGTAGATGAGTTTGCCAGGTTTACTCTTGGAGCAGCACTTTTCTGTGTGCTTCTTGGATCTGTACTGGCTGTTGTTTCGTTGCCCGGAGCAGGCCAGATACTGAATACATTGGGATTAGCTTTGATCATTTATACGTATTACAGGATTTTGTCCAGGAATATTCAGAAGCGTTACACTGAGAATCAGAAATATCTTTCAAAAACTCAGAATATGAGATTGAAATTCAGTAAAGAAAAGAGTATGATGCAACAGAGAAAGACACATCATATTTATACATGTCCCGGATGTGGACAGAAGATCAGAATTCCCCGGGGAAAAGGTAAAATTGAGATAGAATGTCCAAGATGTCATGTAAAATTTATTAAGAGGAGTTAAGATGTTTGGTTACGTTGTAATGAACAAACCGGAAATCAAGTTTAAGGATTTTGACCTTTATCGTTCCTTTTACTGTGGTCTTTGCAGAGAACTGAGAGAGAAATATGGGATTTCCGGCCAGATTTCCCTTACGTATGATATGACATTTGTGGTGATACTTTTAAGCGGACTTTATGAACCGCCTACGAAGAAAGGTTCCACACATTGCATACTTCATCCTGTAAGAAAACAACCGGTTCGATGCAATGCAGCCACAGAATACGGGGCGGATATGAATGTACTTCTCACTTATTATAAATGCATGGATGACTGGAAGGATGAAAAGAAAATTTCAGCTCTTGGCTATGCAGGACTGCTTGAGGGAAGGAATAGAGATCTTGGAATCAGATATTGTGACAAAGCAAAGAAAATCAGGCAGTTGTTATCTCAGCTTTCCAGGATGGAAAAGACAGGAGAACAGGATCCGGACAAAATGGCAGGATGCTTCGGCAGGATTATGGAGGAGATTTTTGCCTGGAAAAAAGATGTCTGGGAGGATATATTAAGAAGAATGGGATTCTATCTGGGAAAATTCATTTATCTTCTGGACGCCTATGATGATGTGGAAAATGATGTAAAAAAGGGAAATTACAATCTTTTTTCCGAAAAATATAAGGAAGAAGGATTTGATGAGCAGGTGAGGGAAATCCTTATGATGATGATGGCACAGGCCTGCAGAGAATTTGAAAAGCTTCCAATTATAAAATATACGGATATTCTGAGAAATATTCTTTATTCCGGTATATGGTGCCGTTTTGAAACAGTCAGCAAAGCGAGGAGAGAAGCACGGGAGAAAAATAATGAATGATCCATACAGTGTACTGGGTGTATCCAGGGATGCATCCGATGAGGAAATCAAAAAGGCGTATCGAAAGCTGAGCAGGAAATATCATCCGGATGCAAATATCAATAATCCGAATAAAGCAGAGGCTGAAGAGAAATTTAAACAGGTTCAGCAGGCTTATGAACAGATATTAAAGGAAAGAGAACAGGGGACATCCTATGAAAATTATGGAGGATTCGGAGGATTTTCAGGCCAGGCCCAAAACAGTGGTTATCAGGATGAAGAGAGTATACGCAGGCAGGCAGCGGCCAATTATATTCAAAGCGGTTATTACAAAGAGGCAATGAATGTTCTGCAGTCTCTTTCTACTCGAAATGGCCAGTGGTATTACTTATCCTCTATGGCCAATATGGGACTTGGCAACAACGTAAATGCATTAAATGATATCCGGGAAGCTGTCAGACTGGAACCGGATAATACACAGTACCGTATGCTTCTTCAGAGAATGGAAGGCGGAGGCACCTGGTATCAGGAAATGCAAAATCCTTTTGGAGGCATGCCCGATTCAGGAGATGGGTTCTGCACCAAACTGTGCCTGGCTAACCTGGCCTGCAGTATATGCTGTCCGGGAAGCGGAATCTTCTGTTGTTGAAAGAATAAAAAAGACAGGGTTTTTAAGCCCTGCTTTTTTTATGTCATAGGAAAGTACTCCATATTGTTCTATGAAGCTTTCGAATTCCTATGACATAAAAAACGCTCCGCGCAGGATCGCACTGCGGCGGAGAGGAATTATGTTGCAAAAGCAACCCGCCGCAGGCGGAGAATCCTGCATAGCAGGATTCTTTCTCGTCTAAACGGACATGTCTGCTGACGAAGACATCACCTTAAATTAAAGTTGATTGCTTCGCATTACATGCTCTCGCAATCACAACCTGTATTCGCAATCATAGTAAAATTAACATTTTTTTACTTGGAAGTTGACGGCAACATAAAAATGAATTATAATAGATTAACAGAAACTTAATAACATTGTAAAAGATTCACAAAACAAATCAATAGAAAGAAAAGGAAGGTATTTATGCAAAACAAAAACAGGAAACTGAAAATATGGGGGATTCTTTTGTTCCTGCTGTTTTTTGTGGCAGGCGTTAAGCTGTATTATTCTCCTGCAGAAGTTAAAGCAGAAACGAAGACTGGATTTGTTACTATTGATGGGAAATCATATTACATAAATCAAAATGGATCCAAACAGAAGGGCTGGCTGGTTCTGGATGGAAAGAAATATTATTTTAATGCTTCCACCGGTGTCCAGGTGAAAGGCTGGGCAACGGACAGCCAGGGGAGGAAACGTTATTTCAGCAAAGGCGCAGGTATCATGCTTACCGGATGGCTGGAAGATTCCAATGGGAATAAGAGATATTTTGATCCTGTTACAGGGTTCATGCAGACCAAATGGCTGACTTTAAATGGAAAGAAATATTACTTTTACAGTAATAGCGGTATTGCAGCATGTAAAACATTTCTGACAGACAGTAAAGATAGGACCAGATATTTTACCAGTGCCTGTTTTATGCTTACGGGATGGGCGAAGAATACTAATGGTGAAGCCAGATTTTTTGATCAGGATGGTGTAATGGCAGAAGGTTTTCAGAGCATAGACGGTAAGAAATATTATTTTAATCCAAGTAACGGTAAAATGGTAACAGGATGGAAGACTATTGGTTCCAATAAATATTATTTTGATTCTAAAACCGGTGTTATGGCAACCGGAAATGTGACCATTGATGGCCAGAAATATGTTTTCGGCTCTGACGGTGCCCTGACTAATACTGTCAGCTCCACAGGAACTAAGACAATTAAGAATTATCTGGCAGGGGCACTTCAGCCTGTTGGCCAGGCTCTTTATGTATGGGGTGGAGGATGGAACGATTCTACCAGAAAAGGTGTCAGTCCCAAATGGAAATCCTGGTACGACAGCCAGAACAGCAGCTATGATTATAACAATTACAGAGACCTCAGCGATGGTAACAGGGCAAAGGGTCTTGACTGTTCAGGATTTGTGGGATGGTCGGCATACCAGGTTATGCAGTCAAAATCCGGAATAGGTTCCGGATATACGGTTGTTTCCGGGGAAGTGGGACCCTATTATAAATCCTTAGGCTGGGGCAGTATTCTTACTCAGACAGATCTTTCGAAAAATAAATGGAAACTCTATCCCGGAGATGTAGGATATGATGATGGCCATACATGGATCATTCTGGGACAATGTAAGGATAAGAGTGCTGTGATTGTACATTCTACTCCACAGGCAGGATGCCAGATAGCAGGAACTCCTACCCCTGATGGGGACTATTCCAGCCAGGCTATTGCTCTTGCCAAAAAATATATGTCAAGATATCCAGGTTACACCAAGTATGATTACCATACTTCAAGTGGTAACTATGTTCGAAGAGGAAATTACTTAAGATGGAACAGGAAGACTCTTGCAGATCCCAACGGATATCTCGATATGACAGCAGATCAGATTCTTGCAGATCTCTTTAACTAAGTGCGTTTTTTTAAATATATGAAGCGGAAACTGTACACCGGAACAGAGGTGTACAGTTTTTGTGATTTATGGGAAAGTACTGCAAAGGGTGTTTTTACAATAAATTTCAAAATCATTACTAAATGTTACAAATATATAAAACAAATAAGAAATAACCCTTGCATTTGTTGTAATGGTATGTTAATATATAAAAGAATTAAAGAGATGTTTCAAAAATATTACGTATTATTCAATAAAAATATTATGAGGGTGAGATTTCATGAAGAAAAAAATTGTATGTCTGACTTTAGCAATAATGATGAGTATGACTCAGGCTGCCACTGTAAGTGCATCTAGGGAAGATGATCTGAGGGAAGAGCAGGCATGGACCAGTCAGCAGCTTGATTCAGTTTATTCCCGTATGGATGAACTGGCAAGTGCAAAGGCACAGCTTCAGAGTGAGATTGCACAGCTGGATTCAGATCTTATTAATACTATGGTTACAATTGATACCCTGAAAGGTGATATAGACAATAAAGAACTGGAGATCATCAAAACCAAAAAGAACCTTGCTGCAGCTCAGAACGCATGTGAAGCTCAGTATAATACAGTTAAGAAACATATTCAGTTCCTTTATGAAAAAGGTGGAGAAGATGCATGGCTGAATATGATGATGAATGCAGATAATCTTGCAGATCTTCTTACAAAGGTGGAATACACACAGGAGACTTACAAGCTTGATAGAAAAAGCCTTGAAAAATATGAGAATACTGCTAAACAGGTTAAAGCGATTAAACAGCGGTATGAATCTGAGAAGGCCGATCTGGAAGATATGAAGAAATCATATGAGGATCAGTCATATGTTCTTCAGTGTAAGATAGATGAGAAGAAGGCTGCATCTGCAGATTTTGATAATGAACTTGCATATGCACAGCAGAAAGCAGAAGAATATGCTAATCTTTTAGCGGAGCAGACTACAGAGATTAACAGACTGGAGGCTGAGAGGATTGCAGCTGAAGAAGAAGCAAGACGTCAGGCTGAGGAAGAGGCTGCACGGGCAGCGGCTGCTGAAGAGGCAGACACAGAAGATTATGATCAGGATTCTGAATCAGAGGATGGAGACGATACATATTATGATGCTCAGTCCGATGAGGGTTATGAGGATGAAGATTCAGATGGTGTAGAGTATGATGAGTATGGTAATGTGATCGATTCCGATAATACAGTACCTGAAGGAGAATATTACAGCGGACAGGACAGCAGTGCAGGAAGTTCATCTTCCGGTTCTTCCGTAGTTGATTATGCAACACAGTTTGTTGGTAATCCTTATGTATGGGGAGGAACAAGCCTTACCAATGGGGCAGACTGCTCAGGATTTGTACAGAGTGTATACAAAAATTTCGGAGTAGATCTTCCAAGAACATCTTATGAACAGCAGAATGCGGGCACAGAAGTTTCTTATTCTGATGCTCAGCCTGGAGATCTGATCTGTTACGGAAGCCATGTTGCCATTTATATGGGAAATGGACAGATCGTTCATGCATCCAATTCTGTAGATGGAATCAAGGTAAGCAATAATGCAGCCTACAGAACTATTACTTCTGTAAGAAGGCTTGTATAATAAAAGCTGGGGACAGATTTCTTTAACTCTTTAGGGTTGAGAAACCTGTCCCTGTTTCGTTTGGCTCTTGACACTGATAATATGAAGTGTTATTATAATATCAGTATAATTCCATATGGAACATATTAAGTGCTGATACCGTATCAGATACGGTACAGAAAGAGGGAATCAGGTGAGAAACCTGAGCGATCCGGTCACTGTAACAGAGGAGCGAATCTCAGAAGATTCCATTGTGCCATAGCATGAGAAGGAGAGAGGAGCGATGAGCCTGGAGCCAGGAAACCTG
>JAXEUE010000201.1:0-2514 GCA_034115005.1 Blautia sp.
AGAATGGTATTGCAGCGGTCTTGAAAACCGTGGTCCGCAAGGGCATGTGGGTTCGAATCCCTCAGACGGCGTTTTGGAGTGTTGGCAGAGCAGGTTAATTGCACTGGATTGCTAATCCAGCGTCGCATATCGCGGCACAAAGGTTCAAATCCTTTACACTCCGTTTTGTGATGGCGTCGCCTAGTTGTTTAAGGCCGCAGACTGCAACTCTGCTATCGTAAGTTCGAATCTTACCGCCATCTGTTTATTCTTTTGCCGGCATGGCGCAGTTGGCAGCGCAACTGATTCGTAATCAGTAGGTTACAGGTTCAAGTCCAGTTGTCGGCTCTCATTAAAAAACACCTCTAATCGTCAGGAATGATTTCTTGACGATTTTTTTGTTTGAAATCCAAGTACGAATGAAACTGTTTCATGCTTCAGATGCAAAAATAATTTCCCTGAACCTTACAAAATTTGAATGCGAGAAAGCCCACGGTTTTAACCGTGGGATGAAAGAATTCTAAAAAATAAAAAAATTAAAAAAATATTTTCTTTTTTTTATTTTTTTAGCATATTATAGATATGAATGAATTAGATATCTACAAACACACAAAAACAACTGTATCATTATTAAGATTTCATCTTGTATTCTGCCCACGGTACAGAAGAAAAATATTTAATATTGCTGGCGTAGAGGAGAGATTCAAAGAGTTAACGTCAGAAGTCTGCAGAAAACATGGAATTGAAATCTTAGCAATGGAATGCCATATAGACCATGTACATATGTTTATAAGTATTCTTCCACAGCAAGACATCCCTTCTGCTGTAAGAATAATTAAAGGAGCTACATCTAAAAAGCTAAGGAAAGAATTTTCTCAGCTGTCCGCAATGCCATCTTTATGGACGCGTTCTTATTTCATCAGCAGTGCAGGTGATGTAAGCGCTGAGACTATCCGATGGTATATAAATACACAGAAGACGAGGCCTTGATTATGTATATAGTAAGATTAAAGATTGACACAACAAAAGAAGATGAATATGAAATTAACAGGCGTTTCCATGCACTGAGCCATTTACATAATGTAATGGTAAAGCATGGAAAGGCTTTAATGACAAGATTACGCCAGAATAAAGAATATCAGCATCTTAAGGAACAATACCGAAAGCTGTCTCAGGCAGGAAAGAAGAAGGAAGCTTCTAAAATTGGTAAGCAAATGAATACTATACGTGAAAACATAGGCCTGACGAAGTCCGGTTTTGAATCATACCTTAAAATATGCGGAGCAAGGTTTAAGAATATGCTGTCATCTCAGCAGGTGCAGAAAGAAGCTGACAGAGTATGGGAAGGAGCAGAAAAAGTCCTTTTTGGTGACGGTCGTGAACTTCATTTTAAAAAATTCAGTGATTTTCATACAATTGGCGGAAAGTCAAATACAAATGGTGCAAAATTTGACATAAATACAGGACGTGTTGAATGGAATAAAATGAATCTTTCCTGTATCATACCGGATACTCCTTATATATCATCTGCACTTAATGGTAAGGTAAGTTATTGTGAGATTGAAAGAAAAGCGTTTCCAAATGGGTGGCATTATTATCTGATAGTCTATATTGATGGAGAAGCTCCAAAAACAATACAGAATGCCGGAACAAACGTATCCGGTATTGATATGGGGGTTTCCTCTGTAGCTGTAGTTTCTGACGACAGGGTCGTCCTCCAGGAACTGGCCCCAAAATGTAATGATTATAATAAAAAGATTGCGGATATACTTCAGCGCATGGATGCATCCAGAAGGGATTCAAACCCTCAGAATTATAACCCGGATGGGACAGTTAAGAAAGGGAAGAAGACCTGGAAGAAATCAAACACTTATAAAAAACTGGAATTCAGGCTCCGATATCTGTATCGTGTAAAATCGGAATATACGCGCCAGTCTCATTGCCATTTATGCAATGAGTTATTGAAAGACTCTAATAAATTTATCATAGAGCCGATGAATTTCAAAGCCCTTGCCAAACGTTCGAAGAAAACAGAACGCCAGGATAAAGTATCTGATGTAAAACAGAAGGACGGAACAGTTAAGAAGATACATAAGTTTAAAAGGAAGAAACGTTATGGAAAAACAGTGACAGATAAGTCCCCGGGATTATTTGTAGACATCCTGACACGTAAATGTGAACAGAATAATGGTTCTGTAACTGAAGTTAATAATGCAACATATAAAGCAAGCCAGTACAGGCATGATACCGATGAATTTGTGAAAGTACCGCTTTCACAACGCAGCAAGGAGATTGAAGGCAGGTATGTCCAGCGTGATTTGTACAGTGCATTCCTCCTGAGTAACCCGGATATAAAATTTGAGAAAGCAGAACGAGAAGTATGTATTTATGAATTTAAGAAATTTGCAGACATGCAGGATAAGAAAATTGCAGATATGAGAGCAAACAATGTCAGTATGAAACAATGTTTTGGATTTTAAATTAATGATTTTAAGCGGTGCAGACTCTCACCGTTTCCGACGAAAAGTAACGGCC
>JAXEUE010000202.1:0-3735 GCA_034115005.1 Blautia sp.
GCTGGCAAATACAGCGTGAAATATTTTTTGGCACTTTGGTCGCTAAGGCCCAAACCGCAAAAAATCCAACGGACTTAGTTCAGGCCTTGTGTAAACTAGCTTCATCAACTTCCGAGGTGGCGTAAAAGTTGTAAAGTGCTGAACCATCGTCAACAGCAACAATATCATACTTATCGAGAGAACAAGTATAAGTTTCATATAAAGACTGAAATTCATGGCTGGTAAAATTAGGTATATTTTCACATGCATACAAATAGGCAGAAACAATTACATCCTTACTGAACAGATCCAGATCGACATACAAGTCCTGTGGTACCATCGTAATTGGAAAGGATTTACGATAAAGCGAAGCGGAACATTCCACGATTAATGCACCCTTCAGCTTTCCTTCATGAATATAAGAAATCAAGTCTGTATCAGTCAGTTGAAAATGCAAATTTTTAAAATGAATTTTACCATTTTCGATAATGGGATTACCATCCTTTTGTGCTTCAAATGTGAGGCTAAACTCTACCTCTGGTTTATAGTCAGTTAGTGTCTTATCCTGATTTAAAACAGGATAAGGGATATTTTTATTACCGATACGCATAGAGTATCACCTCACTGGCAAATTTCTCTTTGGTTTCAACTTGATAATCGACTCTGTATCGTTCTCCCTTTTTAAGAGAAAAGCCAGTAACTACACCATCTTTTATCAAGCATTCTTTCCCATTCACGGAAGCCTTAACAATCTTAACATCATAACGGTCGCTTCCTTCTCCCCACATTTTTATAGCAAATTCGCAATTTTTCACATCTGAAGTAGCTTCAAAAAGGCAAGCATATTGGTCATTATTTTGTCCTTGAACCAACGTTTTAAATCTTATACCACTCAAAGGAACTCTTCTTAAGGCCCGACCTCTTCTAGAAGGATCAATTCCACCTTGAGAAGGAGGATTATCAGTATCATCACTAGGGTCTGGTTTTTCGTCTTTTTTAGATTTTGGTACTCTGCCTTCAGTATTTCCTCCAGCAGAACCATTAGTGAATTCTAAGCCTTCACCATTTTCCCCGCTTTTTTCTACTTTAGGAGAATAATTTTTAACTCTTTTAATCGGTTGACTAACCAAACTTATTGTATTGGTATTAATGAAATTTTGTGTATTTCCTTCAATATCTTGAACAGGAAGATACTCGCCCGCACCTTCCAGATCAGTACTTTTCGCATTGGGATCCTTTAACGTTTCTAATACAAAAGCATTGATCCCTTCTTCCAGCATCTTCTTCATTTCCCGCGTCTCCCGTTTGCGATTTTTATCATCGTCCAATCTTCTTAATTCCCAATCAGTATGTTGAGGGTTTTCCGTTTCACGTAACCGTTTATTGAGTTCATTGTTTTCAATAATGCAAAGGCCTGATAAATTATGCGCGGAACCCAGTCTTTGGTATTTGATTTGCATATATGGATAGCGTACCATGACACACTGATTAGACGCTTTATCCGCTTCCTCAGCGGGATACCTCTTCAAATAAATAGTGGCCATATTCTGCCCATTAATTTCAATCTCTTTTGAGCTTACACCATCTCCATCCTGCAATAACTCATACTGAGATACAATTCTTCGTTTTTCATATTTGGAGCAGGAATTAAGCAAGTTATCATCCCGCAAGACATTTTTTAAAGTAGACTGAGATACCGCAATATCTCCAACCTTAATAGCTAACTCTCCTCTAACAATGGCAACCATAAAGCTATCTAATACTTTAGAGATAACCTGGTCCTGCCAATCTTGAGGAGCTTTAAATCCAATAATAAATACATCAGTCCCCAGTTTTCCTTCCTGTCGTTCAAAATCAGGATCCAAATGAAAATCACTAAGAATAGGATAATTTTTATCATTTCGACCATAATATCCAATACCCATAGTTAAAAGATCCTTATCTTTTGCAAAAGGTCTAGACCGTAGTTTACTGATACCAATATATGCACGAGTATCTTTTGCTAGGGTAGAATAGAACACAGTATTGAAACTGCTCACAACAAAAGAGGCAAATTTACCAATCCCTTTTGAGCCACCGCTACCTGCAGCTTTATCACTGACGCCAGAACCTTTGGTCAAATTATAAAAAGGCGTATCTCTTAAATTTTCTTTAGCACCCTCAATACCTGTCGTATGAAAATCACTGATACGCAAGCATGGAATTTCTTTCTTATTGATCGCTTTCAGCATCTGAGACAACGCTTTGCCTTCCTTTTCAGAATCTTTTTTATAGGCATAGCATTGCTTTATTTCATCATTAAGTTCATCAATGCCAGGGATATTTTCTCTTTGTACATGGAAAAGATGAAATTCGACTAAAGTTGGTTTCGTCCCATCCGAAGCATCAATAGAGTTTTGACAGATCTCACGTGCTAAAGACGCAATAGGATTCTTTTTGAATGTCTCCATATCGCTAGTATCCAACCCATATTCGTTCGTATAATTATTGTTCGGAAAACGCCAAGTCAGTAATTCGCCCATTATACCATCCCCCGCTCTATAATCTGAATTTTTTTCGTCTCTTTTTATCTTTTTCAATAAATCTCATTTTCTGTTGCTTCATTTCTTCTTCAATCACATTAAATATTTCATCAATTTGGTCCATTGAATAATCATAATACGACGTATTCGAAAGGTTCCCTAGAAGTACTAGGCTATCGAGGATTTTGTTGGTTCTTGATTCAGCCAATCGTTTAAAATTGTTCTTTTTATCTATAGCCACGGTATTCACCCCTTTCGTTTTATAAAAATAGTATAGGACATATAAATAATATGTGCAATATATTTTTCACAAACTTCATATATTTTTTATTCATCAGAGTCTCCCGTCTCACACTGTCGTTGAGCAGTGCCTCTTTCATTTCGAAAGTAAAGGGATTTCTCCACAAGATTTCATCGTCCACGGCCACTTGGAATCCTCCCGGAAGATACAGCCCGTTCCTGCAAGATTCGTTTTTTTTCTTATCTTCCCTCTTCTCTTTCCTCCCACCTTATCTGCCTCATCCTCTTGTTATCTGCCTCATTCCATGCTAAAATGTGGCAGATAACAGAAAGATGAGGGAGATTTTTATGCGGACATTTAACTACTCGCAGGAAATACAAAATTTACTGACACCTGAAATCGTCCAGCTTCTCACCTGTATCCATGAACACAAAGGACGGCAGGATTTATTTCTGGAAGCGAATACAGACAAACTGAAAACACTGGTAGACGTTGCCATGATCCAGAGTACAGGGGCTTCCAACCGTATCGAGGGAATCCTCACCAGTAACAAACGATTGGAAGCACTGGTCAGCCAAAAAGCGGAACCGCACAATCGGTCTGAACAGGAAATTGCCGGATATCGTGAAGTACTCGCCTTGATCCATGAAAATCACGACTATATTTCCCCTGCCCCTAATGTCATCAGGCAGCTCCACCGAGATCTGTACTCTTACTCAACAGGAGCCATTGGCGGAGATTATAAAAACGCAGATAACGTCATTGCGGAAACGGATGCACAAGGGCATCAAAAGGCCAGGTTTATTCCCGTTCCTGCTTTTCAGACAGCTGACGCTATGGATTCTTTATGTCAATCGTTCCAGAATGCCTGGCAGGAAAACATAATAGATAAATTGCTGTTAACTCCCATGTTCATCCTGGATTTTCTCTGCATTCATCCATTCAATGACGGAAATGGACGGATGAGCCGACTTCTGACACTCCTTCTTTTAT